>CAXTVD010000217.1:0-7416 GCA_964247575.1 uncultured Lichenihabitans sp.
CAGCGACACGGCGAGCCATGCTGATCCGCTTCGCCCATGCCGCAGCCGACCGCCTGCATCAGGCCAGCGATCCCGGCCTGGGCGTCTGACCTGCGCGAATTCCCCGCGTCGGCGCGACCAAAAGGCGGCCATCAGGGTTTACAAAGTCTTAAGTGTTAACGGTCTAGAAGGACGCAGCGCATGGCGAATCCCCCGGTGGACGCGACCGACAACAAGGGGCCGCTCGACCCCAACGCGGCCTCGACAGGCCCCGACACGGACATCGGACCGGCCTCGGTCGACGATGTCGGGGCCGACCCGGAGGACGCGTCCGTCCGGGACTGGGTCGATGCCGAGAACAGCCGACCGACCTTGCCCGACGAGACGGCGGACGGTCTGGACGAAATGGACGAGGAGGTCCGCCACCAGGCGGAGGACATGCCCCTCGATACAGCTGGGAGACTGCGATGATGGATGGTGACGACGATCGGATTGCGGCCAAGGCACACGAATTGTGGGAGGCCGAAGGTCGGCCGCACGGGCGCGATCGCGAACATTGGGATGAGGCCAAGGAGATCATCGCCCTGCACGACAGCGCCGGTTCGGCCCTGCTGCCGCGCACCAGCGGTGCCGAAGAGCCGGTCGAGGAGATGTCGGTGGCCATCGACAACGAGGGGCAGGCGCCCAACCTCACCGATACGGGCGAGCATGACCTGACCTCAATCGATCGCGAGCCGGCCATCACGGCGCCTTCGGCGGCCGCCTCGCCGTCCCCCAAGCCGCCGACCAAGAAGGCGGCTGCCAAGCGCGCGGCGGTCTCGCCTGATCTCGCCACCTCCGCCGCAATGCCGACCAAGGCGAAGGCCCGCACGAAGGCCAAGGCCAAGTAAGACGGCCGGCCCACGGCCCATGACGTTGCGAACTGGTGCCGCGCCCGACGCGGCGCTCCAAGTCCGGCCGATGAGCGTCCGGCTTGTGAACGGAGTGCCTTTCAGCGCTTGACCCTTCAAAAGCCGTGCACGAGCCGCGCGATCCGTGACAAGACAAAGGGATCGCTGCTGCACTGGGCACCGAAGATCGCTATATAGACAGGGCGATGTTCGTTGGGCCGGTTGGCCCGCTTTCAAGGTCGTGGAAGGTTTTACCAGTCAATGGCTCAACAGCCCCTGCCGTCGGAGGACGGACCCGGTTTGCAGCCGGAGAGTTACGGCGCTGATTCGATCAAGGTTCTTCGCGGTCTCGATGCCGTGCGCAAGCGCCCCGGAATGTATATCGGGGACACCGACGACGGGTCCGGCCTGCACCACATGGTCTACGAGGTGGTGGACAACGCCATCGACGAAGCGCTGGCCGGCCACGCCACGCTGGTTACCGTCACGCTGAATGTCGACGGGTCGGTCACGGTCACCGACAACGGACGCGGCATCCCCACCGGCATCCACACCGAGGAAGGCGTTTCGGCGGCCGAGGTCATCATGACCCAGCTGCACGCCGGCGGAAAGTTCGACCAGAACAGCTACAAGGTGTCCGGCGGCCTGCACGGCGTCGGCGTGTCGGTGGTCAACGCCCTGTCGACCTGGCTGAAGCTGCGCATCTGGCGGGACCGCAAGGAGCACGAGATCGCCTTTGCCCATGGCGATGCCGTGTCGCCGCTCGTGGTGGTCGGCCCGGCGCCGGAGGTCGACGGCGAGCCCAAGCGCGGCACCGAGGTGACGTTCATGCCCTCGGGCGAGACCTTCACCATGCTCGACTTCGATTACGGGACGATCGAGCACCGGTTGCGCGAGCTCGCCTTCCTCAACTCGGGCGTCCGCATCGTCCTGACCGACGCGCGGCACGCCGAGCCCAAGCAGGAGGAGCTCTACTACGAGGGCGGGCTCGAAGCCTTCGTGCGTTACCTCGACCGGGCGAAATCCGCCCTGATCGGGGCGCCGCTGATGATGCGCGGCGAGCGCGACGGCATGACCGTCGAATGTGCGCTGTGGTGGAACGACAGCTATCACGAGAACGTGCTGGTGTTCACCAACAACATCCCGCAGCGCGACGGGGGCACGCATCTGGCGGGCTTTCGCGCCGCCTTGACGCGGCAGATGACCGGCTATGCCGATCGTTCGGGCCTGTCCAAGCGGGAGAAGGTCGACGTCACGGGCGACGACTGCCGCGAAGGGCTGACCTGCGTCCTGTCGGTGAAGGTGCCGGACCCGAAATTCTCTTCGCAGACCAAGGACAAGCTCGTCTCCTCCGAGGTGCGCCCGGTGGTCGAGGGCATCGTCAACGAGACCCTGCATTCCTGGCTCGAGGAGCACCCGGCCGACGCCAAGATCGTCACCGCCAAGGTGGTCGAGGCCGCCGCCGCGCGCGAGGCCGCCCGCAAGGCGCGCGAGTTGACGCGCCGCAAGGGCGCCCTCGACGTCGCCAACCTGCCGGGCAAGCTGGCCGACTGCCAGGAGCGCGACCCAGCGCTCAGCGAAATCTTCCTGGTCGAGGGCGATTCGGCCGGCGGCTCGGCCAAGCAGGGCCGCAACCGGGAATATCAGGCCGTGCTGCCGCTGCGTGGCAAGATCCTCAATGTCGAGCGGGCGCGTTTCGACAAGATGCTCTCCTCGCAGGAGATCGGCACGCTCATCACCGCGCTCGGCACCGGCATCGGGCGGGACGACTTCAACCCGGACAAGCTGCGCTACCACAAGATCATCATCATGACGGACGCCGATGTCGACGGCTCGCATATCCGCACCTTGCTGCTGACCTTCTTCTTCCGGCAGATGCGCGACCTGATCGACCGCGGCCACATCTACATCGCGCAGCCCCCGCTCTATAAGGTCAAGCGTGGCCAGTCCGAGCAGTACCTGAAAGACGAACGGGCCCGCGAGGACTACCTCATCGATGGAGGCCTCGACAGCGCCGTGCTCCGCCTGGCCGGCGGCGAGGAGCGGGCCGGGGCCGACCTCATGGCGTCGATCGACCAGGCGCGCCTGGTGCGTGCCGTGCTCGCACAGTTGCATTCGCGCTACGATCGGACGGCCGTCGAACAGACCGCCATCGCCGGAGGGCTGAAGCCGATCCACCAGATCGGCGACGAGCGGGCTGTCGAACTGGCCGACGAGATCGCCGGCCGCCTCAACGCGCTCTCGGAGGAGACCGAGCGGGGCTGGACGGGATATGTCGATAATGGCGGGTTCGTCTTCACGCGCGCGGTGCGCGGCGTGAAGGAGGCGGTGGTGCTCGATGCCGGGCTCCTGTCCTCGGCCGAGGCGCGCCGGCTCGACGAGCAGGGCAGGGGCCTGCACGAGGTCTACGACCGGCCGGCGCTGTTCCTCCGGAAGTCCGACCAGGTCCAGATCGCCGGGCCGAGCGCGCTCGTGGACGCGGTGATGGTGGCGGGCGGCAAGGGCATCAGCCAGATGCAGCGCTACAAGGGCCTCGGCGAGATGAATCCCGAGCAGCTCTGGGAGACCACGCTCGACCGCAACGTCCGCTCGCTGCTGCAGGTCAAGATCAAGGAGAGCGACGAGGCCGACGACATGTTCGTCAAGCTCATGGGCGACGTCGTCGAGCCCCGCCGCGAATTTATCCAGGAGAACGCGCTCAGCGTGGCCAATCTCGACGTGTAGGAGCGGATGTCTTCTTCTACCGGCGTCAATGGCCACGCTGCGCGACGCCAGGGCTCGCGGACAGCCCCATAGGCGGGGTGGCTGCACTCCGAACCCGATTGCAGGCGGCTCGTTCTCGACGCAGAAGGGGACAGGCGTGGACACCGAGGCGATCGAGGAGATGTTCCAGGCGCTCGGCCCGGTCTCGATCCGCCGCATGTTCGGCGGCAAGGGCATCTACCATCGCGGGCACATCGTTGCGATCGAGCTGCGCGACGGGGTGCTGCTGAAGGCGGATGCGGTGAGCGCGCCCGCTTTCGAGGCTGCCGGCGCCACGCGTTGGGCTTATGAGGGCAAGACCGGGAAGCCCGTCAACATGCCGTACTGGTCGATCCCGGACGAGGCCTTCGATGACCCGGACGTCATGGCGCGCTGGGTCCGACTGGCCTATGAGGCGGCCCTGAGGGCGGCGTCGACCTAGCGCGGCCGCCGCCCCCGAACCCGCTCCGATGCGGGCGTTGTTCCCTTCCCCCTGCTTCCCCGTGTGAGACCCTTGGCTCCATCGCACGCCGATTCCGTCGGTCTCGACCGGCTCAAGAGCCGCATCCAGGCGTTGCGCGCCAAGACGATCGACAACGGATGCACCGCGGACGAAGCTCTCGCTGCCGCCGCCAAGGTGGCGGACCTGCTCGACCGTTACGACCTCTCGCTGACGGACGTCGAACTGCGGCAGGCCTCCTGCGAGCGCGTCGTCTACGAAACCGTCCGGAACAAGCGCATTCCCATCGCCGACTGCGTCGGGGCGGTCGCCCATTTCTGCGATTGCAAGGTCTGGCGCGAGAAGAGCGAGCGAGGCGAGGCCCGTTACGTGTTCTTCGGCCTGCCCGCCGATGCCGCCAGCGCGGCCTACCTCACGGGGCTGATCGACGGAACCGTGCGCGCGGAACTCGGGCGTTTCAAGACCGGCCCCGACTATCTGCGGATTCGGCACCAGGATCGCCACCGCGCCCACGCATCCTTCGCGCTGGGCATGGTGACGTCCATCGCCGCCAAGCTCGACGCGATGAAAGCCGAGCGCGACGGCGCGAACAGCCGGTCCGGCCGTGACCTCGTCCCGGTGAAGACGTCGATCCTGGAGGAGGAGCTTCGCAAGCTTAACATCTCGTTTCGGACCAGCCGGAGCGCCGGCCGCATGGTGTCGCCCGATGCCTTCGAGGCCGGAGAGGCGGCGGGAAGCGTCTTCGCGATCACCCCGGGGCTGAAGGCCACGACTCCGCAGGCCGGCCCGAAGCGGCCCTGAGGCGTCCGTCAGGGTTGGGTCCAGGGCTCGAACCACGGCGGCGTGATGGGCGGGCTGCCTGACATGGTCTGGCGCGGGGATGCCTCGGCCACCGGGGGCGCGGGCGGGGAGGCGGCGGGAACGGTCTGGGGAACCACCGTGACCCCGACGGGCGCATCATCGGCGGAGGGAGGAGGCGCCTCGTGCCGGTGGCGCCGGAGCGATGGCCGGCGCGCGTGGTGTTCGTGTCGGGGCCTGCGCGGAGGCGCGGTCGGAACGGGGACCGGCGCGGGCAGGACCGGCGGGGCCGGCGGCTGGTCCAGGTCGAACAGGCGCAGCACCTGGCAGATCAGGTCGCAGGGCGGCGCCAGGATCGGGTCGGGCGGGGTCGTCCCGGCGCAGCCGGCCAGCTCCAGCGCGAGGCAGGCAAGAGCGATGCACGATCCTGTCCCGGTACGCGCCGCCAAAGCTCTCTCCAACCTGTCCCGCTGACCGGTCAGATTGAAGCCAAGGTGTTGAGGGGATGTTAAGCCGACGCAGCAGCGCGTTCGTCACCCCTTGCGTCGATCAAAGCCTTCAGCGGCCGGGCGCTTCGCCGCTGTGGCCGGCCGACCCGGGAACGGCCCTGTGCAACGATCCTGCTTGATCAGTCTGTCGTGATCTTGGACCGGATCCGCGCGAATTCGCTGGCCCGCAAGACGCGGTGATCGACCAGGTCCTGGACGGAGGCGTAGGGGCGGTGGCGCGCGATCGTCTTTCCGATGCGGCCCGCCCCTGGGATGTGGTTGAGCTGCTCGACGGACGCCGTGTTGATGTTGATGGCGTGACCGTCCGCCTTCTCGCTCGCCGCGTCCGCCGCGGCGGGATCGGGGGCCGACTGGTCGGGCTGGGGAAGCGACGCCTGCATCGGGGCAGGGCTCGCCGGCGGCGCGCTTGCGGCCGGTACCGGCGGTGGCACGGGTTGCGTGGGATCGATCCCGCCCTTGCCGAGCGAGATTACCCGCGGCTGCGGGCGGACCGGATCGACCGGCAGGGCCGGGCTGCTCGCCGCGGGAGGCACCGCGGCAGGCGCCTGTGGACCGGGTCCCGGTGCCGCCGGCGGCGGTGACGGAGGCGTCGCCGCGGCGAGCAGACGGGCCGGCGGCGCAACATCGACGGCAGGCTGGGGCGTCACGGCGGTCAGGGCGCCGTAAGGGGAGCGACTCTCCCGCGCCGACCGCCAGTGCGCAAGTCCGAGACCGAAGCCCATCAGCACCAGCAGCGCAACCAGCGTGCCGAACAGGCGATAGACCTGTGCGACGGGTTTCGATCGGGCGATCACAACGGCCAAGTCACTCTCCTGCCTTTACTCGACAACGCGGCGGACTGTGCTGCCGGCAAGAAACGCGAACCGGGTCAATAACGCAAGGATTTCGGCTCCATCAAGGCGGGGACGGGTCGCCTCGGCTCAGCCGGCCCCATGCGGAGGCGGGGCCGCCGGCACCGTCTCGAAGACGCGCCGGAAAATCGTGTCGACGTGCTTGAGGTGATAGGCGAGGTCGAACAGGCTTTCGAGCTCGGGTGCCGGCACGGCGGCCGTGACCTCCGGATCCGCCTTCAGCAGCGACAGGAAATCCCCCTCCCCACGCCAGACCGGCATGGCGTTGCGCTGCACGAGGCGGTAGGCGTCCTCGCGGGAGACGCCTGCCTGGGTGAGGGCCAGCAGAACGCGCTGCGAATGGATCAGCCCGCCCAGCCGGTCGAGATTGCGGCGCATGGTGTCGGGGTAGACGACCAGGTTGTCGATCACGTTGGTCAGCCGGGCCAGGGCGAAGTCGAGCGTGATTGTCGCGTCCGGGCCGATCGCCCGCTCGACGGAGGAGTGGGAGATGTCCCGCTCGTGCCAGAGCGCGACGTTCTCGAGTGCGGGCGTCACGGCACCGCGGACGAGACGCGCGAGCCCGGTCAGGTTCTCCGTCAGCACGGGATTGCGCTTGTGCGGCATCGCCGACGAGCCCTTCTGGCCCGGTGCGAAATACTCCTCGGCTTCGAGGACTTCGGTCCGCTGGAGGTGGCGGATCTCGGTGGCCAGTCGCTCGATGCAGGATGCCACCACGCCGAGCGTGGCGAAGAACATGGCGTGCCGGTCGCGCGGGATCACCTGGGTCGAGACCGGCTCCGGCGTCAGTCCCATCGCCTGCGCGACATGGGCTTCCACCCGCGGATCGATGTTGGCGAAGGTGCCAACGGCTCCCGACAGGGCGCAGGTCGCGATCTCCGCGCGCGCCGCCACCAGCCGCGCCCGGCAGCGGGCGAATTCGGCATGGGCCAGGGCAAGCTTGAGGCCGAAGGTGACCGGCTCGGCGTGGATGCCGTGCGAGCGGCCGATGGTGGGCGTGAATTTGTGCTCCTCGGCCCGCCGTCGCAGCGCGGTCAGCAGCGCGTCCACATCCGCGATCAGCAGGTCGCTGGCCCGGGACAGCTGCACGGCAAGGCAGGTATCGAGCACGTCCGAGGAGGTCATGCCCTGGTGGACGAAGCGCGATTCCGGGCCGAGAAACTCCGCGAGATGCGTGAGGAAGGCGA
>CAXTVD010000218.1:0-3243 GCA_964247575.1 uncultured Lichenihabitans sp.
TACCGGCATCATCGCCGCGCGCCTCGTGGACCTCCCGTCCTTCGGCCGGTTCGCGCTCGTGATGATCTTCGTCAGCTTTGCGCAGAACCTCCACAACGCCCTCATCACCTCGCCGATGATGACGCTCGTCGGCAGCCGGACCCGCTCGTCCAGCGCCTATGACGCCTCGCTGCTGGGCGTCGCCGCCCTGGTGTCGCTCGGGGCCGGGCTGCTGGTGGCGGCCCTGCTGGCGGTGTTCTTCGATCTGCGCGGCGAGGCGCTGCCGGTCCGCTTCCTGGCGGCGACGGCGGCCCTGACCGCCTCGCAGAATTTCGTCTTCACCCTGCGCCGGCTGCTGTTCGCCTCCGCGCTGGCGCTGCAGGCCACGGTGATGGATGCGCTTCGCGCCGTGTCCTTCCCCTTGGTGCTGGTGGCGCTGCACGAATGCGGCGTCACCCTGACCGTGACGCTCCTGATCGAGGTGCTGGGCGGGACCGCGCTGCTCACCGGCCTGCCCTTCCTGTGGACGTTCCGTCCCCGGCGCTGGCGGGCCATGCGGGTCCGGGCCGTCCTGGGGCGCCACGTGCCACTGGCGCGCTGGCTGATGCCCGTGGTGCTCGTGACCTTCGGCCAGGAACAGCTCGTGTGGATCGTGGCCGGCGCGATGCTCGGCGACCACGCCATCGGCGGGCTTCGCGCCGCGCAGTATCTCGTCGGTTTCGTGCTCCTGCTGCTCGCGGCGACGGAGAACATCGTCCCGGTCGGGGCCGCCCGCGCCTATGCAGCGGCCGGCAGGCCCGGCTTGAACGCCTATCTCGTCTCGACCGGCGCCAAGCTCGGCGCCCTGCTGGCGGTTCCCGTCCTGCTCATCGCCTTCCCCTCGGCCTTCTGGCTCAAGCTCATCTTCGGCCCGGCCTTCACGCCCTTCGCCGGCTGCCTGCGCATCCTCGCCTTTGCCGCGCTCCTCGTCCATGTGCGTGACATGGCCTCGCAGTATTTCCGGGCGACCAAGCGGACGGGCGTCATCTTCCAGGCCTTCGCCTTCAGCCTGGCGGTATCGCTCCTGTGCCTCTATCCGCTCCTCCCCCGCGCCGGGCTGCTGGGCGCCGCCTTCGTCGTCCTGATCGGGCATGCGACCTCCATGTGCTACATGCTGGCCGCCGCCGCGGGCTTCGATGCCCGCATGGCCTGGCGCAAGCCGCTCGCGACCTGGGAGTCGCTCTGGCCCGCGAGCCGTCGGTGAGCGCGGCCGCGGGGGTGGTGCGCCGCCACCCAGGAGCCGCGCCGCGGCTCGTCCCCCTGGTTCTCGCCCTGGGGCTGGCCGCCGCTGCCATCGGGTCGACGCGGGCCGCCGAAGGCCCCTCGGACACGCCGGTTGTCATCCGCGTCGATCCGGCTCACGGGCACGATCGTCCGGTCACGGGGGGACGGCCGGTCGGGCCCGTTGCCACGCTCGAGGGCGCGCTCGACCTCGTGGCCCGCCTGCGCGCGCAACGCCCCGCCGCGCCCGTCGCCATCGAGCTCGCCGCCGGGGTCGTCCGCTTGGCGCATGCCGTGACCATCGGGCCCGAGCACGGCGGCACGGCCGGCGCACCGCTGGTGATCCGCGGCGCGTCGGGTGGCGCGACCGAACTGTCGGGCAGCGTCGCGCTCGATCCGGTGTCGATGCCCCTGCCGGCGTCGATCGCCGCTCGCCTGCCGGCCGAGGCGCGCGACCACGTCCGGCTTTACCGCCTCCCGCCCGGCGCGCTCGATCGTCCGACGATCCAGAACATGAGCCTGCTCCGGGACCGGCCGGCGACCGTCGCGCTCGAGGTCTACGACGGCCAGGGTGCCCTGGTGCCGGCGCGCTGGCCCAACGAGGGCTGGGCGCATGTCGTGACCGGATCGACCGCGGCCGACGATCCCGCCTTCACGG
Source organism: uncultured Lichenihabitans sp. (assembly GCA_964247575.1). Lineage (GTDB taxonomy): Bacteria > Pseudomonadota > Alphaproteobacteria > Rhizobiales > Beijerinckiaceae > Lichenihabitans. The sequence continues at coordinate 1,898 of CAXTVD010000218.1, forward strand.
TCGACGACGCCCGGATCCAGCGCTGGCGCGGCGAGCCGGACCTCTGGGCCGAGGGCTTCTGGCGCTGGGACTGGTTGTTCGAGGCGCTGCCGGTGGCCGGCACCGACGTGGCGACCCGCCGGGTCACGCTTCCGCAACTGCCTTATGACGGCATTCGCGCCGGCGCGCGCTTTCGCATCAGCCACGCCCTGAGCGAGCTCGACCGACCCGGCGAATGGTGGCGCGATACGGCGCATGGGCTCCTTGTGGCCTGGCCTCGCGACCGGGACGGCCGTCTCGAGGTCGCCGTGACGGGCACGCTGCTGGACATCGAGGGCGCAGCCCATGTCCGGATCGAGAACCTGACGCTGGATCACGCGCGGGGCGACCTGGTCGCGGTCAAGGGTGCGCGCGACGTCGTGATCAGCCGCAGCACCTTGCGCTGGGCCGCGGCACGCGGGGTGGCCTTCCAGGCCGACGAGGACAGCGGCCTGGAGGACTGCACGCTGACGGGGCTCGGGGGGACTGCGGTCCAGCTGGAGGGCGGGGACCGCAAGACCCTGACCCGCGGCGGCCTCTTCGTGCGCCGGAGCCGCTTCGCCGCTTTCGCGCGCCTCGTTCTGACCCAGCAGCCCGCGATCGAGGTGGACGGGGTCGGCGCGCTCGTGGACGGAAACCTCTTCGAGGACGCGGGGGCGCCCGCCCTCATCCTGCACGGCAACGACCACCGCATCGTCGGCAACGAACTGACCCGCCTCCTGGCGGGGATCTCGGACAATGGCGCGATCTACGCCGGACGCGACTGGACGGCGCGGGGCACCGTCATCGAAGGCAATTTCCTGCACGACATCCGGGCCGACCCCGGTTTCGAGAGCAAGGGCGTCTACCTCGACGATTTTGCGAGCGGCTTCACGATCCGCCGCAACCTGTTCGTTCGCGTGGACAAGCCCGTCTTCCTGGGGGGCGGGCGGGACAATCTGGTGGCGGGCAACGTCTTTGTCGCCTCCAGCCCCGCGATCCATGTCGATTCGCGCGGGCAGACCTGGGCCACCAGTTCCATCACCGACCCCGACTCGGAGCTGATGGGCGCCTACAGCGCCATGCCGGTCGGCTCGGCACTCTGGCGCAGCCGCTACCCCGGATTGGCCGGGATCCTCGCCGACGAGCCGGCCGTTGGAAAGGACAACCGGTTGTCGGGCAACACCTTCGTCCTCAGCGAGCCGTTCGACTTCTCGGACGGCGGACAGCGGTCGCGGCAGGTGATCGGCACCAATGCGGGGCCCGCCGGGGTCCGTTCGGCGTCCGGCCTCGATCTGTCGGCGCTCGCCGCCCAGACCGAACGGCTGCGCCTCGGAGTGCTCGTGACC
>CAXTVD010000218.1:3253-7408 GCA_964247575.1 uncultured Lichenihabitans sp.
CGGTCGGGATCGACCTCGGGGCCGTGCTTCGCGGCCCCCGCCCCTGACGGACCGCGCCGGCCCGATCGCGACCTGCGACGATCAGGCCCCGACCAGGTTGAGGAACGCGATCCGCAGGAAATGCGGCACCACCAGCGCGTAGCGGCGCCACAGCCGCCTGGGTTCGCGCAGCAGCCGGTAGGCCCATTCGAACCCCGCGACCTGGATGAGGCGCGGAGCGCGCGCGATGGTGCCGATGTTCACGTCGAAGGCGGCGCCCACGCCCATGCAGATCGTGCCGGGCAGGTGCGGCGCATGCTCGGCCATGAACAGCTCCTGCTTGGGCGTGCCCAGGCCGATCCAGACGATCTGAGCGCCCGCTGCGCGGATGCGCTCGCGCATGGCCGCAACCTCATCGTCCCCTAGCGGGCGGAAGGGGGGGGTCTCGCAGCCCACGACATGCAGGCCGGGGACCCGTGCGCCCATCTCGGCCGCGAGCCGCTTGGCCACGCCCGGGCCGCCGCCGAGAAAATAGTGCCGCCACCCCGGCCGCACGCCCGCCCGGCAGACCGCCTCAACAGATTCGATGCCGGGCACCTGCCGGATCACGCGGCAGCCGCTCAGCCGCCCCATCCAGAACAGCGGGCGCCCATCGGGCACCACCAGCCAGGCCGCCTCGTGCGCCTGCCGCAGGCGCGGGTCGGTCTGCGACTCCACCACGCCGTGGGCCCCGCAGAAGGCCACAAAGGTTCCGGGCGCGGTGCGGCCCTGCCGCAGGAAACGCCCGACGGAGGCGACCAGGCCGGCCATGTCGATATCGGCGACAGGGATGCCGCCGAGGCGATAGGTGGCGACCTCGGGATCATGGCTCATAACGCTCTCCTCCGCTGGCCCGTGACGCGATCGCCTCGGCATAGATGGCGAGCAGCGCGGCCGTGGTCACGCTCTCGGCCCAGTCGCGTTCGAAGACCGCGCGGGCGGCCCGCCCCATGCGGCGCGCCTCCTCCGGATGGTCGGCGATCCAGTTGCAGGCCCGCGCGAGATCCGCGCCGTCGCCGGGCCGCACGTGCAGCCCGGTGACGCCGTCCTCGACGATCTCCGCGAGGGCGCCGATGCGCGAGGCGATCACGGGCGTGCCGGCGGCAAAGGCCTCGGCGACGACCATCGGCAGGCCCTCGTACCAGAGGGAGGGAACGACGACCGCGAGAGCCTGTGCCATGGCGGCGGCCACCTCGCCTGGCCCGCGCGGGCCGCGCATCGACAGGCTTGGACAGTCCGCAACGGCCGGGCCGAGCGGTCCGTCGCCGATGACCTGGAGCGGCGCCTGGATCAGCGGCGCGGCCGCCAGCAGCACCGCGACACCTTTCTCGGTGCTCAGGCGCCCGGCGAACAGGAGGCCGGCGCGGGGCCGCCCGCCGTCTGCGCCGGGATACGCGAGACCATTGGGCCGGATGGCGATGCGCGCGGCGGGAAGGCCGGCGCGCACGAAGCGGTCCTTGGCGAAGCGGGTCAGCGCGACGAAGCGGTCGACCTGCGTCGTCCAGGTTCCGGCGCGGCGATGATGCTCGATCATGTGAGCGACGCTCAGCGAGCCCAGCCGGGAGCCGCGGTAGCAGCCATGCAGCACGGCGCGATAGGGCGAGCCGGTGACGCAGTCCTCGCACGGCCGGCCCTCGCGCAGCAGCATCGCATTGGCGCAGGTCACGCGGAAGTTGTGCAGCGTCTGGACGGTCGCGGTCCCGGTCGCACGGAGGGCGGCGTGGACGGCCGGGGAGATCAGGGGAAAGGTGTTGTGGAGGTGCACGACGTCGGGACGGAACCGCGCCGCCGCCTTCAAAACCGCGGCGACCCCACGCGGGGCCGTGGCGGCCTCGATCGCCGTTCGCAACCGGTCGGCGGGAGTGCGGATGCTGTCGTTGGTCACGAACAGTGTTTCGACGACCTGCCCCGCCCGGGTCAGCGCCGCCACGTCCCGTTCGACCGCCGCATCCTCGCCGCCGCGCTGCTGGTAGCGGTTGTGGACGACGAGGACCCGGCGGGCGGGCGCGGCACCGCGAGCCAGGATCGGAGCCTGGTCGCCCGGCTCTCGCTCCAGGATGGAAGGGGAGATCATCGCAAGCCCCGCCGCGTGCCGGTCAGTGGAAGTTGCGGTGCAACTGACCCTCGATCCAGCCGTAGGTCATCTCCAGCCCGTCCCGCAGCCGCGTCGAGGGAGCCCAATCGAGCTTCTCACGGATCAGGCGATTGTCGCTGTTGCGCCCCCGCACGCCGAGCGGCCCCACGATGTGGTTCTTCTCGATCCGCTTGCCCGCGATGTCGGCCACCAGATCGACCAGCTGGTTGATGCTGACCATCTCCTCCGAGCCGATGTTGACCGGCCCCGCAAAGGCCGACCGGGTCAGTCGCGTCGATCCCTCCAGGCACTCGTCGATGTAGAGGAAGGAGCGGGTCTGCTCGCCGTCGCCCCAGATCTCGATCGCATCGCCGCTCTTGGCCGCGGCAATCTTGCGGCAGATGGCAGCGGGTGCCTTCTCCTTGCCGCCGGTCCAGGTGCCTTCGGGCCCGAAGATGTTGTGGAAGCGCGCGACATGGGTGGTCATGCCGTAGTTTCGACGAAAGGCGAGGTAAAGCCGCTCGCTGAACAGCTTCTCCCAGCCGTACTCGCTGTCGGGAGCGGCGGGATAGGCGCTGTCCTCGGCGCAGGTCGGGTTGCTGGCGTCCTCCTGATTATAGGCCGGGTACATGCAGGCCGACGAGGAGTAGAAGATCTTCCGGCTGTTCCGACGCCGGCAGCAATCCAGCACGTTGAGGTTGATAGAAGCGGAGTTGTGCATGACGTCGGCGTCGTGCTCGCCCGTGAAGATGTAACCGGCCCCGCCCATGTCGGCGGCGAGCTGGTAGACTTCGTCGAACCGGCGATCGACGATCGAGCGGCACAACTCCTGGCTGCGCAGGTCACCGACCACGAAATCGTCGGCCTCGGTCTCGCTGAACTCCGGAAACTTGAGATCCACGCCTCGCACCCAGAAGCCTTCGCGCCTGAGCCGCCTGACGAGATGCGAGCCGATGAAGCCGCCCGCTCCGCACACCAGGGCCGTCCTGTTCTCCGCACGCATCACTCGCCGTCCCCACATGATCAGATCAATCGTGGGCGGCGCAGCGAAGCACGTGCCAACGGAGCGGCGTCAGAATGGGACAGCGGGCTCGCGGGATTGATCAGTCTGTCAAGAGGACATTAGCACTTCATTAAGGCAGACACGTGAAATTCGGGGCGAGCCGGGCGGCCCTGCCTCCTCCGCCATATCCCGATTGGAAACAGCCCTGGACCTTTCCGGGACCGAACGGGCCCAGCACGCGGGGCGCGGTGGGGCCAGTCAGACTTGGAGCCGCTTGAGCGCAGCCTCGTGAACGCGCGGGTCGCCGGCCGCCACGATCCGCCCCCCCTTCGCGGCGTCGCCGCCCTCCCAGGTGGTGACGACCCCGCCGGCCCCCAGGATGATCGGGATGAGCGGTGCGATGTCGTAGGGCTCCAGCCCGGCCTCGATGACGAGGTCCACGTGGCCCGCCGCCAGCATGCAGTAGCTGTAGCAGTCGCCTCCGAAGCGGGGCAGGCGGACCGAGGCCTCGACCGCGGCGTAGCGGTCGCGCTCTTCGGCGGACATCAGGAGGGGGCTCGTCGTGAAGAGGGTGGCGTCCTCGAGCCGCGCGCAGGGCCGCGCGCGGAGGTGGTGCACGATCTGGGTGTTATGACTGTTGTGCCCGGACCAGGTCGCCCGCGCCCGGTCGCCGAAGAAGCGCTCACGCGTGAAGGGCTGATGCATCATCCCATAGGCGGGCGACCCATGGTGCTGGAGCGCGACGAGCGTTCCCCAGAGCGGCAGACCCGAGATGAAGCTCTTCGTGCCGTCGATCGGATCGAGGATCCAGACATAGTCGGCATCGGGCTGGTGGTCCTCGAACTCCTCCCCGATGATGCCGTGGGCCGGGAAGATGTCGAGGATCATGCGACGCATCGCCGCTTCCGCCGCCCGATCGGCCTCCGTCACGGGGTCGAAGGCCCCGCCCGCCGCCTTATCAGTGGCGGGCACCGCCGTCCGGAAGAAGGGCAGGATCACCTCGCCGGCGACGGTCGCGAGGTCTGCGACGAAAGCCTCGAAATCGACGGCCGTCATGTCC
>CAXTVD010000219.1:0-7323 GCA_964247575.1 uncultured Lichenihabitans sp.
GCGCGGCAGGGCGTCATCGCTCCCGCCGAGCTACACCACTCCAGGGGACACGACCGGTGACTGTTCGGAAACAAACGTCACCGGGCGCGTCCGCACACCGGAGCGTCAAGCGTAAAAGCCGAGCACGGCCTTGGTCTCGAGATATTCCTCCATGCCCTCCCGGCCGAATTCTCGGCCGTTGCCTGATTGCTTGTAGCCGCCGAAGGGGGCGTGCGGATCCCAATCCGGAGCGTTGAGATGCACCTGCCCGGCGCGGATCTGCTTCGCCACCCGGCGCAGCTCGTCCCGGTCGGTGCCGTGCACGTGCGCGCCGAGGCCGTAGACCGTGTCGTTGGCGATCTCGATCGCTTCGTCGGTTGTGTCGTAGGGCAGGATCGCCAGGACCGGCCCAAAAATCTCCTCCTGGGCGATGGCCATTGGGCGGCGCACCTCGGAGAAGATCGTCGGCCGGGCAAAGAGCCCGACCTCGAGACCCGCCGGCCGGCCCGGCCCGCCGGCCACCAGCTTGGCGCCTTCGGTCAGGCCCGTGCCGATCATCGCCTGGATGCGCTCCCATTGCGCGCGATTGGCGATGGCGCCGTGGGTCGTGTCCGCGCGCAGCGGGTCGCCTACCTCGAAGCCGGCGACGGTGGCGGCCGCCAGGGCCTCTGCCTCGGCGAGCCGTCCACGGGGCACGAGCATGCGGGTCGGCGCGCTGCAGGACTGGCCGAGGTTGCGCATCGCAGAGGCGACGCCGAGTGGCACGCAGCGGGCGAGGTCGGCATCGGGGAGCACGATGTTGGGCGACTTTCCGCCGAGTTCCTGGGCGACACGCTTGACGGTAGGCGCCGCCGCCTGGGCGACGAGGATGCCGGCACGGGTCGAGCCGGTGATCGATACCATGTCAATCTCCGGATGCATCGCGAGGGCCTCACCCACCTCAGGCCCGGTCCCGTTGACGAGGTTGAACACGCCCGCGGGACATCCCGCCGAGTCCATGATCTCGGCAAAGAGGAGCGCGCTCAAGGGCGACAGTTCGCTCGGCTTGAGCACGACCGTGCAGCCGGCCGCGAGGGCGGGGCCGACCTTGGCGGTGATCTGGTAGAGAGGCCAGTTCCAGGGCGTGATGAGCCCGCAGACGCCGATCGCCTCGCGCAGGATCGCGGTCGTGCCCCGCCGGGACAGGAAGGGATAGTCCGACAGCATGTCGCGCGAAACGCGCAGATGCTCCGCGGCGAGCGGCACCTGGGCCTGCCGCGCATAGGCGATGGCGACCCCCATCTCGGCGGTGAGCGCCTGGGCGAGAAGCTCCGTGCGGTCGACCAGCAGCGCGTGGATGCGGCCGAGCAGCGCGGCGCGCTCGGAAAGCGCGGTGCGCGACCAGGCCGGGAAGGCGCGCCGGGCGGCCGCGGCAGCGCGCTCGACATCGGCGGCGCTCCCGAGCGCCACTTCGGCGATCACCGCCTCGCTCGCCGGGTTGACGACGCGCGCGCACGCCCCACCGTCCGGAGCCCGCCAGGCGCCGTCGATGTAGAACCTGTCGAGGAGGCCGGCGTCTGTCAGGTGCCGGAGAGGTTCGGTCATTGCATGCTGTCCTTTGCGAAGTGGTGACGCCGATGTTTGGAGGCATTCCCGGCCGGCCGATGTCGTTCGGGATGTTTCCCGCCTGGTCGGCGGAGCGCCGCGGCCCCGTGCCTCACCCGAAGGCATGGCCCCCGAGGCCGTAGATGGCCGGCGCGCCGGTCTCGACGCCCGCGAGCGTAGTGCCGCGCGTCATCGTCCTGACGGTGTCGAACAAGGACAGGCCCGACGCCTGCAGAAAGCTCCGGAACGCGCCTTGGTCCTGCCGCGTGTCGATCCGCACGAAGCATCCGCTCCGTTCGGCCAGGAAGGCTGCGACAAGCCGCGCTGCCTGGTCCTCGCTTTCGGCGACGACGGGCCCGATGACCTGCCCCCGCCCGAAGGGGCGCGAGACCGCGTATCCGATCCATCGCTCCCCGCGCCGCAGGCCGAGCATCGCCGACGACCCGGCGAGGTGGTGGAGCAGGCGGCAGCGCTGGGCGCCGAAGGCCGCCGCGTCCAGGGCCAGGATCTCGGCCAGGTCGGCGACAGGGACAGGGGCGACCGCCTCGGGTCCGGCCGGAACCGGCGGCAGGTCCGACGTGACGACGCCTTGGCACTGGTAGACCGTAGCCTGAGACACGAAGCCGAGAGAAGCGTAGAGGTTGAAGGCCGCCCGCGTCGCGTTGAGGATCAGGCGGCGTTCGCCGCAGTCCTCCAGCAGGCGGTCCATCATCCAGCGGCCGCCGCCATGGGTCTGGACGCGGGGATCGGTGATGACCATGCCGACCGTGGCGCAATCCCTGCCGTGCGGGAACCACATGGCGGAGCTGAAGACACGGCCGATGTCGTCGAGCGCGACGAAGCCGTGTCCCACCGCCCGGAGCATCTCCCAGTCGCCCGGCCGGTGAGGCCACTCGACGCCCATCGACAGGCCGTGCAGCGAGTCCGGGTTGACGGAGGCGATGTCCTGGGTAGCCAACCCGAAGGACCGCAATCGAAACGTCTGGCGCGTCGTCACGTCCCCTCCTCAAACCGGAGACCGGTCCGACCCGCGTCCGGCGCTCAGCTCCGCGTCCCATCCCCAGATTGGTCGAGCATCGGCCGTTCTTTCCGCCGTAGACGGGCCCGGTTTCGGCATCTTCGGCCGAAGACATGCGCATCGCGGCAGGACCCGTCGGCCCCGCGGACCGCCTCGCGCCACGACGGAGGCTCGCAGACGCGGCCCCTTTCCCCTTCGGAGCCGAGCGTCCCGCGGCCCTTGTGATCAGGTGGGGAACATCGTGCCGAACGGCAGAAAGCTGCGCACGATCGGCGACTTCAGCACGACGTAGCTGAAATATTTCTCGATCCCCACATCGAGGTCCAGGAGGCGCTCCATGATGGCCTGGTAGGCCGTGATGTCGGGCGTGACGAACTTGACGAGGTAGTCGAAGCCGCCCGAGACGAGGTGGCATTCCGTGACGTTGTCGATCCTCTCCATCGCCGACAGGAAGCGGGCGAAGTCGACCTGCCGGTGGTTGCGCAGCGTGACTTCGGTGAACACCGTCAAGGTCTGGCCGATCTTCGCGACGTCGATCTGCGCCGCATAATGGGTGATGTAGCCTTCGGTCTGCAGCTTCTTCACGCGCATCAGGCACGGACTCGGCGACAGGTGGACGAGTTCGGCGAGCTCGACGTTGGTGACGCGACCATTCTTCTGCAGCTCCGAGAGGATCCTCAGGTCGATGCGGTCGAGCTTCATGGGTCCGCTCGGAACGTGTCGCTAAGAGGCCAGCATCGCAGCTCTCCCCGGCGACCGCCATCGAGCGGGGAGGCCTCCTCTGGCAGGATCATCCCACAGGTGTCCGCCAGACGGCAGGATGTACCGAGGGTCAACCACCCCTTCGATGACGGGCGCGCGGAGAGACCGCGCGGGCCGGAGGGCCCTGGCCACGGCGGGGGCGTCACGCTAGCGTCTTGGCGCAACTCGAGAGCCTGTCTGAGTGGTAGGGCGAAGCAGGTCTTCCGCATCGCGAAGCGACCTTCCGGAGGCGGAATGCCATCAGGCCCGCTGCGCCTGGGCGCGCCCGCGGCCCAGGGCGCGCTCGAGCCAGCGGACGCCCATCGAGAGCGGGAACGCCATCACGAAGTACATGACCCCTGCCAGCAGATAGATCTGCATGGGCATGTAATACTCGCTCGTGAGGTCGTCCGACCGCATCATCAACTCGGGCGCGGCGATGAGCGAGGCGACGGACGTGTCCTTGAGCAGCGACACGAGGCTGTTGCCCATCGGGGGCAGAATCACGCGCACGGCCTGCGGCAACACGATGTGGCGCATGGCTTCGCTCCGCGTCATCCCGATCGCCGCGGCCGCCTCGCCCTGGCCGCGATCGACCGCCGAGATGCCGGCGCGGTAGGTTTCCGACATATAGGCCGCGTAGTGTAGGCCCAGCGCCACCACGGCGGCCGCGAATCCCGGCAGCACGATCCCGAAGGCGGGAAGGCCGAAATAGATCAGGAAAAGCTGAATCAGCGTCGGCGTGCCTCGAACGAATTCGATATAGATCCGGCAGGCCCGCGCCAGCCAGAGCCGGGGCGACATCTCTCCGAGCGCCAGTGCGAGGCCCGCCACCATGGCGAGCACGTAGGCGAGCGCCGTCATCTTCAGCGTCTCCAGCGCGGCGACGAGGAGTTCCGGCATCCACTCGCGGACGAGGTCCAGCGTCGAGGCGGACATCATGCGCGCCTGCCTTGGGCGGCGCGGCGCTCGAGCGCGCGGGTGAGGAACGACAGTGGTAGGCTCATGGCGAGATAGAGCACGGCGACGCAGAGATAGATCTGGGTCGACAGATAGGTCTGCCTCACCAGCATCCCGGCGTTGAAGGAAAGCTCGGGCGCCGCCACCGCAGAGGCCAGGGACGTCTCCTTGAGCAGGCCGATGGCGAAGTTGGCGAGCGCCGGCAATACGACGCGCAGAGCCTGCGGCAGGACGATGACCCGCAAGGCCGTGAGCTTGGTCATGCCGATGGCCAGCGCCGCCTCGGTCTGCCCGCGATCGACGGCTTCGATGCCGGCCCGGAAGACTTCGGTGAGATAGGCGCCCCCGTGCAGGCCGAAGCCGACCAGGGCGGCCGGGATCGGCGACAGCCGGATGCCGATCGAAGCGAGGCCGAAATAGACGATGAAGAGCTGGGTCAGCACCGGCACGGCGCGGAACACCTCGATGTAGACGTGGGTGAGGGCGCGTAGCAGGCTCGACCCCGACGTCCGGAACGTCGCGAAGACGAGGCCGAGCAGGATCGAAACCGCCAAGCTGCCCAGCGTCACGACGATGGTCATCCACACGCCGTCGAGGAGCAGCCGGCCGATCTCGGGGAAGCGTTCGGCGAACCGCGACCAGCCGCCCATCAGTGGGCCCGCCTCTTCCCCAGCACCGCGCTCAGGAAGGCCTGGGTGCGCGGATGTTCGGGCGCGTGGAAAAGGCGGCCGGGTGGCCCCTGCTCGACCACCAAACCCCCGTCCATGAAGACCACGCGGTCCGAGACGTCCTCGGCGAACTGCATCTCGTGGGTGACGATCAGCATCGTCATACCTTCGGCCGCAAGATCGGCCATGACGGCCAGCACCTCGCCCACGAGTTCCGGATCGAGCGCGGAGGTCGCCTCGTCGAAGAGCATCAGCTTGGGACGCATGGCGAGGGCGCGGGCGATGGCGACGCGCTGCTGCTGACCGCCGGACAGCTGTTCCGGATAGCTGTGGGCCTTGCTGGCGAGCCCCACCTTGTCGAGCAGCGCCAGGGCGCGCGCCTCGGCCTCGGCCGCCGGCACCCTGCCGACCTTGATCGGGCCGACGGTGACGTTGCGCAGCACGGACAGGTGCGGGAACAGGTTGAAGCGCTGGAACACCATGCCGATGCCCGCGCGCTGGCGGGCCAGCGTGCGGTCGTCGACGTCGACCCAGTTTTCGCCAACGCGCCTCCGCCCCAAGGGCTCGCCGTCGATGGTGATCTGCCCGTGCGTCGGCCGCTCGATGAAGTTGACGCAGCGTAGCATCGTGGTCTTGCCCGACCCGGACGGGCCGATGATCGACACCTTCTCCCCGGGCCGAACGTCGAGATCGATGCCCCGCAGCACCTCGAGGGCACCGAAGGACTTGTGCAGTCCCGTTATCCTGACGAGAGGATGGGAGGAGGCCGTGGGGCTCTGCATGGCGGGACTCCGAGCGGGGGTCGATGGCGCGACCGGGGCGCCGCGAAAGCGCCCCGCGAAGATGCGATCGGCATCAGGCGAAATAGGCGGAGAAGTCCTTCGGCTGATGGGCGGCCGGTCCGAGGATCGCCCCTTCGGGGCTCCGGTCGGCCCCGATCCGCGGGTCCGTCAGGGCCGGGACCATGAAGTCGGGATTGGTCAGTCCGTAACGGGTCAGGCAGGCCGCGTTGGTCTTCGAGGCCCACAGCCACTTGACGCCGGCGTTGACCGCGTCGAACAAATCCGTGTTCTCCAGGTTCATGCCCATCACGGATCGGCCCTTTCCGGTCAGCGACGAATATTCCGCGTTCGGCTTGACGGGCACGAGCTTGAGCCCAGTGTTCGGATTCTGAAGCAACATGTAGGCCATCTGGATGCCGTCGAGCACCGCGAAGTCGATCCGGCCGCTCTCCAAGTCTCGCAGGCAGGCATCGTCCGTGTCGTAGAGCTTCACCTCCGCGCCGGAGATCTTCTTGAGGTTGGGCACATAGCTGTAGCCCGTCCCGGTGCCGATGCTGTGCCCGGCGAGGTCGCTGACGTCGACGTATGGTCCGGACGGACGATCGCTCTTCGTCAGGACGTAGTTACTGTCGTAGTAGATGGCGTCGGTCAGCAGCAGGGCGTTCGCCCGGACAGGCGACCAGCCCATGTCACCACACACGATGTCGGCGCGGCCGGTCTTCACCGCCTCGATGGTGGCCGACCAAGCCATGAGGGCGGGCTTCACGCCGAGGCCGAGCCGCTTGGCGATCGCCGCCACCATGTCGGCGTCCGTACCTATGGGAGCACCGTCCTTGACCCCCGTCACCGGCATGGCGCCGCTCATCGCGATGGTGATGAAGCCGTCCTCAACGGTTCGCAGCTTCGGAGGCGCCGCCGCGAGGGCGGCGGACGGGAAAGCTGCAGACCCCGCGAAGGCGCCAAGGCCAAGGCCCGCCGTGCCGCCCATAAACCTGCGACGGGTCAGCGTCGCACCTAGAATCTCGTTCGCCATGACGTTCCTCCCGCGTTCAACCAGCTGTATGTTCAGCCTACACTGCCCGGGAGAACGTGCAATATATTGAATTGCTGAAATTGTCGACCCTTTCGCGTGCCATCCGCACAGAAGTGTCGCAATCCCAGCCTAACCGCTTAAACGACAAGCATCTCGAGGAATAAGCTTGGGTTGCGAGACATCGGCCAGTCTCGCCTCCAAGGATCTTCCGCCTTCTCTTGCCGGCAAATGACGTTCAAGATATTACATGCATCGATGAAAGACAGCGCATGAACATCCCTATCACCAGTGCCGCACCAACCGCGTCCGCGGCTGTGGACATCGGGGCGAAGCTGCGGCGCCTTCGGGCGGAGCGCTCGCTGACTATCGCGCAACTGGCCGAAAGGGCGGGCGTCTCGTCGGGCATGATCAGCCAGATCGAGCGCGGCACCACCAATCCGTCGATCAAGACCCTGCAGCGCCTGCGGGCCGTGCTGGGCGCCAACCTGTGGGAGGTCCTGGCGCAGCAGGAGCCGAACGACTCCGGTCCGGCCCCGGCGCAGGCATCGCCCCACGTGC
>CAXTVD010000220.1:0-2302 GCA_964247575.1 uncultured Lichenihabitans sp.
CTTCATGAAGCACTATTTCCTGATCGCCCGCGACGTCGGCGACCTGACCGCCATCGTCTGCGCGGCCTTGGAGGAGAAGGAGTTCAAGCCTCCGGCCCGGCTGAACCGCCTCATGGGCGGATTGTTCCGCAAGATCCGGACGATCCCGGGCGACAGCAGCTTCGCCATCGAGGTCGACCGCATCACGATCGCGCACAAGGATGCTTTCGAGCGCGACCCCGTCAACCTCATCCGGCTGTTCTGGGCCGCCGACCGCTACGGGCTGCCGATCCACCCCGACGCGACCCGGCGGGTGACGCTGTCGCTCCGGCGCATCGATGCCAAGCTGCGGAGCGACCCCGAGGCCAACCGCCTGTTCATGGAGATCCTGACTTCCCGGAACGCGCCCGAAGCCGTACTGCGGCGCATGAACGAGGCCGGCGTGCTGCGCCGCTTCATCCCCGAATTCGGACGCGTCGTCGGCATGATGCAGTTCAACATGTACCACCACTACACGGTGGACGAGCACCTCCTGCTCGCCGTCGGCAACCTCTCGGAGATCGATGCCGGCCGGATGCGGGAGGAGCATCCGCTCGCCAACGAGATCATGCCGACCATCCCCATGCGGCGGGCGCTCTACGTCGCCGTGTTCCTCCATGACATCGCCAAGGGTCGCGAGCAGGACCATTCGATCGCCGGGGCGGCGCTCGCGCGGACCCTGGGGCCGCGCTTCGGGCTCAGCGACACCGAGACCGAACTCGTGGTCTGGCTGATCCAGAATCACCTCGTGATGTCCAACACGGCGCAGAGCCGGGATCTCAGCGATCGCCGCACGATCGAGACCTTCGCGAACGTCGTTGGCACACTCGAGCGGCTGCAATGCCTCCTGATCCTCACGATCTGCGACATCAAGGCGGTCGGGCCGGGCGTCTGGAACGGCTGGAAGGGCCAGCTGCTCCGCACTCTGTACTACGAGACCGAGCGCCTGATCGGCGGGCAGGCCCGCACCGTCGGCTGGGCCGAGCGGCTGGTCGCCGCGCAGGCGGAACTTAGGGCCGCGCTGCCGCACTGGTCGGAGGAGGATCTCGACGCCTATATGGGCCGGCACTACGCACCCTACTGGTTGCGGGTCGACCTCGAGAGCAAGGTGCGTCACGCCGAGGTGCTGCGCTCGGTGGCCGACCAGGCCGCGCCGCTCGCGATGAAGGTCTCGACCGACGCCTTTCGCGCCGTGACCGAGCTCACGCTGGTCGCTCCCGACCATCCGCGGCTCCTGTCCATCATCGCCGGGGCCTGCGCGACCGCGGGCGCCAACATCGTCGATGCCCAGATCTTCACGACCACGGACGGCTTGGCGCTCGACACCTTCTCGGTCGTCCGCAGCTTCGACATGGATGCCGACGAGGAGCGCCGCGTGGAGCGGATCCTCAACACGATCCAGCGGGCCCTCCGGGGCGAGATCCGTCTCGCCCAGCTGCTCGCGACGCGGCGCGGCGCGGCCAAGGATGGCCAGGCGACCTTCCCGGTCGAGCCCGAGGTGATCGTCGACAATCAGGCGTCCAATCGGCACACGCTGGTTCAGGTCAGCGGGAACGACCGTCCCGGCCTGCTTTACGACCTCACGATCTCCCTGGCCCGGCTGAACCTCAACATCGCCTCGGCCCGGGTCGTCACCTTCGGCGAGAAGGCGGTCGACACTTTCTATGTCACCGATCTGACCGGCGCGAAGATCTTCGACGAGCACCGCCAGGCTTCCATCCGCTCGACCCTCGCGACGGTGTTCGACCCGCCCGACAGCCGGGTCCCGAACGTGGCCAGCGCTTGATTTTTACTCGGTCGGGCCTGATATCCGCGACCGAAGACCGCAACAGCAGCCAGAGTGAGTGATGCCCGATCAGAACGCCGGCCAGACGTCGCCTTTCGACAGCGAGCAGCCCTCCCAGGAGCAGCCGACGCAACGCGACGGCGCCTCCGGCGAGCCCGATCCCTTCGTCGTCCTGGAGAACCTCAACGCCGAGAATGCGGCGCTGAAGGACAAGGTGCTTCGCACCATGGCCGATATGGAGAACCTGCGCCGTCGCACCGAACGTGAAGTGTCCGACGCCAAGTCCTACGGCGTCTCGAACTTCGCCCGCGAGATGCTGAACGTCGCCGACAACCTGCATCGCGCGATCGCGAGCGTTCCGGCCGAGGCTCTGTCTGGCGGGGGGGACGCGCTGAAGTCCCTGGTCCAGGGCGTCGAGCTGACCGAGAAGGACCTGCTCTCCCGGCTGGCCCGCTTCAACGTCAAGCCGATCGAGCCGGATGGCAAGAAGTTCGACCC
>CAXTVD010000220.1:2312-7308 GCA_964247575.1 uncultured Lichenihabitans sp.
CCGTCCCCCTGCTGGCGCGGGTGCTCAAGCCCGGCGCGGTCTGGCGGGTCGCCAGCGACGATCCGACCTACCAGGCCTGGGTGGCGGAGGTCATGGCGGCTCCTGCTGCACGGGCGCTGTTCGAGGTGCCGGACGAGAGCGTGCCGGCCGGGACCGTCGTCCAGGTGATGGAGACGGGCTACGCCATCGGGGAGCGCGTGCTCCGGCCGGCGAAGGTCGGCGTGGCGCGGGGCGGTCCGAAGTCCATCAACTAGGCGCGCCCATCAGGGCCTGCTTGCCCGCTCGGCTCCGCCGCGGTCGATACGCAGGCAACTCACGAGTCCCGCGATCAGGGCCAGCAAGGCCGCTGTGCCGAGCGCGAGCCGGGGCGCCGCCGCGGGGGCGATCGTCAGCAGCAACGCGGTGATCACCGAGCCGCTGGTCTGGCCGAACTGGCGGGCGGTGGCCTGCATGCCGCCCGCGGCCCCGCTTCGGGATCGAGGCGCCGAGAGAAGCATGTTCCGGTTGTTGGGCGTCTGGAAGAAGCCGAAGCCGAGTCCGCTTAGGATCGTGAAGGCGATCAGCGGCTGCAGGTTCGCGTGGAGCGGCCAAGCCGCGGCCAGCCCGACCCCGATGGCAAGGCAGACCCCGCCCGCCGCGCAGAGGATCGCGGAGGAGACCCGGTCGGCCAGCTTGCCCGCCAGCGGCGCGGCGATCGCGACCGTGAGAGGCCACGGCGTCATGTAGAAGCCCGTCCGGAGGGGGTCGAGGCCGAGCCCGTGCTGCAGGTAGAAGGGCAGGGCGATAAAGGCCAGCATCTGGGACGCGAAGATGCAGACCGAGGCAATGACCGAGATGCGGAACGTGTGCCCGCGCAGCAGGTCGAGCGGGATGAGCGGTGCCGGGCGCGGCGCCTCGCGCCTGACCAGCATCGTCATGCAGAGCGCGGCAACGACGAGCAGCACGGCGGCGAGCCCGGGTCGGCTGGTCAGCAGGTCCACGCCGGCGACCAGGGGCGCGAAGAATCCGCCATTGAGGAGCACGCTGATGAGGTCGGGCCGCCGCCCGTGACCGCCCGTGTCGGGCAGGGCTCCGGCGGCCAGCAGCACGATCAGGCCGATCGGGATGTTGACGGCGAACAGCCAGGGCCAGGAGGCCAGCGACAGGATGCCCGCGCCCAGCGTCGGACCTGCGGCCGACGACAGGCCGACGAACAGCGCGTTCAGCCCCAGCGCCGAGCCGAGGTGCCGGTAGGGGTAGGTGTCGCGCAGCAGGGCCGCGATCATCGACATGACCGCGGCCGCGCCAAGGCCCTGCACGATGCGCGCCGCGACCAGGAGCGGCAGATCGGGCGACAGGGCGCAGCCGAGCGAGGCCAGGGTGAAGATGACGACGCCTCCCGTGAAGACCCGTCGGTAGCCGATATATTCCCCCAGCGCCGCACAGGGGAGCAGGCTGACGACCAGGGCCATCTGGTACCCCGTCACGACCCACACCGAGGCCGCGGGCGAGACACGCAGCGCGGCGGCGATCGTGGGGAGCGCCACGTTGGCGATGGCGCCGTCGAGCACTGCCAGGACGATGGCGGCCAGGACGGCCCCGACCGCGATGTAGCGGCGGGGGGTGGGCAGCCCATCGGGCGCCCCGCTCTGGTCGGAGGGCGACGCTTGCGCCGATGCGTCCGGCATCAGCTGTCGCCGCGGGACGTTCTGATGGCGCTCAACGCGTCGGCGAGGCTGACGGTGGCCGATCCCCGCTTGGCCGGCTTCTGCTGGCTCTCATGCGGCGACCAGCCCGACAGCCAGACGAGCTCGAAGGTCACGCGAAACCGGCCGTCCGGATCGCTGAAGCGCTCGGCATAGAGCTCGGCCGCGCGAAGAAGGAGGCGCCTGGTGAGGGGGCGGCGGCTCCGCTCGGTCATCACGTTCGTCGCGCCCATGGCCCGCAGGTCGTCAAACAGGCGGAACACCGACGCGTAGCGCACCGTCACGTGGTCGCTGTCGGTCACCGGCAGGGCGAAGCCGGCGCGCTGGAGCAGGCTGCCGAGATCCCGAAGATCTGCGAAAGGCGCCACGCGCGGGCTGACGCCGCCGTTCAGTTCGGCTTCCGCGGTGGTGAGCACGGTGCGCAGTTCCGTCAGGCTCTGTCCGCCCATGAGGCAGGCCATAAACAGACCGTCCGGCTTGAGGGCACGCCGGATCTGGACAAGCGTGCCGGGCAGATCGTTGACGACGTGCAGCGACAGGAGCGAGACGGCCAGATCGAAACTCTCCGGCGCAAAGGGCAGCGCTTCCTCGTCGGCGCGGACGAGGGCCCAGCGGCCCGCACCGTTGTCGAGCAGGGGGGCCGCTCGCGTGAGAGCCGCGTCCGGAAAGCTGGCCGCGAGGCGCGCGGCGCCCGCGCTGCGCGGGGATCCGAGATCGAGGATCGTCCCGAACGAGCGCTGCACGGGAGCCAGACGGTCGATCAGGTCCTCGGCCGCCCGCGTGAGGAGGAAGTCCTCGCCGCCGCCGCGCAGGGCGCGTGCGAGACGCTGACGCAGCAGCCTCCGATCGAAGATTTGCGGTGCGGCGGGGCGGTCGGGCGGGAACACCATGCGTCTGTTTATGGCGCGGGGCGGTCCGACTTCGAGAGCCCGCCGCTAGAGCAGCACGCCGCGCTGGGGCAGCAGCGGCTCCGGCAGGACGCTTTCGCCCAGGGCCTCCAGGGCCGCGATCTCGATGGCCCGCACCATTGCGTCGAGCGGAAGGGCGTTCTGCTGCACGCCGAACGGCTCCTCCAGCTGGTCGCCCAGGGCGTCGAGGCCGAAGACGCAATAGGCGAGGATGACCGTCAGAACCGGCGTCGCCAGCCCCAGCGTACCCACTAGACCCAGCGGCAGCAGCAGGCAGAACAGCCAGGCCGTGCGGTGCAGCAGCAGCGAGTAGGTGTAGGGCGGCGGCGTCGAGCGGAGCCGTTCGCAGGCGGTCTGAATAGCGGTCATGGCTCCCAGGCGTTCGGACAGGACCTGGAAGGCGATATCGGACAGGGCCCCCCGTCGCATCAGGCCGCGCAGGTCAGCGGTTTCGGCCAGAAGGATCGCGTCGGGCTGGCTGCGGCTGCGCGTCACCCGGTCCCACTCGGCCACGGGCAGCCAGGTGGAGGTCGGGCTGTCGTCCCGGCCGCGCAGCTGATTGCGGAGGGCATGGGCGAAGGCGATGACCCGGTGCCCGCAGCGCCGCGCCAGGTCCGGATCGTCCGGCAGCAGGACGAGGAGGTCGCGCACGAGGCTGCGGGTCTCGGCGACCAGTTGGCCCCATTGCCGCCGGCCCTCCCACCAGCGCTCGTAACAGGCGTTGTTGCGGAACCCCAGAAAGATCGAGAGCGCCAGACCGAGCAGGGTGAACGGTGCGGGGCTGACGTCCGGAAGCACGCGCGGCTCGATCCTGTTCAGGACGACGGCCCCCGCCGACACCGCCAGAACGGCGATCAGCCGGGTGGCGATCACCGGCACGATCGACCCGCGCAAGGTGAAGAGCAGCTGAACCGTGGTCGGCCTTGGACGGACGATCAAGGGCGTGGTCCTTCCGGGTTCGAGTGAGCCGGGCCGGGTGCGTCCGTCGCCTCCCGCGCCGGCACGGAACATGTGTTCCCCTCGCTCGTTCGCTAGCCGATCCGAAGCGACGGGAGACCGGACGATGGCCAAGGCAAGCAAACATCACATGGGACCGGGGAGCCAGGGCAAGGGCTCCGGCGCGGGGGCCATGACCGACCTGCCCGCCGGCGTGCTGGGCGACAATCAGGTGCTGAGCAACCGCGACAAGGCGCAGCATACGGACGAGCGCAGTCTCGACAGCAAATTCGTCGAGACCGAGCAGTACCAGGACAGCCCCGCCAGCAAGAGCGTCGAGCCCTCCGAAAAGTCGTAGCGCGCCAGGGGGAACTAAGACAGCCCCTCGATCCGCCCATCGACGAGGCGAATCCGCAGGGCGGCCGGGTCGCGCGGCAGGCCGGGCATGGTCTGCACGCCGCCGCAAAGGGCGACAACGAAGCCCGCGCCGGCCATCAGCCGCATGTCCTCCACCGGGATCGTGTGGCCCGAGGGCGCTCCAAGCGCCGAAGGGTCGTTCGAGAACGAATAGGGTGTCTTGGCGAAGCAGACCGGCAGGCCGCCGTGGCCGTGCTTTTCGAAGTCCGCCAGGCGGCGGACGGCCTTCGCGCTGAGCGCGATGTCCTTCGCGCCGTAGATGCGCTGCGCCACGGTCCGCATCTTCTCGGTCAGCGGCATTGTGTCGGGGTAGGACAACAGGAGCCGGCCGGGGGTCGTCTCGGCACGGGTGGCGACCGCGCGGGCGAGGTCCTCCGCACCCGCCGATCCTTCTGCCCAATGACGGCAGAGGATGGCATCGGTCCGCAGGCGCGTGCGGCACAGCTCCTGGAGCAGTTTGACCTCCGCCGCGGCATCGGTCGCGAAATGATTGACCGCCACGACCGGCTCGAAGCCGAAGGCGCGGATGTTTGACACGTGCCGTTCGAGATTGGCGAAGCCTCTCTCCAGCGCCCCTGCATCCTCCTCGCCCAGGCTCGTCTTCGGCATGCCCCCATGCATCTTGAGGGCGCGGATCGTGGCGACGACCACGACGGCGGAAGGCGCAAGACCAGCGCCGCGGCATTTGATGTTGAAGAACTTCTCGGCGCCGAGATCGGCCCCGAAACCGGCTTCGGTGACGACGTAGTCGCCCAGCGCAAGCCCGGCCCGGGTCGCGACCACGGAGTTGCAGCCGTGCGCGATGTTGGCGAACGGCCCGCCATGCACCAGAGCGGGATTGCCTTCCAGCGTCTGCACGAGGTTGGGCTGCATCGCCTCCTGCAGGAGCACCGCCATAGCGCCCGTCACGCCCAGATCAGCGGCCGTGATCGGACGACCGTCCCGCGTGGCGGCCACGACGATGCGGGCCAGCCGGCTCTCCAAGTCGTCGAGATCGCTGGCGAGGCAGAACACCGCCATCACCTCCGAGGCGACGGTGATGTCGAAGCC
>CAXTVD010000221.1:0-7268 GCA_964247575.1 uncultured Lichenihabitans sp.
ACGCTGAACTGGATGCCGAAGTCGACGCCGATCCCGATGAACAGGACCGCAAAGGCAATCGAGATGAGGTTGAGGGCGCCGACGAAAAAGAAGCCGAGCGCCGCCGTCACGAGGAGGCCGAATGCCGTGCTGAGGAACACGGCCAGGATCAGCCGGCCCGACTTCAGAGCAAGCCACAGGATGAAGAGGACCGCGAGCACCGTGATCGAGCTGTTCAGGGCAAAGCCGTCCTTGACGGTGCCGAACTCCTGATCGTTGAGCGGGATCGGACCGGTCAAGCGCACGGTCACCCCCGTGGCGGGCGACAGCTTGAGATCGGCAATGGCCTGCTCGACGACGTCCGTCGCGGCCTCGCCGGGCTCCAGGTTGCCGAAATCCAGTTTCGGCTTGACCTGGATGAATCGCCGTCGGCCATTCTCCGCGGTGGGACCCTCGGGCGGCCCGTCCTTGCTCGCAAGCAACTCCTGCCAGGAGAAGGGTTCAGTCCTTCCCTCCACCGCCGCCTGCAGCACCGGGGTCAGCTTGTTGAACGAAGGGCTGATCTGGCCGAGCTCGGCGCGGCCCTGTTCGACGCCGGAGGCGATGAGCGACACGGCGTTGGCGAAGCCGCGCAGGCTCGGGTCGCTGGCCAGGGTGCTCAGCACCGGCTGGGCCTTGACGAGCTGGTCGGCGGTCGACTGAACCTTGTCGGTGGACTGGAAGAGGAGGCCGTTCTTGGCGTAGAAGGACGCCTCTGGTGGGATCTCGACCGAATCGAAGTGGGCCGCCTGCCCGTGCAACCGATCCACAAGGTCCGTCGTGGCCTGCTGAGCCCGTTCCGAGGTCACGCCGTCGATGACCACCAGGATGAGGTCGTTGTTCTGCGGAAAGGCCGTATTGAGCGCGGCTTCCTGTTTGCGCCAAGGCAGATTAACGGAGATCAGCTTGCTGCTGTCGGTGTTGATGGCAAAGTGCGTCACCGAGTAGTAGGCCGAGATGGCGCCCAGAAGAACGGCAAGAGCCAGCACAAGTGGCGCGTAGCGACAGCAAAAGGCGACGAGCTGCTGGACGAGTTTGGACAGCATGAGTGGGGTCGGGTCCGTTCGAACTGATCGTAGCCACAAAAAACGCGCGGTATCGCTACGCGGACAGTCCCGGTTTTGCAAGGTTACCGAGCCCGGCGGCCCGGTGATGCCGGTCGAGCGCGGAAGCGGAGGCTCATGAGAGCGGACGAGCCGAAGGTCGAGGACAGGCGCATCCTGGTCGGTGTGGTCGGAGCGCCGCATGGCGTGAAGGGCGAGGTCAGGGTCAAGTCCTACATGCAGGTGCCCACTGCCATCGGAGGCCACGCGCTGTACACAGCCGCGACGGGCGGGACCGCGATCAGGATGGCCTCCGTGCGATTGCTGAAGGACGACATGGTGGTTGCGCGCATGACCGGGATCGCCGACCGGGATGCGGCCCTCGTGCTCCGGGGCAAGCCGCTGTTCATCGATCGGGCGAGCCTGGAGCCGACCGGCGAGGACGAGTTCTATAACGCGGACCTGATCGGATTGCCGGTTGCGACCACGGCGGGCGAGCCCGTGGGGCTCGTTGTGGGCGTGGTCGACTACGGAGCCGGCGACCTGCTGGAGGTCCGGACCGAGGCTGGTCCGACGATCCTCATCCCGTTCCTGATGCGCTTCGTGCCCGTCGTGGATCTTGCGCAGCGCCGGGTGGCGATCACGCCCGAAGCGCTCATGCCGGGCGAGGACGACGAGGCACCGGCCGACCCCGACGCGGCGGAGGGGACGCCCTGATGTGGCGGGCGACGGTGCTCACCCTTCTGCCGGACCTGTTTCCCGGTCCGCTCGGCCACTCGCTCGCCGGCAGCGCACGGGCCCAGGGCGTGTGGTCTCTCGATGCGGTCGACATCAGGCAACACGGGCGCGGCCGCCACCGCGCCGTCGACGACACGCCGGCCGGCGGGGGCCCGGGCATGGTCATGCGGGCCGATGTCGTCGCGGCCGCCCTTGATGAAGCCCTGCCCGAGGGTGACCCACGGCCGCGCCTGTTCATGACGCCACGCGGCAAGCCCCTCACCCAGGCGCGCGTGCGGCAGTTGGTCGAGGGCCCGGGCGTCGCCATCCTGTGCGGACGCTTCGAAGGCGTCGACGAGCGGGTGATCGCGACCCGTGCGCTGGAAGAGGTCTCGATTGGCGACTACGTGCTGTCCGGCGGCGAAGTGGCCGCGCTCGTCGTTCTGGACGCCTGTGTCCGTCTCCTGCCCGGGGTGATGGGCGCGCAGGCGTCCGCCGTCGACGAGAGCTTCGAGGACGGACTGCTGGAACACCCTCACTACACCCGGCCGCGTGACTTCGAGGGGCATGCGATCCCCGACGTCCTGCTCGGCGGCGACCATGCGCGCATCGCCGCCTGGCGACGATCCGAGGCCCTGCGCACCACCCGGCTGCGTCGCCCCGATCTGCTGAGCGATCCCGCGCCTGACGCGTCGCCCGACGATCCCCGATGAGGTTCGACGCATGACGACGTCGAACGCGCCGCCGAACGGCGACGCTGCGGGGTCCGACCGCCACGTCCGCGGTCTCGCCTATGTCTTCGTCGCGGGCGTCCTCTACTCGAGCGCCGGCGTCTTCACGCGCGGCCTGTCCTTCGATGCCTGGACCCTGCTGGCTTGGCGTTCGTTCTCTGGCGCGGCGTTCCTGGTCGGGCTGTTCGCCTGGGAGAAGGGGCGCTTCAGCCTGCGGTATTATGCGCTCGGCCGGGCGCACTGGACCCTGGTCCCCATCGGCGCCGCGGCGACGATCTGCTACATCTTCGCCCTCAAGATCACGACCGTGGCCAACGTGATGATCGTCTACGCCACGACGCCGTTCGTCACGGCGGTGGTGGCCTGGATCTGGGTGCGCGAGGTGCCGAGCCGCCGCCTGATGATCGCGAGCTCGGTCGCCCTTGTCGGGGTGGCCGTCATGCTCGTGGGGGGGCCGGTTTCCGGGGGCAGCCTGGTCGGCACCGGGCTGATCCTGTTCATGAACCTGTCCTTCGCCCTGTCGCTTGTCTTGGCGCGTCGTAACCCCGAGCGGTCCATGACGCCGGTGAACGCCCTGTCGCTGCTGCTGGCCGCGCTGGTGAGCTTCGCCGCCGCGCCGCCCCAGACCGTCAGTGGCCTGTCGTCCCTGATCATGGTGCTGTTCGGCCTCACCACGGTGGGCGTGGCGATGTCGTTGTTCATGGCCGGGGCGCGGCTCGCGCCATCCTCCGAGGTCGCGCTGATCGGAATTTCGGATGTCGTGCTCGGACCGCTGATGGTCTGGCTCGTGTTCCGCGAAGATCCGGGGATCGCAGCCACCGTCGGCGGGGCGCTCGTCATGACCGCCCTGTTCTGGAACATCTGGCCGGAGATCAAGGGCGTTCTCGCCCGAAGGCGGGGGAGCAGCGCCAAAGCGGAAAGGGATTTATTTGACAAAGGGATCGGCATTCCGGACTAATCGAGCCCAGTCAGGATGGCGCGGTCACTGCAATGCTTGTTCCCGATGAGGACGATCCCCCAGTCGGGAGTCTGACGGTTCGCTTCTGGGGCGTGCGCGGATCGTACCCCACCCCTGATCCGAAGATGCTGCGCTATGGTGGCAATACGGCCTGCGTCGAGGTGCGCTGCGGCGACCGGCTTTTCCTCATCGATGCGGGGTCGGGGATCATCAAGGCGGGCGAGGCGCTGTACGGCCGCCTGCCCAAGCAGGTGGACGTCCTCTTCAGCCATCTTCATCACGACCACGTTTCCGGTCTTCCCTTCTTCAAGCCGGGCTTGGCGGGTCAGTGTTCCATCCGCACCTTCTGCGGGCATCTCGGCGGGGACAGCGCCAAGTCTGCGCTCGACACGATGTTCTCGCCCCCCTTGTTCCCGGTCGGGCTCGATGCTCTCCCGCCACATTACGAGCATGTCGGCTTCAAGGCGGGTGACACGCTGACCTTCGGCGACCTCCGGGTCTCGACCTGTCCCTTGTTTCACCCTGGCGGGGCGACCGGCTATCGGTTCGATCATGGCGGTCGTCGGGTGTGCTACATCTCCGACATCGAGCACACCGACCCCTGGCCGGCCTCGCATCTCGTGCGGTTCTGCAAGGGAGCGGACCTCGTCATCTTCGACTGCATGTACACCAACAAGGAATATGCGGGCTGCCGGGGATGGGGCCACTCGACCTGGATGGCCGGGATCACGCTTTGCAAGGCGTCGTCCGCCAAGGCGATGGCGGGCTACCACCACAATCCGGTCCACGACGACGACCGGATCGACGCGATGCAGGCCGAACTGGAGGCGCTCCTGCCGAACGGCTTCATGGCTCGCGAAGGACAGGTGGTGACCTTTGCCCCCAGGCGGGCCCTGGTCGCGGCCGGAACGCTCTGACCTGCCTGGCCTCGCCGTCGTGATCGCCTGGGCGGTTCTGCCTCGATCAGCGGCTCCGGCCCGAACGCCGTGCGAGTATCCGTGTGTCAGACCAGATCGCCCGCGCCGGCCCAGCCCAGCCTGACAGCACCACCCAGCCAAGCGCGGGCGCCCTCCGGCCGGCGTTGCTTCCGCATCGGATCCGGAATCTCGTCCGGTCCCGGGAAGCGGGACTGGTCTCGGTCATCCTCGTCATCGGCCTGATCAGTGCCGGTCTGAGCTGGTTCGTCGGCTGGAGCGTGCAGCAGATGCATGTGGCGCTCTTCGGCATTCCGGCGACCGCCCGGCTGAGCGGGGCGGACCGGCTTCCGGTCTGGCGCACGATGCTGGTTCCCGTGCTCGGCGGCGTGGTCCTGAGCGGGCTGGCCTTGCTCGGACGACGCATGGGCGGGCGTCTGGCCGACGCGATCGAGGCGAATGCCCTCTATGGCGGCCGCTTGTCCCTGACGGGGAGCATCCTCGTGACGGCGCAGACGATCGCATCCTGCGGCTTCGGCGCCTCGGTCGGCCTCGAGGCGGGCTATGCGCAGATCTGCGCCGCCGTCGCCTCCCGCTTCGGCCTCGGTCTGGCAGCGCGGCGCGCCGATCTGCGCCTTCTGGTGGCCTGCGGGGCCGGGGGCGCCATCGCGGCCGCCTTCGGCGCTCCGCTGGCCGGAGCGTTCTACGGCTTCGAGGTGGTGCTCGGCACCTACACGGTCGGCGCCCTCGCGCCGGTGGCTGCCAGCGCCCTGGTGGCGAGCCTCGTGATGCATCGTCTGACCGACAAGGAGTACCTCGTCCGGCCGGGATCGCTGGCGGCGATCATGCCGGCCGATCTGCTGCACATCGTGGTCGTGGCGACGATCTGCGCCCTGCTCGGCATCCTGCTCATGCTGGCGGTTTCCGCGAGCGACTACCTCTTCCGGCGCTCGCGCCTGCCGGGCTGGGCGCGCACGGTCGTAGGGGGATCGATCATCGGCGCCCTCGCTTTGATCTCGCCGCAGGTGCTCGGCGCCGGCCATGGCGCGATGGAGCGCGACCTGATCGCGTCGATCGCCCCGGCGATGCTGGTCGGGCTCATCTTGCTCAAGGGAACGGCGGCGGCGGTGTCGCTGGGGGCGGGCTTCCGGGGTGGGCTGTTCTACGCGTCCCTTCTCCTCGGCGCCCTCGTCGGCCGTCTCTATGCCGATGTCGGCTGGCAGCTCAACCCGGACTTCGCCTTCGACCCCGACGTCGCCGCCCTGACCGGCATGGTGGCGTTCGGGACGGGCGTCATCGGTGCGCCGGTCACCATGACGGCGCTCGCACTGGAGACGACGGGCAACTTCTCCATCACGCTTGCGGCCCTGATCGCGGCGGCGCTCGCGTCCGTGATCGTCCGCGAGCTCTTCGGCTACTCCTTCGCGACCTGGCGCTTCCACCTTCGCGGCGAGGCCATCCGCGGTCCGCACGACGTGGGGTGGATGCGCGACCTGGCGGTCCGCAAGCTCATGCGGACGGAGGTGGTGACGGCCAGCGCCACGTTGCCCATCGGAGAAGCCCGCAGCCGGTTCCCGCTCGGCGCCGTCAAGCAGGTCGTCCTGCTCGACGAGGCCGGACGTTACGCCGGGCTCATCCTTCTTGACGACCTCTACACCACGGCGGAGCCGGCCACCGCGAACCTGCTGATGCTGGCCCGTCACGTCGGGCAGGTCCTGTTTCCCTGGACGAGCGTGCGCGAGGCGTTGAACCAGTTCGAGAAGAGCGAGGCGGATGCTCTGGTCGTCGTGGATCATGAGGCGACCAGGCGCGTCCTCGGGCTGCTCAGCGAAGCCCACGCGCTGCGGCGCTACGGCGAGGAGCTCGAGCGACAGAATCCCGCTCTCGTCAAATAGCCGGGCGGCGCCAGCTTGACCGGCCGGCTCGCTTTGCGTTTGAACACCCCGCATGACGATGACCATGCGGGCCCCCGCCAAGATCAACCTGTCGCTGCACATCACGGCGCGTCGATCCGACGGTTATCACGAGCTCGAAAGTCTGGTCGCCTTTGCGGGAGCAGGGGACCTGCTGGCCTTCGTCCCCGGCGAGACGCTGTCCCTCCGGGTGTCCGGTCCCACGGCCCCTGCCGCCGGACGGGAGGACGACAATCTGGTCATGCGCGCCGCACGGGAGCTCGCGGCGCGGGTCGAGGGGCTCCGGGCGGGGGCGTTCCACCTGGTCAAGCGACTGCCGGTCGGCGCCGGGATCGGGGGCGGCTCGTCCGATGCCGCGGCGGCCCTGCGCCTGCTGGCGCTCGGCAACGGCCTGCGGTTCGATGATCCGCGGCTGTTCGAAGCCGCGGGCCGCGTCGGCGCCGACGTCCCCGTCTGCGTGCAGCCGCGCGCGCGCTTCATGCGCGGCATCGGCGAGCGCCTCGGACCCCCGCTTTCCTTTGTTCCGCTGGCCGCGGTGCTGGTCAATCCGGGCGTTCATCTCGACACGCGAGAGGTCTTCCGGCAGCTCGGCCTGCGGCCGGGAGAAACCTGCGTGGAACAGGGTGATGCCCGGGATCTCGAGGGCTGCGCGCCCTCCGAACGCCTGGCGGCTCTCGCGGAGGCGCGCAACGACATGCAGGACGCTGCCCGTTCGATCGCGCCGGTCATCGGCGACGTGCTGGCCGTCCTTGCGCGGACGCCGGCGAACCGCCTCGTGCGCATGTCGGGCTCCGGCACGACCTGCTTTGCGATCTTCGATGATTGCCGTGCCGCCTCCCGGGCCGCGCGGTCGATCCGCCGGGATCATCCGTCATGGTGGGTCAAATCGACCGTTCTGCGCTGAAGCGGAGTCGCGGACTGAGCCGCGCTAGGGCCGGAGCTGATCGGATCCTGGAGTGCCGCTGCCGCTGACG
>CAXTVD010000222.1:0-7262 GCA_964247575.1 uncultured Lichenihabitans sp.
GCGAGGCGCGTCCCATCGATGACTAAGTGAACGAAGAACGGCACGAGCGGGTAAAAAGGTCCGTCGAAGGGCTGGACCAGATAGCTGATCGTGTCGAGGTGGGCGAAGTACCACAAGGGCTTGGCAACCTCTGCGGCACCAGTCAGGATCACCGGGCTGCCGGTCTGGCGGAAGTCGCCGTGCAGCTGCAGCGGCGTCGCGAAAGCGCCATCCTCGGAGAGCAGGCGCCGCAGCATCGGCACCCGCATTGGCCCTGCGAAGGTCGAGGGCGCGGGTGTGTCGACCAGGGCCGACAGATAGCGGCGCACGCGCGTTCGCGTGATGTGGCGCTCGACTGCGCCCTGCAGGAGAGCAAGCTTTCGGTCCAAATTCTCGAGGTCCGTCATATGCGCCCTGATCGGCTCATGATGAACACCGCAACGATGATAAGCGCGCCCTTGAACAATTGCTGGACGAAGGGATCGACCCCCGTCAGATTGAGAATGTTGGCCAGCACGCCGATGATCAGGGTGCCCAGAAAGGTGCCGGCCACTGATCCCTTGCCGCCGAACAGCGAGGTTCCGCCAACTACCACGGCTGCGATGGCGTCGAGCTCGTAGCCCTGGCCCGCGCTCGGCGTGCCGATGCTGAGCTGCGACGCATAGACGAGGCCGGCCAGCCCCGACATCAGGCCAGAGATCACGTATACGATCGTCTTGTAGAGCCGCACCGGCACGCCCGACAGCCGCGCCGCCTCCTCGTTCGAGCCGATCGCGTAAACCGAGCGCCCGAACGGCGTCAGCCCGAGCACGAAGCCGCTGATAACAAGGGCGGCCAGCAGTATCAGAGCCGGGATCGGGATTCCGAACAGGTAGCCGTTGCCCAGCGCGTAGAAATCCTCGCTGAGGATCGGAACCGGTGTGCCGCCTGTGTAGATGAACGCCAAGCCCCGCACGAAGGACAGCATGCCGAGCGTCATGATGAAGGCCGGCAGCCCCGCGTAGGCGATACCGATCCCGTTCACCAAGCCGACCAGCGCGGCCGCCCCGAGCCCGAGCGGGATTGCCAGACCCATGCCACGACTGTCCATCGATCCGGCGAACAGCACCACCGCAATGCCGAGGATGGAGCCGACAGACAGATCGATGCCGCGCGTCAGGATCACGAACGTCATGCCCATTGCGAGGATCCCGACGATCGACACCTGGCGCAGGACGTTCAGCAGGTTGGGAATGCTGAGGAAACGCGGCGACAGGAACGAGGCCGCCACCACGAGCAGGATCAGGGCGGCCAGGACTCCGACGCGCTGCCACCCCTGCGTCATGGTGGCCAGGTGGCGACCCCATGCGGGCGCCGGGGACCCTTCAAGCTGCGGCAAGGGCTGCTGCTTTCATGATGGTGCTTTCGGTCGCATCGGCGCGGGTCAGTGTGGCGGCGACGCGTCCGCGCCGGAGCACCACCACACGATCGGACAGGCGGAGCACCTCCTCCATCTCGGAGGAGATCAGCAGCACCGCCATTCCGTCAGCCACGAGCCGCTCGATGAGGGCATAGATTTCCTGCTTGGCCCCGATGTCGACGCCGCGCGTGGGCTCGTCGAGGATCAGCACGCGGGGGCTTACCGCGAGCGCACGGCCGATCAACACCTTTTGTTGGTTGCCGCCGCTCAAGGTGCGGATCTCGACGCCAGGGTTGGCGAGCCGGACGTCGAGGCGCTTGATCATGGCGGCGACGTAGCGAACCTCGCGCCGTAGACGCAGCACACCGGCAGTTGCGAACAGCGCTAAGTTCGAAATCGTGGCATTCTCGCGCACCGGACGATTGGGCAGCAGTCCTTGCGTCTTGCGGTCTTCGGTCACATAGGCGATGCCGAAGCGGGCCGCTGCGTTCGGGTTGCGCAGCGTCACGGCGCGTCCGAACAACGTCAGCGAGCCGGCGCTGGGGCGGCTCAGGCCGACGATCGCCCGGGCGACTTCCGAGCGTCCAGCGCCGACGAGGCCAGCCAAGCCAACGATCTCGCCTTCGGCAATCGTGAGCGTCACGTCGGCGAACTCGCCCGGGACCGTCAGCCCATTGAGCATCAGGGCCGGTCGCCCGACCGTGCGGACATGGGGCGAATGGGCGGGGAAGTCGCGACCGATCATGTGGCTGACCAGCCAGTTCTGGTCGATGTTGGCGACCGTGGCGGTGCCGGCCATGCGACCGTCACGCAGCACGGTCACGCGGTCAGCGATGCGGAAGATCTCCTCCAGATGGTGCGAGATGAACACGATGCCGATGCCGCGCCGACGCAGGCGGTCGATGGTGGAAAACAGTGTCGCAACCCGCTGTTCGTCAAGCACCGCCGTCGGTTCATCCAGCACAAGTACCCGCGCCTCGACCGAGATGGCCTTGGCGATCTCCACCATCTGCTGCTGCGCGATGCTCAGCGTCCCGACCAGCCGTCGAGGGTCGATCGCGATCTCGAGTTGCTCGAACAGCGCCTTGGCGCGCGACCGGATGAGGCCGCGATCCACCCTACCGAAGGCCGTGCGTGGAAAGCGGCCCAGATAGATGTTCTCCTCGGCCGACAGGTCGGGGACGAGAGACAATTCCTGGTGGATTACCACGATGCCGGCCGCCAGGGCGTCTCGCGGCGACCGCATGCGGTGTGTCACGCCGTCCACCATCACGCGTCCGGCGTCGGGCTGATGGACGCCGCCCAGAACCTTGATGAGGGTGGACTTGCCGGCACCGTTCTCGCCCACGATGGCGTGGACCTCGCCCGCCCTGACCTGAAGGTCAATTCCGGACAGGACGATGTTGCCCACGAACGACTTGCCAAGGCCCCGCGCATGCAGGCAGACCGGGGAAGCGGCCTCGGCGGCCACGGCCGGTTCGGAGGACATGTTGGGTCCCACTACTTCTTGCAGGGGTCCGGAGTCGGCTCGAAATCGCCCCAGCCGCGGCCGATCCACTGGTCGGCATTGTCGGCCACCACGGTCGGGCTGTCGGGCAGGACCAACTCTTGGCCCGGCATCTTATAAGTCACCTCACCGGGGATGGGTTTCTTCATGAGGCTGTAGAGCGCGGCCCTGAGCCCGATGTCCGCGATGAAGGGCGTGTAATTGCCATCCGCCTGGAAGGTGCCGTCCTTGACGGCCTTGAAGCCGGCGTTCGAGCCGTCGAACGTGTACTGCTTGATGCCATCCTTGCAGCGATTGGCACGCGCGATGGCGAGCTGCGCCCCCCAGGACGATTCCTCAGCATGTGAGAACACGGCGTCAATCTTCGGATAGGCGGTCAGGAAGTCTTCCATGATGGGCACGGCCGGGTCGCGGATCCACTGGCCGTCGCCAGTCGCGAGCACCTTGATATCGGGGTATTTGGCGAGCACGTTCTTCATGCCCTGGTCGCGGTCAACCGCGGGCGACGAGCCCTTCAGGCCGGTGATCACCACGATGTTGCCCTTGCCGCCGAGGTCCTTGGCCATCTTCTCGGCCACGCCCTCACCCATCGTAACGTTGCTCTGTCCGATGAACAGCGTCTTGTCGGTCGGCACGTCGCGATCCATGACGATAAGCGGGATGTTGGCAGCCATCACGGCCCGGGCGGCGGGCACGAGGGCGGCAGACTCGACCGGGCTGAGCAGCACCGCATCGACGCCGCGTGCGAGCAGGTCACGAACGTCGTTGCTCTGTTTGGCCACGTCGACGTTGCCGTCGAGCACCACGAGCTTGATGTTGGGATGGCGGCAGGTCTCGGCCTGCAGGGCGGCCAGCATTGCGATTCGCCAAGGATGGTTGAACGCCGTCTGCGAGAAACCGATCGTCAGGTCGCCGGTCTTGCCGGGGATGCTGACGGGGCCTTCTGGCAGCGGCAGGATGTCGGTGAACGGGAGCGCCTTGTAGAACGCCTGTAGTTCAGTGCAGGTCTTCTGAGTAACAGGGAGCTTTTCTTCGGCCCACGCCGGTGTGGCGACATACAGCGCCACCACGGCGGATGCCGCGCCAAGATGCTCCAACCTGGTTCCCGCTCCACGACGCCGTTGCCAAGTTCCCAATAAATGTAACGCTATTCACATTTGGATGCTTGTCAAGCCGAGCGTTTGCAGGCCCGATGGATTGAGCTTACATACGGCAAACGACGGCTTCCGCCGCCCAAGTTCCGGGCGGTCACTGTCACTCCTGCAACATTTTTGGACGTGCCTCGGTGAATGATCCGGGCATTTTGAGGATCTGTGATTTGGGTTCAAAGGCGGATCAGCGCGTCGCGCGGTTGCTCAGCAAAGTGCAAGACGGCAGCTTGCTGGCGCTCAGCGACGCCGCGAGCTTGGTCGGCATGTCCGAGATGACTGTGCGGCGCGACATCGCGGTTAGCCAGGGGCGCCTGGCCATTCTCGGCGGCCATGTGATCGGCATTGGCGAGACTGATCGCCCCTACGCGCTCGACCATGAGCAGGACACGCATCGGGCCGCCAAGATCGCGGCCTGCGAGCGCGCCCTCGCGTTGATCGAGCCTAACGACACGATCTTCATCGACAGCGGCACAACTACCATCCATTTGGCCAGCCGGCTGCCGGCCAACCTTAATCTCACGGTGGTCTGTTTCGCGATGAATGTCGCCAAAGTACTGGCCCGCATGCCCTCGATCCGCTGGATTCTGACGGGTGGCGAGTTCCAGAACGCCACGACCTCGTTCGCGGGAGCGCACGGACCCTCTATGCTCCGCGATGTCCGGCTCAACAAAGCGTTCGTGTCAGCCGGCGGGGTGCATTCCAAGCTCGGCGTCAGTTGCGCCAACTTCTCGGAAGTCGGGATGAAGCGGGCTGCCATCGACAATGCGGTCAGCAGCATCCTAGTGGTCGACAGCAGCAAGATTGACAAGGTGAAGCCGGCCTTTTTCGCCAACTGCGCCGAGTTTGATTTCATCCTATCGGAGCGCGGATCAATCGACATCGACCCGGCCCAGGAGGGCGATTGAGAACCCGGGAGTCACGATCCGGCGCAGATTGCCGGGCGGCGCCCGATCCAGGGCCGAGCCTGCTCCATCTGTGCCGCCACGCCCAAGATCCCGGCTTCGTCGCCATAGCGCCCGACGAGTTGGACCCCGATAGGCACGTCGGCGGAAGTCCAGGTGGCCGGCACCGACACGGCCGGCAGTCCTGACACGTTGAACGCGAACATGAACGCGGCATCGGACCATTTGGCATTATAACGATCGACGTCGGGATCGTTCATGTCCCAGTACCCTACCGGGCGGGGAGGCTGGGTCAGGGTTGGAGTCAGGAAGATATCGTAGGGCGCGAGCTCCATCTGGATGCGCTGGTTGACCTTGCGCATGGCGGTGACGCTCGCGGCGTGCTGGGTAGCCGACAGCGAGCGCCCACGCTGGAGCAGCGCCCAGTTGAAGGCGTTCAGGTCGCTCTCGCGGACCGAGCGCCCCAGCGTGCGGCCAAGGTCTTCGAAGTCGAGCACAGTCTGCACGGCATTCATCTGGTTGTAGTTGGACCAGGGCCCTTCGAGGTCGGTCCTGAAGGGGTGCTCCTCGACGTCATGGCCGAGCTCTGCCAGCAGGGCCGCGGTCTCCTCGACGGCCCGCGAGACCTCGGGAGCGAAGGCTGGTCCCCAGGGGGTGGTCGGCGTGAAGCCGATCTTGAGGCGTTTCGGACGGTCCGCCAACCCGGCGAGCCAGCTCCGATCAGGCACGGGGGGCGTGTAGGGATCGCCCGGCAGCGTGCCGGCTGTGGCATCCAGGAAGGCGGCCGTGTCACGCACCGTGCGGGTGAGGGCGAAGAAATGAACGCTGCCGAACCAGATATCGACCACCTCGGGCCCGTAGGTGATGCGGCCGCGTGACGGCTTGAGGCCGACCAGCCCGCAGCATGAGGCGGGCACCCGGATCGAACCGCCGCCATCGGTTCCTTCGGCAATCGGCACCATGCGGGACGCGACCGCGGCAGCGGCCCCGCCGCTCGAGCCGCCCGGGGTCACGGCGGGGCTCCAGGGGTTGAGGGTCGGCCCGTGGTAGCGCGGTTCGGTAGCGATGCACCAGCCGTTCTCGGGCACGTTTGTGCGTCCCAGAATGGTGAGCCCGGACGCCTTGATCCGGCTTACCATCTCGGAATCGGCGGTGCTGACGTAGTCCTTGCGATAGTCGAGCCCGGCCGTCATGGGCAGGCCTTCGCATTCCGAACCG
The DNA here is from genome assembly GCA_964247575.1 of uncultured Lichenihabitans sp. Taxonomy (GTDB): domain Bacteria; phylum Pseudomonadota; class Alphaproteobacteria; order Rhizobiales; family Beijerinckiaceae; genus Lichenihabitans. The sequence goes on from CAXTVD010000222.1 coordinate 6,157, forward strand.
ATGTTCTTGAGCAGATAGGGCACGCCCGCGAAGGGCCCATCGCCGGCCGGCTGGGCGGCGCGCGCTCGCGCCTGGTCGAAAGCCCGGATCACGACCGCGTTCAGATTCGGGTCGAGCGCCTCGATCAGGCTTATCGCGATGTCGGTCAGTTCGGCCGACGTCACCTCCTTGCGTCGGACCATTTCGGCTAGGCCGAGCGCGTCGCTGTCCGCATACGTCTGGACAAGGTGGGGTGTGGTGGTCATGGCGCGATCCCGCGATCAGAGCGTGGCGATGGCACACAGGTGCCCGAGATTGGCTAATCGTTTCACAACCCACCACGACCCGCAAGGACGAGGGTCATGGCAAAGACAACTCTCGGAGCTGACTGATCAATCTGAAGTGATCAGCGTTTGTGCGCCTTTGCCCAAAAGATCAGCTGGACAAACCTGTCATGACGTTCCTACGATCCAATCATGAGATGGAACGACGATCTGCAGTCTTCTGGTCCGGCCCCTTTGTGGTTCCAGATCGCAGAGCGTCTGCGCGCCTCCATCACGGCCGGTGAGTTCAGGCCGGGCGACACCCTGCCCTCGGAAGCCGAGATCAACGCGACTTTCAAGGTGAGCCGGACCACGGCCCGGGCCTCGCTCGACCGGCTGCGGCAGGAGGGGCTCATCACCCGCCAGTCAGGCCGAGGCTCTATCGTGCTGAAGCCGAAGGTCGAGCAGCCCGTTAACCAGCTCGCGAGTTTCTCAGAAGACATGCGCCAGCGTGGTCTCAGAGCCGCTTACGCGACGTTCGGGGCCGGGCCCGCCAAGCCGACGGCGGACGCAGCCGAGGCATTGGGGCTCGCGAGCGGCACGAAAGCCTATTTCATCCGTCGCCTGCTGCTGGCCAACGACGAGCCGATGGGCATGTCGGAATCCTGGTTGGCTCCTGCCGTCCTCGCCGACAAGCCAGGGCCGACGCCCGCTGAGCTCGACGCGGGCTCGCTGTACCTTTGGTTGAACAGCCGCTGCGGTGTCCGCATCGCCGGCGCCCAGGAATTCATCGAGGCGGCTGTCGCCGATGCCGTCATGGCACGCCGGCTGGATATCGCCGCAGGGTCGCCCATGCTGGTGGCC
>CAXTVD010000223.1:0-7254 GCA_964247575.1 uncultured Lichenihabitans sp.
CCGGTCGCGCAGACCTTCGCCGTGAACTGACGCGCAACGCGTCCACGCCAACCCAGGCCGCTCATCGCCGCGTGGGCCGCACAAGCCCGCACGATGAACCGACGGGGTACCGCCTCTCCTACCTTCTCGCCCGCCTCGCGCGGGCTTTCCTTTGCCCGAAGGCCTCCCGATGAGCGTCTCGATGATCGACAGCGGGGGCAACTCCGTCAGCATCTTTACGGTGGCCATGCCGGACGGCAGCAAGTCCGCCGGGCATGTGCTGGTCGATGCGAACGGCGTGCCCTACAGCGCCACGCATCCGCTGCTGACAGCCCCCGCCATCCTGGCCGTGACGCCGGTCGACCACAGCAGCCCGCTCGCGCCGACCACCGGCAGCTCCGTCGACATCGCAGCCAATCCGGTCCGCAAGGGCGGCACGATCCTGGCGGGCCCGAACAATGGAGGGCTCGTCACCGTGACCCTCAAGAACGCGGACGGCACCACGCACGTGCGCAGCCTGGCTCAGGGCATCGAGTTCCTGCTGACCATCAACGGCTACGTGATCCAGACCGAGGTCACGATCACCGCCGTGGGCAGCGACACCTTCCAAGCGGTGGAATACGTCTGATGAAGCGGCTTCTCTGCCTTGTCGCCGCGCTCCTCGGGCTCGCTGGGCCGGCAAGCGCCCAGATGGCGGGCGGTACCGCCGGCCTCACGGTCGGCAACGTCGGCGCGCACGCCGCCCAGGTCCGCACCGCGATCGGCGCCATGTCCTGCCCCGGCACGGGCTCCTGCGCGCCGCGCAACACGTTCCTGGCTGCTCTGCAGGCGGTGGCCCCTTCGGCTAACGGCGTGGCGGTCAGCAACGTCGCCCTCGACCTCGAGACGTCGCTCATCATCGGCAGTCCGGCCGAGCTCGAGTTTGGCAGCGGCCAAGTTTCGTCCGGCGGCGCGCTCGCGAGCTTCATCCAGGGCCGCTATGGGATCACCGGCCCGACGATGGCGGCCGTCTTCACGGCAGCCGGCGCACCGGTCAACAACAACGGCACCATTGCCCAGTTCGCCCTGCCCACCCTTGCGCAGATGCTCGGGCTCGGCGTCGCGCCCACGGCCAACCCGACCTTCACCGGAACCGTTACGACGGCCCTGCTGTCCGCCAACGGCATCGGGACCGGATCCTTGACGGCTGGCGGCGTCACGATCGGTGGAGGTTTCCTCGGGCTGAACACCTCGGGCGCCGGGACCGACAACAACAAGTGGACCTTCTTCAACACCGCGGGCCAGGTCGGCCTGCAGACCTATGGCGACGCCGGGAATGGCGGGAACGTGGCGTGGACCTGCAACAGGAACGCGACCGTGGTGAGCGGGTGCGTGTTTCAGGCGCCGCTCACGGCGACGGCGGGCTTCGGTTTCCAGCCGGCGCTGTCCTACTCAAGCGTCGCCTATGGCATGCACCGCATGGAACAAGACCTTACCTTCAGCTGGTGGGATAAGGTCGGCAACCACATCCTGATCACCAACGGTGGCACCCCGGCCGCCAAGAACGGGCTCTACGACAGCTCGCTAACCTACCCCAGCTTCTGGCAGATGGAGCAGGAACTCCACGAGCTGTACTGGCGCTGGAAGATCGCCAAGGCGTCGGGCGCCAGCGTCAACTCGATCGAGGTGCTGAAGCGCAAGATCCAGGATCAGTGGACCTTCATCCAGTCGATCTATCCGGCCGCCTTCCTGGCTGGCGACGGCTCGGCGCAGACCATCGGTGGGCTCAGCATCCCGGCGACCGACAACATCTCCGACGACAGCGCCTGGCGGATGAACGCCTACGCGGAGATCCACGAGGTCACGGGGGACCCGGTTGCGCTCTACGACCTGGGCGAGGCGCTGGCAGCCACGGCGGCGCGTTGGGCTGACCCGCAGCAGACAGTCGCCAACGGCCTGCAGCACGTCTACGGGACGACCGCTGGAGGGCTGACACTGGCAAACGGCGTGTACGGCATGCTCTACGCCGCCGCGACCGATAGCGCCGGCATCGCCCAGTATGGTTACGGGTCGAGCGCCTACGAGACGTGGTGGGCGATCTCAGCATTCTACTATTACACCCAGACCGGGAACGGCATCTATCGCTCGGCGGCGTCTGACACCTACAACTGGGTCAAGGCGGACCTGACGACCCCGAGGCCTGCCGATGGGACGAAGGACGCGCAGTTCCTCATCTATGGGGACCTGACCCTCAATCCGAGCGGCCCGCCTTCCAGCCCGCAGCCGCGGAACGCGAGCTTCGGCAAGCCGGTGCGGGGGATCGACAACACGGCGCTGTACTACGGGCTGTTCGGCGAAACGGTCCTGGCTGCCCGGCTCTATGGGGATGGCGGCAATGCCTCCTACCTCGCCGACATCAAGAACATGGTCGGCGCCATCGCCCAGCCGAACGGCTACCTGCGCACGGTAGCCGGGATCGGCAGCGTCATCTGCAACTGTCGCGACCCTTACACGGACGGCTTCGGCGCCCCGCCCTTCGCTGACGAAGTCCTCTCGCTGGCCGGGGTCGACCCGGGCGGCACCGTTCAGCAGATGATGATCAACACGGCAGCCAGCATCTTCGCCAGCGATCGCATCGGCAGCGCACAGAAATACACTGCCGACTGGCAGGTGAGCGAGACCAACCCGAACACCGGCGCAACATCCTGGCAGCAGGAGTACGACAGCAATCCTGGCGTTCAGGGAGGCTGGCAGCAGATCCAGGTCGATGCCTCGACGGCGGCCATGGCGCGGGCCGGTTTCATTCTGGAAGAGCGGAGCCGCCGCAAGTGAAGAGCCTTGCCATGACTCTCCGCGCCGGCCTCCTGGTCGCCCTCGGGCTGCTGATGGCTGCCCAGCCGGTTCTCGCCAACGAGGCGAGGGTCGACCGCACCGTCCAGACGTCCGGGCCCAGCACCGGCCAGATCGTCGAATATGTGCAGGGCCCCTCGGGTCTCACCGGGGTGCCCGTCGAGCAGCTCAGCACGACGGGCGGCACGCCGGCCGTCACCCTGCTGCCCGGCACCGTCAAGGGCGTGCCGGCGGACCTGATGAGCATGCTGCCGCCCGGGGCCTCGCAGCTGCGCACTATCACCAGCCGCTTCGGGGATCTCGCGGTTTCGGTCCTGGACTTCGCGCCTGCGGGCGTGACCCCGGCCGCCCTGTCGAGCTGCGCCGTCTCGGCGGGATCGGCTTTCCAGGCCGCGTCCGACTATGTCGTCTCGCAGGGTGGCGGCAAGGTCATTGTCCCCAAGGGGTTCTACTGCCTCGGCCCGACCGAGACGGTGATCATCCGAGGTCCCGTCTTCTGGCAGGGCGAAGGGCGCGGCTCAAACTCCGGTACCGGCTACTTCGGCGGAACGCTGGTCCGGACGTCCAACCCGACCGGCGACGTCTTCACCGTCCAGTCCCGCGGCGCTGTGAAGTTCAGCGACTTCGCGATTGACGCCTCCATCGTCAAAACGGCTGGCTCCGCCATCAGCCTGGCTGGCGACAGCACCAACCCGGAGAACAACGGCTCAGAGATCACGGGCATGGTCTTCGGGGCGAACCTCCGGGACGACATCCGGGTCACCGACGCCTGGAACTGGCAGATCCACGCCAATTACCTGCAGGACTACCTGCACGACGGCATCTGGCTGTCCGGCGAGGGCGGCACCAACCCGGATGGCTCGACCGGGCAGGCCACAATCTCCGATAATGTGATCTTCGCCTTCAACACGGCGGCCACCGCCAATGCCGCCATCGACTACAATTGCGGCGGCGATATCCAGATCGTCGGCAACAAGCTCATCGGGGGCGCCTTCAACATCCTGCTGAGCCTGACCCGGCTCAACACCGGAACGATCGTCGTCACGGCCAATTCCATGGAAGAGGCCAACATCAACAACTTCCGGGCGCAGCGCGGAACTGGGGTCAGCGGCCAGTTCGCCGACATCACCTTCACCGGAAACCAGGTTTCCATCCTGGCGACCGGCGGGGCGTCGAGCACGTTCCAAGGCGGGTTCGCTACCGTCGCTTCGACAAATCCGACGACGCACGCTGCCGAAGAGTGGCTCCTCAACGTGGCGGCGACCGGCAACGTCTGGAATATGGCTCTCGCCAAATCAACGGCTGTTGTCACGATCCAGGCCGGCCGCGGCGTCGTTTTCGGCCACAACACCATCAGCAACCTCGGCGTCTCAGGCGCGTGGGCCTTCGACGTCGGAGGGACCTCGAGCAAGGTGCTGCTCGACGAAAACGAGGTCCACGACACCCCGACGGGGATCTACAATACCGTCACGGGCAGCGCCGTCGTTCATGACACGATCAACGGCGCGGATCCGGCGAGCGGCGCCGGCCTCATCTTCAATCAGCTTGGCTCCTTCGGCAACGGCTCCGAGCTCTACATCAAAGACGGGGCCTGCACCTCCGGCACCCTGGCCGGTAGCGGCACCGGAAGCTTCGCCCGTCGCATTGCCGGCGCGTGGAAGTGTTGACGGCGGACCGGCCGCTCGAGCAGCGGATCGCCCAGGCCGGACGCGAGGTGCTCGGGTTCGGCGACGCCGGCCTGGTGCTCGGCGCCGGGCCCCGCCTGGTGGTGAAGTTCGGCTACGACGGCGCCGATGGTTGGCCGGCCTGGGCGCGGTGGTGCCAGGACCAGCGATCGCCGCACGTGCCGGTGGTGCATGCCGTGCACGTCGTCGAGCACGAGGGCAGGCCGGTCGCCTTCGTCGGCATCATGGAGCGGCTTCAGCCGACGCTCTTCGCGGCGCGCTGGCTCAAGGCGGATCGCTCCCTCAAATACGATCCCTTCCGGTTCGCCGACCTCGTCGAGGCGACGCACCCGAGCGTCGCGGCCATGCTGCGCGCGGCGGCCGCGGCGTTCCCGAACGCGCGGTGGGACGCCACCCCGTCCAACTGGCGCGAGCGCGAGGACGGCACGGTGGTGCTGAACGACCCGATCAGCCGGGCGGATGTCCGCGAGGTGCTCGCGCGAGCGGCGTGAAACTTCGGCCGCACGACGACTGAAGCAAAACGTCGCTTTGAACCCTGGAAATGAAGTCCCCTGCCCGCCTCGCGCGGGCTTTTCGGTTGCGCCGGCCGCTCCGCAACCAGCCCCGAAAATCTCACCGATCTGTCAACCGGAGCGCCCATGCCCGTCATCACCGCTGCCGAACTCAAGCGGTTCGCGCCGAAGGCCGGCCCGCACATCGTGAGTGCCTTCGTGGCCTATGGCGATGCGGCCTTCCTGCGCTGGGGCATCGTCACGGCCAGGCGCCTGCAGATGTTCATGGCCCAGGTCGACGTCGAGAGCGGTCACGAGAGCACGCTCTTCGAGAACATGAACTACACGGCCGCGCGAATCCACGCCGTCTGGCCGAGCCGCTTTCCAAGCGTCGCGGCCGCGACCCCTTATGCTCACAACCCGCAAGCGCTGGCCAACAAGGTCTATGGCGGCCGTATGGGCAACGTGGGCCCGAACGACGGCTGGCTCTGCCGCGGCGAAGGCCTCCTGGACACGACGGGGCTGGCGAACTTCGAAGCGCTCGCCAAGCACATGGGCCAGACCGTCGAGGTCACGCGCGCCCGGCTGACCTCGGACGAGGGCATGGTCGATTGCGCGGCCGCGACCTTCCACATGCTGGGCTGCCTGCCCTTCGCAGACAAGGGCGACCTGATCGGCTGCACCCGCAAGGTCAACGGCGGCCTTGTCGGGCTGACGGACCGCCGCCAAGCGCTCGCTCGGGCCGTCAAGGTCTGGCCGACGATGCGGGCTCCCGTCCTGCCCCCTGCCCCGACGCCTGGCGTGCCCGTCGCGCTCGCCGCCGATCCCCTGCCCTCGCAGTCCTGGACCGACTGGCTGGGCAGCCTGTTCCACCGCGCGGCCTGACGCGCTCTCCCCGATCCTCACCACAGGACCAAAGCCATGAAGAAGATTGCCCTTCCCGCGCTCCTCGGCGCGGCGTCCACCCTCGCGCTCGTTTCGGACGCGTCGGCCGCCTCGATCGACCTGACGCCCGTGATCAACGCGGCCATTCAGGACGTCGCCGTCCCGGTCCTGATCGCCGTCGCGCCCGCGGCCGCCGCGGTGCTGGTCGGCGTCCTGACGATGCCGTTCAGGCGATTCCTGGACGGGAAAGCCGCGACCGAGCTGGCTGCGCGCGTGAACGACGGCCTCGACAAGGCCATCGCGGCCGGCGCGAAGGTCGCCGAGAAGGCGGTCGCCGAGAAGGGTCCCCATGTCGACGTCGAAGGCATCGTCGCCAACGTGGCGGCCGACTATGCGATGCGGCATTTCCCCGGGGACCTGAAGAGCGTGGGCGCCAAGGCCTCCGTCTGGGCCGGCGCGGCCGCCAAGGCGCAGGCAGCCAACCTGCTCGACGAGAAGATCCTCGCGCGGGCCGACGCCCACCCCGCTGTAGCAGGCGTCAAGGCGCTGGCTGCGGCTACCCCGGTCGCGAAAGCCGCCTGATCGGCCGCCAACCTGAAAGGAGGCGCCCATGGAAGGTGCTTCTGGGTATCTCGGTCCCGCTCTCATGGGCTTCCTGGCGCTGATCGGCTTCGTTGGCAGCTGGTTCACGCAGAAGGCCAAGAACGCGGAGCACAGCACCCGCATCAGGGAGCTGTCTTCGGATCGCGAGGTCGCCAAAGCCCGGGCGGATTCCGCGTCCAACGCGGTTGTCGCCCTCGAGCTGCGTATTGAGCGCGAGTTCGTGCGCAAGATGGATCTTGCCGAGGTCGAGAAACGGATCGGTTCGCGCTTGGACCAGGTCTCGCAGGACCTCAAGGGAGCGATCACCCAGATCATTCCGGCCCTGGCCAGCCATCGTGGCCGCGGCACACAGAGGGGGGCCGAATGACCCTCCGCTGGTTCTGCCGCCTTTACGGCCTGATCATCACCCTCGCGCTTGGCGGCTACCTGCTGGGCTCGAAGATCGAGGGGTGGTTCCTTCCGATCCGAGGCGAGCAGAGCATCGCTGCCATCGAGCGGTCGGGCGCTCGCGTGTGCTGGACCTGGACCTTCGTGAAGCGACGCGACATCGCCTCGCCCGATCTCGACGCTTTCCTCGAGGTCAACGGCGAGCCGAACGGGGTGACCTATACCTATGACGAGCCGAGCGGCCGCCCGTGGGGCATGGTCAAGTTCGGCGTCCCGGCCCGCAAGGAACCCTATGTCTTTCGTCAATGCTCGCCGCTGCCGCCCTATGTCGGCCCGAGCGACCGTATCCGGATCCGGCAGACGGCTCTTTATCCCGGCTGGCTGGGGCTCTGGCG
>CAXTVD010000224.1:0-7211 GCA_964247575.1 uncultured Lichenihabitans sp.
TGGTCTCGAGCAGGTTGAGGTGCTGGCGCTTGTATTCGTGGATGCGCTTGATCTGCACGTCGAACATCGCGCCCGGATCCACCGCGATGTTCAGCCGGGACCCGATCAGATTGGCGAGCCGGTCCTTGTTGTCCCGCTTGATGGCCGCGAACCTCGCCTGGAAGCTTGTGTCGTCGGCATAGCGCTCGATCTCGGACAGGGCGGCGGGGTCGTCGAGAACGCGCTCGCCGGCGGTCTCGACCAGCAGGCGGGTCAAGGCCGGGTTCGCCTCGTAGAGCCAGCGCCGGAAGGTGATGCCGTTCGTCTTGTTGACGATGCGATCGGGGTACAACGCATTGAAGTCGCGGAAGACGGTCTGGCGCATCAGCTCCGTATGCAGCGCCGACACGCCGTTGACCTTGTGCGCGCCCAGGAAGGCGAGGGCGCCCATCTTGACCCGCCGGCCCCAGTGCTCGTCGATCAGGGACACGGTGGAAAGCACCTGCGCGTCCGTCTCTCCGGCCTGCCGAAGCCCGTCGAGGTGGATCGCGTTCAGCAGGTAGATGAGCTGCATGTGGCGCGGCAGCAGGCGCTCCATGAGCGGCACGGGCCAGCTTTCCAGCGCCTCCGGGAGCAGGGTGTGGTTGGTGTAGCTCAGCGTTGCCTGCGTGATCGCCCAGGCCTTCGCCCAGGGCAGTTCGTGCTGGTCGATCAAGATGCGCATCAACTCGATAACGGCGATCGAGGGGTGCGTATCGTTGAGCTGGATCGCCGCCTTGTCGGCCAGGGTCTCGATCGTGTCGGCCTGCTTGAGGTGGCGCCGGATCAGGTCCTGCAGCGAGGCTGAAACGAAGAAGTATTCCTGGCGGAGCCGCAGCTCCTGGCCGGCGGGCGTCGCATCGCTGGGATAGAGAACCTTGGAGATGGACTCGGCCCGCACGCGATCGGCGAGCGCCCCGAGGTAGTCGCCGGCATTGAATGCATCGAGCCGCAGGGCGTCGATGGCGCGGGCCGACCACAGCCGAAGGGTGTTGGTATGCTGGCCGCGCCATCCCACCACGGGGGTGTCGTAGGCGACCGCCTCAACCGTCTCGGCGGGGTGCCAGACATGCTTGGCCGCGCCATCGGGCCCGTGCACCGTCTCGATGCTGCCGCCGAACCCGATGTCATAGGTCAGCTCGGGCCGCTCGAACTCCCAGGGATTGCCGTTGGCCAGCCAGTTCTCGGGATATTCCTGCTGCCAGCCATCCTTCACGACCTGCCGGAACAACCCGTGGTCGTAGCGGATGCCATAGCCGTAGGCGGGAACCGCAAGGGTCGCCATGCTCTCCATGAAGCAGGCCGCGAGCCGGCCGAGACCCCCGTTGCCGAGTGCGGCATCGGGTTCGATGGCCCGGAGGCGGTCGAGGTCCACCCCCAGACCGGCCAGCGCCTCCCGCATGTCGTCGACGAGGCCCAGATTCGTCATCCCGTCGAAGAGCAGACGGCCGATCAGAAACTCCAGCGACATGTAGTAGACGCGCTTGTTCCTGGCCGCGTTCGTCCGATCGTACGAATCGCGCCAGCCGTCGACGATGCGGTCCCGTACGGCGAGCGCCGCGGCCATGAACCAGTCGCGCTCGCTGGCACCGGGCACTGTTTTGCCGATGGCGTAGTTCAGCTTGGCGATGATTGAGTCCCGCAGCGCCTCGATCGCGGCAGCATGCGCGGCAGGGGGCCGCGCATGGGCTTGAAGCAAGGTGTCGGCCGTCATTCGTCGTCTCGCTGTGAGGAGGTCGCCCCGCAATCTGCCCTACTCAACTTGCCGGGCCAACGCAAACATGTGCCACACGGCAGCCACAGTGCCGAGGCCGAGGGACGGCAGCGGACCGGCCGGTTCCCCGCCCGAAACGGGCCTAGCAGGGCCCAATCGAGCGCCCTTCGCCAGCGGCCCACAAGGCCGTCAGGCCGTCCCGAAACGTGGGATAGGCCAGCCGGACGCCGAGTTGCTCTTTCAGGGCGGCATTGGAGACGCGGCGGTTGGCGCCGTAGAAGCTGCGGGCCATCGGCGACAGGCTGGCCTCCGCAAACGGGATCAGGGGCGGCGTCTCGACACCCATGAGGCCGGCTGCGAAAGCCACGACGTCCGGAGCGGCGGCAGGCTCGTCGTCTGCGACGTTCCAGGCCTGACTGCCGCGCTCATAGGTAAAGGCCCTGTCGATCGACCGGCCGATGTCGCTCACATGGATCCGGTTGAACACCTGTCCCGGCTTGTCGATGCAGCGGGCCTCGCCGCGCGCGAGATCGTCGAGGGCGTTGCGTCCCGGGCCGTAGATGCCCGCCAGACGGAGAACCTGGACCTGCTTGCCTGAGCGCTCGGCCAGGGCCAGCCAGTCCCGCTCGACGCCCAGGCGGATACGGCCCCGGTCGCTCTGCGGCTCGGGCGTCGTGCCTTCGTCGATCCAGGCGCCACCATGGTCGCCGTACACCCCGATCGTGGACAGATAGACGATGCTGCGGAGGCGCGGTGCGCGCGCCAGGGTGTCGCCGAAAGCGGCCAGGACGGGGTCGCCCGCCGGTCCTGGCTGCACGCTGACAAGGCACCGCTCGGCCTGGGCGAGGAGGGCTGGAAGCTCCGGATCATGCGCCTGTCCGTCGAAGACCACGGCGTCGATGCCGGACCGCCGCAGCTCCGCCGCCTTGTCCGGCGAGCGCACCGTCCCGGCGACCCGCGAGGAGGCCGGGCCCCGCCCGAGGTAATGCCCCGCGCTGTAGCCGATGCCGAAGACGAAGAGAGTCATGCCGCGCTCCACTCGGCCCGGACGATGTCGTCCGTCTCATCGCGCCAGGCCTCCTGCCCGACTGCGAGCAGTCCGTCGCGGCCAAGCAAGCGGCGGACCGCCCAGGCCGCCATTGCGCGCACCAGGGGCGATGGGTCGCGGAGGCGGGCCGCCGCATGGGGAGCGAGGCTCTTCTCGCCCGAATTGCCGATCGCGATCAGCACGTTGCGGAGAAATCGCGCATGACCGATCCGCTTGATCGGACCGCCGGAGAAGACCTGCCGGAAGGAAGGCTCGTCCAGGCGGACAAGCTCGGCCAGCTTGGGGGCCTCGAGATCCGCGCGGGCGGTCAGCTTGGCCTCCCGGCCCGCCACGGCGAACTTGTTCCAGGGACAAACGGCAAGGCAGTCGTCGCAGCCATAAATGCGGTTGCCGATGGCCGGTCGGAGGGCGGCCTCGATGTGGCCCTTGTGCTCGATCGTCAGATAGGAAATGCAGCGGCGCGCATCGAGCTTGTAGGGGGCGGGAAAGGCGTCCGTCGGGCAGATGTCGAGGCAGGCGCGGCAGGAGCCGCAGTGGTCCGCCATGGCCTCGTCCGGGACAAGGTCGAGCGTGGTGAAGATCGATCCGAGCAGGAGCCAGGAACCGAAGTCGCGCGAGACGAGATTGGTATGCTTGCCCTGCCAGCCAAGGCCGGCGGCCGCGGCCAGCGGCTTTTCCATGACCGGTGCCGTGTCGACAAAGACCTTGACGTCGGGCCTGTCGGACGCCGCCGCGACCAGCCACGAGGCGAGCAGCTTCAGCCAGCCCTTGACGACATCGTGATAGTCCCGGTGGCGGGCGTAGACGGAAATGGCACCCCGGTCATGGCGGTCGAGGATCGCGCGGGGATCGGTCTCCGGGCCGTAATTGACGCCGAGCATGACGAGGCTGCGGACCTCCGGCCACAGTGCACGGGGGTCGCCCCGTCGTGCCGCCGTGTCCGCCATCCAGGTCATGTCGCCGTGGCCCCCGGAGGCCAGCCACGCCTCCAGGCGGGCCCCGGCCTGCGGCGCGGCGTCGGGACGGACGATGCGGCAGGAATCGAACCCGATCGCGTGGGCCTTAGCCGCCAGGCGCTCCTCAAGGCGAGCGGCGCGCTGGCCGGAACCCGTCAGAAGTCGAGGTCGGTGTAGATCGGGCTCGGCATCATGCCGGGCAGGCGATCGCTCAGCAGCGCCCGGAAGGACGGGCGCGACTTGATCCGCGCGTACCAGGATTTCGCCGCCTCGTCTTCCGACCATGGTACATCGCCCAAAAAGTCCAGGCTCGACAGATGCGCTGCCGCGGCGAGGTCGGCATAAGTCATCTGCGTACCGGCCAGCCAGTCGCGGGTGCGGACGAGGTAGCCGATGTAGCGCAGGTGGTAGCGGATATTGGTGCGCGCCACGCGGACCACGTCCATGTCGGGACCGCCGCCGCCCTGCTCGTTGGTCATATAGCGCTTGTAGACCTTCTCGGTGACGAGATGGCTGGAGACCTCGTTGAAGAACTTGGTGTGGAACCAGTCGAGAAGACGCCGGACCTCGACCCTAAGGGCGAGGCCCTCGGGGAGCAGGCGGTGGGCGCCCAGCGCGAGACCGCGCGTCTCGTCGAGGAATTCACCGATCGGGGCCCATCCCGGGATCGGCGGAAACACGTTCTCGGCCAGGACCGGCGTGAGCCCGGCCGGGTTCATGATGAGGAAGGCCTCGCGCCGTTCGAAGGTCCGCTCCTCGATGAGGTTCGGCTCCATCCCGAGTTCACCGAGGATCAGCCTGATGTAACGGGAGTGCGGGCAGAGGGGGTAGTGGTACAGGTCGGTCATATCGTCCTGGATACCGGTACGCCCGACAGGATGGGACGGTTGCGGCGGAGGAAGCCGTTTTGGCCAAGCTATCGAACGCCCTCGTCCCCTATAGTCTGCCGACTCCGGCGCTTCAACGTCAAACTCGTTGTGGTTGCAGGGCCGCGTCGGGACTCGGCGTCTTGTCCGGCCATTCGCACAGATCGGCGATCAGGCAGGCCGGGCAGTTCGGACGCCGCGCCGTGCAGGTATAGCGGCCGTGCAGGATCAGCCAGTGATGGGCATGGCGCTTGAACAATGTCGGCACGATGCGGTCCAGCCCCGCTTCGACCGCATCCGGCGTCGCGCCCCGGGCCAGCGGCAGGCGGTTGGAGACGCGGAAGACGTGCGTGTCGACCGCGATATGCAGGTCACCGTGCAGCGCGTTCAGAACCACGGCCGCGGTCTTCGGGCCGACGCCCGGGAGGCTGACGAGATCGGCGCGGCTGCGCGGCACCTCACCCCCGAAATCCGCCACCAGCCGTGCGCTGAGCGCGACCACGTTCTTCGCCTTGCTGTTGAACAGGCCGATCGTCCGGATGGCGTCCCGGATGCCGGCTTCGCCCAGCGCCAGCATCGCCTGGGGCGTCGCGCCCGTCGCGAACAGACGGGGTGTCGCCTTGTTGACGCTCACATCGGTCGCCTGCGCCGAGAGGACGACCGCGACCAGGAGGCCGAAGGCATTCGAATAAAGCAGTTCCGTCACGGGCGCCGGATCGGCGGCCTCGAACCGCTCGAAGATCGTCTGGACGCGCCGCGGGTCGGGATCGCTGCCGCTCGCCGAGGCGGCCGGCGTCGACACCGCGCGACCCTTGCCCGGTGGGGGGACGTGCCGCATGTTTCGGGGAGGCATCCTGAGGCTATACCTCAGACCGCAAGCGGATTCTGACGCAAGGGGGATCGGCATGTCTGAGATCACCGACCATCCCGCCGACCGTCCGATCCTCTCGATGCGGCTTCGTCCGCACCGGTCGTTGAGCCGCCAGCAATTCCACATCCTTCTGCTGGCGGTCGGGGCCGGCGGGGTCGTCGCCAGCATCCCGTTCCTGCTCATGGGAGCCTGGCCCGTCGCCGGCTTCATGGGGCTCGACGTGCTCGGCGTCTATGTGGCGTTCAAGGCGAGCTTCCGCTCGGCAAGGGCCTACGAGGATGTGACGCTGTCCGTCCTGGAACTGCTCGTGGCCAAGGTCAGCGCGCGCGGAAGCCGGGCCGAATGGCGGTTCAACCCCTCCTGGGTGCGCCTGCAACGCAAGGATCATGACGAGTTCGGCCTGTTGCGGGTCGACGTGGTGTCACGCGGGCGGGCGCTCGAAGTCGGGTCCTTCCTGGGGCCGGACCAGAAGGCGGAGTTCGCGGACCGCCTCGCCCGGGCGCTGGCCGAGGCCAAGCGCGGCATGCGCATCAACTGACCGCCATCGTCCAGAGCAGTCGACGCTTCCGGCCTTGCGGAACCGCGCCCCCCTTTTGCCAGCTTGGTCGAGGAGAGGGGCACGGTCAGCTTGATCAGGCCTAGCCGGCTGCGCCTCACGCCGCGAGATTGCGCAGCACGTAATGCAGGATGCCGCCGTTGCGGAAATATTCGAGCTCGTCCGCGGTATCGATCCGGCAGATCACCGGCACCTTCGACACGACGCCCTTGTCCGAGGTGATGACGGCCTCCATCCGCTGGCGCGGCTTGAGGCTCTCGCCCAGCCCCGCGATCGAGACGGTCTCGTCGCCCTTGAGGTTCAGCGTCTGCCAGGAGGTTCCCTCCTCGAAGGTGAGGGGCAGCACCCCCATGCCGACGAGGTTCGAGCGGTGGATGCGCTCGAAGCTCTGGGCGATGACCGCCCGCACGCCGAGCAGCTTGGTTCCCTTGGCCGCCCAGTCGCGCGAGGAGCCCGTGCCGTATTCGCGCCCGGCGAAGACCACCAGCGGCACGGCTTCCTGCTTGTAGAGCATGGCCGCATCGTAGATCGACATCTCCTCGCCCGACGGCTGGTGGCGCGTGACGCCGCCCTCGATGCCCGGAACCATCTGGTTCTTGATGCGGATGTTGGCGAAGGTGCCGCGCATCATGACCTGGTGATTGCCGCGACGGGTGCCGTACTGGTTGAAGTCCTGCGGCCGGACCTGATGCTCCAGCAGGTAGCGGCCCGCCGGCGACGCCGCCCGGATCGAGCCCGCCGGCGAAATGTGATCGGTCGTGATCGAATCGAGCAGCAAAGCCAGGACGCGGGCCTCCAGGATGTCGGTCATGGCGGCCGGCGTCCGGGTGATGCCCTCGAAGTAGGGCGGGTTGCGCACGTAGGTCGAAGCCATGCTCCAGTGGAAGGTCTGACTCTCCGTGACCTCGATGCCCTGCCAGTGCTCGTCACCCCGGAAGACGTCGGAATAGCGATGGGCGAAGATCGCCTTGGTCAGCGACTTGCGATGGGTCTCCTCGACCTCCAGCTGGCTGGGCCAGATGTCGCGGAGGTAGACGGGGCCGTTGGTGCCCTCGCCGAGCGGCTCGGTCGCGAGATCCACCTTCAATGAGCCGGCGAGCGCATAGGCGACGACCAGCGGCGGGGACGCGAGATAGTTCGCCTTCACGTCCGGATTGACGCGCCCCTCGAAGTTGCGGTTGC
>CAXTVD010000225.1:0-7187 GCA_964247575.1 uncultured Lichenihabitans sp.
CCTTGGCGACGATCAGGTCGATGGCGCGGTTGCCGCCGATCTCGAGCACGTCGTCGTCCTGGCCGAGATTGGCATAGGTGCGGCCGTGCTGGACGTAGGGGCCGAACCGCCCGATGCCCGCCAGGATCGGCTCGCCGGAGGTCGGGTGCTTGGCGATCTCGCGCGGCAGCGAGAGCAGGAGAAGCGCCTTGGCAAGGTCGAGGTCGGCCGGGCTGAGCCCCTTGGGCAGGGACGATCGCTTGGGCTTCTCGCCGTCGCCGCGCTGGATATAGGGGCCGAAGCGCCCGTCCCGCACGGTCACCTCCTCGTTCGTCTCCGGATCGGTGCCGAGCAGCCGCTGACCGGGCAGGCTGCCCTCGCCGCCCGCCGCCTCCCCGCCGGTCTGCGACAGCGTGCGCGTATACTTGCATTCCGGGTAGTTCGAGCAGCCGATGAAGGAGCCGAACTTGCCGAGCTTGAGCGAGAGCTGTCCCGTGCGGCAATGCGGGCAGGTCCGCGGATCGCCCCCATCGGCCTTGGCCGGGAAGATGAAGGGCCCGAGTATCTCGTTCAGATTGTCGAGGACTTCGGTCGTCCGCAGATCCTTGGTCTCGCCGATGGCGGCGCTGAAGTCCCGCCAGAAGTCGCGGAGCACCTGCTTCCAGTCGACGTCGGAATTCGAGATGCGGTCGAGCTGCTCTTCGAGATTGGCCGTGAAGTCGTAGTCGACCCAGCGGTTGAAGAAGGATTCGAGGAAGGCCGTGACCAGCCGGCCCTTGTCCTCCGGGACCAGCCGCTTCTTGTCGAGCCGGACATATTCGCGGTCCTTCAGCACCGCGAGCGTCGCGGCGTAGGTGGAGGGGCGGCCGATGCCGAGCTCCTCCATGCGCTTGATCAGGGCTTCCTCGGTGTAGCGCGGCGGCGGCTCGGTGAAGTGCTGGGTGGAGGCGACCGCGTCACGGCCGAGCGCTTCGCCGGCGCGCATTGCGGGCAGGCGGCCGGCTTCCTCCTCGTCCTCGTCGCTCTCCTGATAGAGGACAAGGAAGCCGTCGAACTTGACCACCTGACCCGTCGCGCGCAGCTCCAGCGCGCGGTCGCCGGCCCTGGCCGTGATGTCGACCGTGGTCCGCTCCAGCTCGGCCGATTCCATCTGGCTTGCGACCGTGCGCTTCCAGATCAGCTCGTACAGCCGGGCCTGTTCGGGTTCGAGATAGGCGGCGACATCGCGGGGCAGGCGGCTCAGATCCGTCGGGCGGATCGCCTCGTGCGCCTCCTGCGCGTTCTTGGCCTTGACGGTGTATTTGCGCGGCGCCGAGGGGACGTAGCGGTCGCCATGTAGCCGGGCGATCAGACTGCGGGCCCCGCTGATCGCCTCGGGGGCCATATCGATGCCGTCCGTCCGCATATAGGTGATCAGGCCGGCATTCTCGCCGTTGATCTCCACGCCCTCGTAGAGCCGCTGAGCGATCTGCATCGTGCGGGCCGGAGACAGCCCGAGCTTGCGGGAGGCATCCTGCTGGAGCGTGGAGGTCCGGAACGGCGGAAAGGGATGGCGCTTGGCCGGCTTGGCTTCCACGCTGTCGACCCGGAAGTCGGCGCGGTCGAGGGCGGCCTTGAAAGCCTTGGCCTCCTCGCCGGTGCCGATGTCGAGCCGCGTGATCTTCTTGCCGTCCGCGCCAACGAGCCGCGCCTCGAAGGCCGCGCCCGCCTCGGTCCGCAGCTGGGCGACGATCGACCAGTATTCGCGGGTGCGGAACGCCTCGATTTCCCGCTCGCGGTCGCAGACGAGGCGAAGGGCGACGGACTGCACGCGTCCCGCCGACCGGGCCCCCGGCAGCTTGCGCCACAGCACGGGCGACAGGTTGAAGCCGACCAGATAGTCCAGGGCGCGCCGGGCCAGATAGGCCTCGACCAACGCCTGATCGATGGCGCGGGGGTGGGTCATCGCCTCGCGCACGGCCGTCTTGGTGATCGCGTTGAAGGTGACGCGCTCGACCGGCTTGTCCTTCATCAGCCGCTTCTGGCGCAGTACCTCGAGCACGTGCCAGGAGATGGCTTCGCCTTCCCGGTCGGGGTCGGTCGCCAGGATGACCTTGTCCGAATCCTTCACCGCCCGGGCGATGTCGGCGAGGCGCTTCGAGGCCTTGCCGTCGACCTCCCACAGCATCGCAAAATCCTGCTCCGGATCGACCGACCCGTCCTTGGCCGGCAGGTCGCGCACATGGCCGAAGGAGGCCAGGACCTGGTAGTCCTTGCCGAGGTACTGGTTGATCGTTTTCGCTTTCGCCGGAGACTCGACGATGACGAGGTTCATGGGCAGCCTTCGCTGGAGGACGGTGTCGCCCGTGCCGTGCCTAAGCCCCGGGTGAACGGCCGGGAAGATGGGAGGTGGTCCAGCGCAAGTCAAATGAGCGGGCGTGCCAGGCCCTGTCCCGGCAAAGCGCGACGGCCGGCATCGCTCGCGGGGCCGCCCGGAACCGGCCGGCGTCCCCGCCGTTCGCTCGAAGCGGCGAGGGGAGCAACGGGATGGTCGATCCGGTGACAGCACAACACCTCATGACGGGCCCGCGTCGGCTCGGCTTCCCCGTCAAGGTGATGGCAGCGCCCGGTCTGAAGAGCAGCGACACGCGTCGCTGGCAACAGAACCCGCATCTCAAGACATCGCTCGAATACCTCGATGCGGTTCTCGACCACCTCGCCCGTCATGACATCCGCATGTACCGCATGGGCTCCGACCTCGCGCCCTACGCCACGCACCCCGATCTGCCGCAGTTCCACGCCATGGTGGCCGAGAGCGACGCGGAGCTCCGAACCTTCGGCGCCAAGGCACGCGCCCTGGACATCCGGCTGTCGTTTCATCCCTCGCAGTACATCGTGCTGAACAGCCCGGATCCCAAGCTCGTCAGCAAAAGCGTGTGGGACCTGGTCAGCCAGGCCGACATGCTGGACCGCATGGGACTTGGGCCCGAGGCCGTGATGGTGATCCATGTCGGGGGCACCTACGGTGATCGGCAGCAGAGCATGGCCCGCTGGGTCGAGACCTGGACGACGCTGCCCGAACCGGTGCGCCGTCGCCTCGTCCTCGAGCATGACGACATCCGCTTCAGCGCCGCGGACGTCCTCTGGGTTCACAAGCATACCGGGGTGCGCCTCATCTTCGACCACCAGCATTTCTGGTGCCTCAACCCCGAGAAGCTGGAGATGAAGCCGACGCTGGCGCGCATCCTGCGGACATGGCCAGAGGGGCAACGGCCCAAGATCCACTTCTCCAGTCCGCGCACCGAGATGCGGGAGGTCAAGCGGAAGGACAAGGCGAGCAAGCGGACCAGGACGGTGCAGATCGCCCCGATCTGGACGGGACATGCCGACTACGTCCACCCGTTCGAGTTCGTGACCTTCATGCGCCAGGTGGCCGACCTCGATTTCGACGTCATGCTCGAAGCCAAGGTGAAGGACCTCGCGCTGATCCGCCTGCGGCCCGACACCCTTCGCTACGCGCCCGACGTGGCGGCCCAGTTCGGCCTGAGCGAAGGGCTGAGGACCAGGCTGGAGGCGGAGGACGCGGCGCTTGGAGAGACCGTGGCGGAGGAGGCGCCGATCGGTGAGGCCGCCTGACGCCGAAGGGGGGCCGGCCACGACGTTTACTGCGGCGCTTGATCGCGCTGGATTGAGGACCCTTGACGTGCCATCGTCGGTCCGTCGATAGCCGACCTCCTTGCCCTGCAGCCCGATGCGGGAGCGATGCAGCAACGATTGAAACAGCGAGACGTGCGTTGGATCGTCGACTTCTGACCGTGTGGCGCGCGACCTTGAGTGTTTCGTTCGCGATGGCACTCAGTGTCATGGCGCAGCCCGCCCAGGCCGTGGAGCCGATGTCGTTCCGGCTCGCGAGCATCGGCGAAAGCGAGACCTGCCGAGGGGGCTGCGCGGAAGTCATCGCGGCCGAAGGCGAGATCGACAACGATACCGCCGACCGCTTCGTCTCCTTCCTCTCCGAACACCTGCAGGATCGTGACCTGCGCCCGGTCGTGCTCCTCCAATCGCCGGGCGGGACCGTCGTCGGCGCGATGCAACTCGGCCTTGTCTTCCGCAGGATCGGCGCGGCCGTGATCGTCGCGGCGGCGTCCGACACCGGCGGCTCCGCCATCCGCGTCTCGCCGGGCGCCTGCCTTTCGGCCTGCGTCTATGCCTTCATGGGGGGCAAGCGCCGCGTCGTGCCGACCGTCAGCCGGCTCGGCATCCACCGCATGGTGATCAACGAGCAGGTGCGCACCGCAGCGGGCGATCTCGAGACGCAGCGCATCTATGGATCGGTGGACATCGTGTCGTCCCTCAGCGCCTATACAAAGGCGATGGGCGTCGATCCCCGGGTGATCGGCTACGCCGAGTCGATCTCCCCGGACTCGCTGCACATCGTGACGCCACGCGAAATCGCGCGCTGGCGCCTCGGTCGCCCGCGGCTCTGAAGAGCGCGCCTCGGGCCGGAGCGCTTGACAGCGCAGGACCTGTCCCGTATCCCGCACCTCGTCGAGGAACGCGGCCCAGCCGGCAGCCTCGCGGGGGAGTAGCTCAGTTGGTTAGAGCGCCGGCCTGTCACGCCGGAGGCCGCGGGTTCAAGTCCCGTCTCTCTCGCCACTCGAAACTCTGAGCAAACCAGCCTACCACAGATCCGACCTGTCGGAGGTCGACCGTCAGAACCGCGAAATTCAAGCTGGTTGCAGCTTTTTCTCTGCTCCTTCGTCGTGGACCACCCTAGCAGACATCGCAGACCGCCGCGGATTGCCTGACCGTCGCCCGGCGCTCAAAAAGGGAGCGGCGGGCATTTTGTCTTTCGCTTCAGCGTCAGCCGGCATGCGCCTCTGGGTAGGGCTCGGATCCCCTTTGACGGAAAGAGAGTGCGGCGTGTGACTGCGGCGATGCCATGGGGCCGCGCCAATGGCGCATCGCTCGGATCGAGCGCATACCCATGCCGCGCCGCTTCGGTGGCGCATGCCCACCATCGGCGTTTCCTCCCTAGACTTGGCCGCCCGTGGCAACACGAGGCGGCGTTTTCTTGTTGATGAGCCCCGCCGACGTGTCGCATTCGCCTGCTCTTGACAAGGATCAAGGCGGGCAAGCTGACCCGAGCTGAGAGGTGCCTTCGATCACGTCAGCATTTCAGGAAGGGCGGAGCGGGCGACCCGCAGAGCGAGCGTGGGAGGACGGTCGCGCCTTTCCTCGGCTCAATGAGAGTCGGTCGACCCCGGCACGCTGCTTCAGCCCGTCCAGTGTGCGAGCACTGCCACCATCGTGAGGAACGTCTGCCTCGGATCGGCGATGACCTCTCAAGGGAGGCAGGATCATGGCTCAGCAGCAGGACAAAGCCGCCGGCAGTGATGTCCAGCATCCAGGCGACGATGCGAAACCTGGAACCTCGGGGACCGGCGAGAACGTGTGCCCGGTCTGCAAAGGCACGAAGACGATCGGCGGCGCCCCTTGTGAGAACTGTGGCGGCACGGGCGTCATCATCGAAGGCATAGGCGGTGGCTGACCGGTCACGCCCCTTGCTCGTCGCTGCTTGCTCTTCGGCCGCCACACCATCGTGGCAGCCCCAGGCTCAGCTCGTCCCGGTTCACGCCGGCCAATAGGGCCAGCTACACCCAATCCACATTGAGGCTGAGCGCCGCTGTGAGGATCACGCGGCCTGTCTCGTCCCGCACGCGAACGCCCATTTCGCGTCGGTCGCCGTCCGGCAGGACATCCCGCGCGATGTCGGGCAAAGCATCGATGGCAGCGACCCGGGCGGCTTGCCGATTGGCCAATTCGAGCCCCTGGTCGTCGATGACCGTCGTGTCCCCGTCGTGAGTGTCGAAGAAGTAGTACGGCATGGCTATACCCCGATCCGACGCTAACGCGCGAGATCGAGGAAAACACCCGCGGCCCCGTCAGCGTCCATTTCGACTTCCGCCATCGAGGTGCAGATAGTTCGGATTGAAGCCAGCCCAGCTTCGCAGACGGTCGACGTCGGGTATCGCGAGCCTCTTGCCTTCGAACTGGATCAGGTTCTTGGCCCGCAACTCCTGCAGCGAACGGTTCACGTGGACGGTCGAAATGCCGACGGTGTCGGCGAGTTCGTCCTGGGTGATCGGCAGCGGAAATGAACCGCCGTTGGCCAGCCCGATCGACTGGCAGCGAAGGTGAAGCTCGCAGAAGAGGTGGGCGATCCGGTGGCCCGCGTTGCGCTGGCCCAGGTTGACCAGCCATTCCCGCAGCGTGGCTTCGTCGACCAGCGTCACCCACCAGAATGCGCGGGCAATGGCCGGCCGCTCTACGAGCTGGAGAACGCTGGCGCGCGGGATGTCGACGACCTGACAGGGGCTCAGCGTCCCGATATTGTGATCCATCGCCTTGAGGATGAAGATGTGGATGTCGCAGAAGTCGCCGGGAACGAGATAGGCGAAGATCTGCCGCGCTCCGCTCGGGAGCACCTTGTAGCGGCAGGCGAAGCCCTCGAGCACGAGGTGAACGTCCGATGGCGCGTCGCCTTCGCGGATGATGTCCTCGCGCCGGTCGACCGGCCGTGGCCGCACGATCACCTCGTCCAGAAGGCGCCGATCCTCCTCCGGAAGGGGGCCGAACAGCTCGAGCTTGCGGGTGAGAAGGTTCATGCACGCCCTCGATCGGCCCCGGGGTCACCGGGACGCAGTCCTCGCCTGAGGTTGCATCATGGGCCAGCGCTCAAGGCAGAGCTATTCGAAAAAGGGCATCGGCTTGATGCTGCTCGATGGACTGCATCTCCGATCCAGGCGAGCGACTGCTTCGCGGGGCAAGGCGCCCGGCTCACGGCTTGCAGCGTCGTTCAGGCCGCGGATTGCTGTCGTCGCGACGGCATGGCCGGATTTGGAAAAGGTCCAGCCTGCCCCGTTTGCGACCCCATTGCACCTTGCTTGGGGCAGGACCGTGCTTTACCTCTCACCCGGCGGCGAAAGCGCTTCCGTCTGCGGCGGGTGCATACGTCGCAGCCACGTTCCGGGATCGCAGCATGCCCAGCCTCTTGAGCGAATACCTCCCGCTCATCATCTTCATCGTGGTCGCGACGGTGATCGCCGGTGCGCTTCTTCTGGCACCATTCGTCGTCGCCTACTCGGCGCCTGATGCAGAGAAGCTGTCGGCTTACGAGTGCGGCTTCAACGCCTTCGACGATGCGCGGATGAAGTTCGATATCCGGT
>CAXTVD010000226.1:0-7177 GCA_964247575.1 uncultured Lichenihabitans sp.
CAACTGGATAGTATTGCCTTTGCCTGATAAATAAGCTCTCCATACAAGTATGCCTACATTTAAGCCAACATGCTGCTTCAAACATTTGATAGTGATCTTGAAGGTCAAAAAGTGTTTTGTGAATAGCCATGACGCTTTAGTGTAAGGAGGGAGTTGCTGGCGAGGTGGCACAAACGTGAGAGCACCGGGGGCGCTGCCAATCGCGGATGCCGATCCGCTCTGCAGGATGGGCGCGGCCGAACTCGGCGCTGCCTATGCTCGCGCCCGATTGTCGCCTGTCGAGGTGGCGCGCGCAGCTCTCGACCGGGCGGAAGCCATCCAGGGCCCATTCAACGCCTTCACCCGGATCGAGCGCGACGATGCTCTGACCCAGGCAAGCGCCTCGGAGGCTCGCTGGCGGCGGGGCGAGCCGCTTTCTCACGTCGATGGCGTGCCGACCACGATCAAGGATATCGTCTGGGTCGCGGGATGGCCCGTCCGGTACGGGAGTCGCAGTAGCGAGGCTACGCCTTGCGCCGCCGATGCGCCCGCCGTCGCACGAATGAGGGCTGCAGGGCTGGTCTTCCTCGGCCTGACCGCGACGCCCGAGTTCGGCTGGAAGGCCCTGACCGACAGCCCGTTGAGCGGCGTGACGCGGAATCCGTGGAATTCCTCGCTCACGCCCGGAGGCTCTTCGGGTGGTGCTGCCGTGGCGGCGGCCACCGGCGCCGGGGTCTTTCATCTCGGCACGGATGGGGGTGGTTCGATCCGTGTCCCATGTGCCTTTACCGGCCTCGTGGGGCTGAAGCCGACCTATGGCCGCGTGCCGGCCTACCCGGCGAGCGCTTTCGGCACCGTTGCTCACCTCGGCCCGATGACGCGCCGCGTCGACGACGCGCGCCACCTGCTGACGGTGATGTCGGGTACCGACCCGCAGGACTGGCTGCAGGGGCCCGCGCAGTTACCGTCGCTGGACGCGCGGGTGCGCTCCTTCGACGGCATGCGGATTGGGTTTTGGGCGACCCCGCCCTGCGGCGACGTCGATCCCGAGATCGATGCGGCAATCCGGGGTGTCGTGTCCGATCTCGAGGGGCGAGGAGCGTCGATCACTCCAATCGACCTGCCGCGCGGCGACATCCTCGAGACCTTCACAGTGCTCTGGGCCACCGGGGCCGCAGCGCGTGTCGCCCCCCTTGGGACGGTCGCACGCGAAGCGCTCGACCCCGATCTGAGCGCGATGATCGCGGCGGACGGCGGCACCGACGCCGTCCGCTACATCCAGGCCATGGCAGCTCGCGCGGATTTCGGCCGCGCCATGGAGGCGCTGACGGCCCGTTTCGACGTCATCGTGTCGCCGGCCACGGCCGTGCTCCCCTTCGAGGTCGGACGGGAGGTGCCTTCGGGCAGCGGGCTCTCCCGTTGGATTGAATGGGCGGGCTTCAGCTTCCCGATCAATTTGTCCCAGCAGCCGGCCGCCGTGGTGCCATGCGGGCGCTCAGCGTGCGGGCTGCCGATCGGCTTGCAGATGATCGGGCCGCGGGGCGAGGACGCGCGCGTGCTCGATGTCGCGCAAGCCTTTGAGACCGAGTTTCCGGCCTTCTTCAGTTGAGGCTGGACGCGTGAAGCCATCCGAGGAGATTTCGGTGATGTTCGACAGACGTTCGATGTTACGCGGTTCGGTCGGGGCGGGCGCGGCCGGCATGGCGGCCCTGGCCAGCATGGGGACGGCCGCGTCCGCGCAGGACGCGGCCCCGATCCCGGTCGGTGCCGCCTTGCCGATGTCGGGCCTGGCGGCCGCCGACGGCATCGAGTTCAAGAACGGGCTGGATCTCGCCGCGGCCGAGATCAATGCGGCCGGCGGTATTCTCGGCCGCAAGGTGGAGATCCACGTCGAGGATACCAAGGATATGGGGGCCGACGTCGTCAGCCAAGCCATGCAGCGCCTGGTGGACCGCTTCTCCGTGCCGGCCATCATCAACGGCTACAACGTCGGCACCAACATGGTGGAGATGGATGTCGCGGCCGACAGCGACATCGTCTTGATGCACGCCAACACGCTCATTTCCCACAACGAGAAGTTCAAGACCGATCCGGCCCGCTTCTACGGCAGCTTCCAGATTGACCCGCCTGAATATTACTATGGCCCGGGGTGTCTCAACTTCCTCAACGACCTGATCAAGGCCGGTACGTGGAAGCCGGACAACAAGAAGATCGCCATCATCCCCTCGGCGGTGGAATATGCGATCGTCATCGCCAACGCCATCAAGGCCAAGGCCGCCGACTACGGCTTTGAGGTGGGCCTGTTCGAGACCGTGCAGTTCCCCACCACGCAATGGGGGCCGATCCTGGCCAAGCTCCGGCAGGATCCGCCGGCCGCGATCCTGGTCACCCATTTCCTGCCGCAGGATCTGGCGCAATTCATGCTGCAGTTCACGCCGCAGCCGACCAAGAGCCTGATCTACATGCAATACGGCCCCTCGCTGCCGGCGTTTCGCGATATCGGCGGCCAAGCGGTCGATGGCGTCATCTACTCCACCGTGATCGGTTGCCTCCCTGACGAATTCTCGGCGGCTTTCCGCAAGAGCTATCGTGAGAAGTTCGGCCCCAAGTCCGCTTATATCACCGGCTCCCAGACCTATGACGGCCTGTGGAAATGGGCCTTGTCGGCCGCTATCGCGGGCGGTCCCGGCAAGCCCTTCGAGAAGGAGCAGATCCACAAGGTGTCCGATGCCTTGCGCAACCTCGTCTACCGCGGCGTCAACGGGGTGCAGCGAACCGACCCGGCCGGGCAGTCGTCCTATTGCTACCCCACCCAGGTCTCCGACCCCTCGCTCGGCATGCCACACCAGTTCCTGCAGCATCAGGACTACAAGACCGACCCCAAGCTGATCGCACCGGCGCTTTACGCCACCGACAGCTTCAAGATGCCGCCCTGGATGAGCTGAGCGGAACCCGGGCGTCACGCCTGGGCCGGTCCCCTCTTTACCTGCGACGGCGTCAGCCGCCACTTTGGCTCCCTCAAGGCCGTTGATGGCGTCTCGCTGCTCGTCGAGGAGGGGGAGGTGCTGGGCATCGGTGGCCCCAACGGGGCCGGCAAGACCACGCTGTTCGACGTCGTGACCGGCATCACCCCGGCCACGAGCGGACGGGTGTTCTTTGGCGACCGGGAGATCACGGGCTTCTCGGCGGACCGGATCTGCCAGGCCGGCATCGCCCGCACCTTCCAGCTGAATGCCGCCTTCGACACCATGACGGTGGGCGAGAACGCGGAGATCGCCGCCCATTTCGGCCGCCGGCGCCGGCGGCTTCCCGGCCTGCGCCTCGGGCCCGAAACCCGGCGCGCCGCAGGCGAGGCGCTGGCCTTCGTCGGCCTCGCCGACAAGGCGCGGGCGACCGTCGGCCAGCTGCCCGTGCTCGACCGCAAGCTTCTCATGATCGCGGGCGCCGTCGCCACCGCGCCCCGCATGATCTTCCTTGACGAGCCGGTGGGTGGGCTGGCGGCGGGCGAGATCGATATCATTATGGCGCTGGTTCAGCGCCTCCGCGCGACCGGCATCACCGTGGTGGTGATCGAGCACGTGATGCGTTTCCTGCTCCAGCTCTCCAGCCGCGTGGTGATCATGCACCATGGCCAGATCATCTTCCAGGGTGCGCCCGAGAAGGTCGCCGACGATCCGGTGGTGGTCGAGACCTACCTCGGGGCGGGCGCGACGGGACGGCTGAAGCGCTATTTCGCGGAACGGCGCGCTCATGGATGATCCGGCCGCCCTGGTGCTGACCGACATCGTGGCAGGCTACAAGGGGCCGCCCGTCCTGGATGGCGTGTCCCTCACCGTCGGGACCGGGGAGCTCGTCACGGTGGTGGGCCCGAACGGCCATGGCAAGACCACCCTGCTGCGGACGATCTCGGGTCTGGTGCAACCCCGGCGGGGACGGATTTTCCTTGATGGCGCCGCTATCGAGGGCCTGCCGCCCGATGTCATCGCGGCGCGCGGCGTGGCGCACGTTCCCCAGGGTGATCTTTTGTTCCCCCAGATGAGCGTGGAAGAGAACCTGCGCATGGGCGCCTATGTCGAGCGCGGCGCGGCCGTGATCGCGGCGCGGCTCGATGAGGTTTACACCCGCCTCCCCAAGCTCGCCGAGCGTCGCCGGCAGATCGCCTCCACCCTGTCGGGTGGTGAGCGCCGCATGGCCGGGATCGGCCGGGGACTGATGATGGGCGGCCGCATCCTGCTCATCGACGAGCCCTCGCTCGGCCTCGCCCCGCTGATCATCGAGCAGATCTACGCCGTGATCGCCGACATCAAGGCGTCCGGCCGCTCCGTGCTGCTGGTCGAGGAAAATCCCGCCCGCGTCACCGGCATCGCCGATCGAATCCACCTGCTCGACAACGGCGTCTTCGTCTGGTCGGGCCTGCCGGAGGACCTCATGGCCCGCGACGAACTCCTCTCCACTTATCTCGGAGGCTGACGGGGGTGACGGCCAGCACGCTTGTCGCGATCCTCACGGCCGGGTTGACCAACGGCGCCATCTACGCCCTTGCCACCATCGGCCTCGCCCTGGTTTGGGGCTCAATGGGCATGCTGAACATGGCCCATGGCGCGCTGCTGGCCCTGGGCGGCTACGCCGCCTACTCGGCCGTGGTCACGCTTGGGCTGCCGGCCCCGTTGGGGTTTCTGGGCGCGCTGGCGGCCGGAGGGTGCGCGGGGGCGCTGCTCTACGCCGCGGTCGTCCGACAATTGCTGAAGCAGCCGCTGCAGACCTTCGAGACCAACGTGCTGATTGCCACCGTGGGGATCGGCATCGCGCTCGAGAATGGGATCCTCAAGGTCTATGGCGGCCAGCCGCTGCGCCAGCCTGTTTCGCTGCCTGGCCTCGTCCCACTCGGCCTGTCGCAGATCCCGGCCCAGAACATCGCCGTGGTGGCCGTGTCGCTGCTGATGATGGCGGCGCTGGCCTGGATCCTCGGCCTGACCCGCATGGGGCGCGCGATCCGCGCCACCGCGCAAAATCGCGAGGCGGCTCAGTTGATGGGCGTGCCGACCGGCCGCGTCTATCTCCAGGTGCTTGTGCTCTCCGGTATGCTGGCGGGCATCTGCGGCATGCTGGTGAGCTCGATCACGGCCCTCAGCCCCCCGCTCGGGGGAGACCCGATGCTGAAAGCCTTCATCATGTGTGTGGTGGCGGGCCTTGGAAACCTGCCGGGCGCCGTGGCCTCGGCCTTTGCCCTCGCCCTGGTGGAGGCCTTCGTGCAGTTCGGAGCGGGGGCCCGCTGGGGCTTCCCGGTTCTTCTGCTCATCGTCATAGTGGTGCTGATCTTCCGCCCCTCCGGCCTGTTCGGCCGGGCGCAGATCCGGCGGTTATGAGGCCGGCATGACGCTGCCCAAACCCATCCGGGCCGCCCGGCGCAGGGCCTTTCCGGTCGGCGACCTCGCCATGAGCCTCGCCGTGATCGCGGTGCTGGTCCTGGTCCCCTTCGTGGTCGAGAGCCGCTACTTGCTGGGTCAGGTCATCCTGACCCTGTTCCTCGCAACGATCGCGTCGCAGTGGAACCTGCTGTTCGGCTATGCGGGCGTGTTCTCGTTGGCCCAGATGGCGGTGTTCGGCTTCGGGGGCTACGCCACCGCGATGCTGTGCGTGTACTTCGGTCTCGGCGTGTGGAGCGCCCTGCCGCTTGGTGCGTTGGCCGCCGTGGTGCTCAGCCTCGTGATCGGGGTCGCCTGCCTGCGCTTGTCGGGCGTCTACGTGGCCTTGCTGACGCTCGCCCTCGCCCAGGCCCTCTACGTGCTCATCGTCACCGACACGGAGTGCTTCCGTATGGTGGGCTCCGCCTGCCGCCAGTTTACCGGAGGCGCGGTCGGCTTCGCCCGCTTCGGCGATTTCGGGACGCGCGCCTGGCTTCGGGCGAAGTGGCTGGTGGGCAATTATGCGATCGTCAGCACGCTTTTCGGCATCACCATGCTGGGCACCTACGTGATCATCAACAGTCCCATGGGGCTCGCCTTCCGGGCCCTCAAAGATAATCCGGGCTACGCGGTCGCGCGCGGCGTCAACCGTTTTCAGGCGCAGCTCCTGGTGTTCGGCCTGTCGGCCTTCTTCACCGGGCTGGCGGGCGGCTTCTACGCCGTCCACTTCCAGGCGATCAGCCCGCAGATCCTGTCCCTGTCGCAGCTGCTGTTCATCATCGCCGCGACCGTCGTGGGTGGGCTCGGCAGCTTCTGGGGGCCGTTTGTCGGCACCGTGGTCCTGATGCTGGCCGACGAGGCGATGCGGGAGACGGGCGAATACCGTACGCTCGGCCTCGGGCTCATCATCGCGGCATCGATCGTGCTCATGCCCAACGGCTTGCTTGGCCGCCTCGGCGACCTCCGGTGGTGGTGGTCCACCCGGGCCGGCCGCCGGGCCACACCGTTCGGGCAGGCTCAGGCCGAGGTCAACCCCCCATCGTGAGGTCAGCCACCATGTACGACACCATCATCCTCGGCGCGGGGTCGGCCGGCTGCGTGCTGGCCAACCGCCTCAGCGCCGAGCCCAACCGCAAGGTGCTGGTGCTGGAGGCGGGGCGCGCCGCGCCCCTCGCGTCCGACATCCCCTCCGACTGGGTCACGATGTTCAACACCGCGGCCGACTGGGGCTTCCACACCGAGCCGCAGGCCGGCTGTCGGGGCCGCCGCATCTTCTGGCCGCGCGGCAAGATGGTGGGCGGTTCGGGCGCGCTTAACGCCATGATCTACATGCGTGGGCTGCCCTCGGACTACGACGGCTGGGCGGAGCGCGGTTGCCCCAACTGGGCATGGGCCGACGTGCTGCCCGCCTTCAAGGCTTGCGAGGACAATCAGCGCCTCGGCAACGATCCGCTGCATGGCGCGGGCGGGCCGTTGCACGTGAGCGATCCCGCCTACATCGACCGGGGCGAGCACATGTGGCTCGAGGCCGCCCAGGCGGCGGGTCATCGCCTCAACACTGATTTCAATGGTGTCGACCAGGAGGGCGTCGGTTTCTTCCAGTTCACCATCCGCAACGGCGAGCGGTGGGGCACCGGCAAGGCCTATCTGAGGCCCGTCCTCGATCGCCAGAACCTCACGGTCCGCACCGGCGTCGCGGTGACCCGGATCGTGATCGAGAACGACCGCGCCGTGGGGGGCGAATTTCTCGACCGGGGCCGGGCCGAGACGGCCTACGCGGGCGCCGAGGTGGT
>CAXTVD010000227.1:0-7158 GCA_964247575.1 uncultured Lichenihabitans sp.
CCCTTGTAGAGACCCTCGCCGACGTCGGACGTGCCGTACGAGACGAGGCCCCGCCCACCGGGATCGCGATTGGCCCACCACCAGGCGTGGTTGCGCCGGAGGCTGTCGATCATGAGGCGGAGCAGGGGCCGCGAGCCGCTGCGCCGGGCCATGACCCAGACGAGAAAGGACGCGACCGGCAGCTGCGTGCGGTCCACCCAGGCGTCGTTGGCCGTGAGCAGGCAGGCGAAGTTGCCCTGCGGGGTGGCGCTGGCGAGCGTCGCCGCCAGGTTCTCGCGGCCGACCTCGGGGTCGAGCAGGCCCGTCAGCAGCGCCGCGTAGTGCTGGTCGTTGAGCCAGACGCCGAAGCCGCCGAACTTCGACTGGTTCCAGTTGCGGCTGATCGAGGTGTACGGCCGGGTGTTGATCGTGTCCCAGACCGTGTTCCAGGCCATCACGTCGCGGACGGCATCGAGCGCTCCGGCGAAGCGGCCGGTCTGGGCGGGCCGGCGTGGCTCTGCACGGGTGGCCAGGGCGTCCCTCGCCTGCTGCACCGCCAGATCCCGCCGATCCGCGACGGCCACCGCGAAATGCCCCTCGCGAGTCATCTCCAGGTTGAAGCGCAGCGCCAGGACGGGCGCCGCCGTCGCACGGGCGGCGAGGCTGAAATAGCCGTTCGCCTCGTAGTCGGCGGCGACCGCCTCGACGCTGGCATGCCCGGTGACCTGGACCGCGTCCTCGGCGCTGACGAGGGCGACGAAACGAGGGCCGACCTTGACCACCGCCGCCCCGCTCGCCGCGTCGTAGACGACCGCGCTGCCATCCTCCGCCGACAGGCAGAGATTGACCCAGAAGCGCAGGCCCCACTCGCCCAGCCTCCCGGCCGTCCAGCGTCCGACGACGCGGAAGGGGTCGGGCTTGGCATAGGACCAGTCGAGCGAGGTTCTTGCATGATCGAGCTGCAGGCCGACCTGCGACCCGGCGAGATCATGAGCGCCGAAGGTGACGCCGGGGCCCGGCGGAAACAACGTCGCCTGCCCGGTGCTGCCGGCATAGGCCACGGGGGTCAGGCGCACCCCGAGCGGCAGGAACACCATCTCGGCCGGGCGGCTCGACCACGTGTACCAGGCGCGGCCCGGCTCGATCGTCGCGTGGCGCAGCATGGCATCCTCAGGGTGGGTGGGACGCGTCAGGCCTTGCGGGCCCGGCGGACGATCAGGCACGGTTCAGCACGACCGTATGGCTTGGCGACCAGGCGAGCACGACAGCGGTGCCGGGCTGCGGCTGGATCGGTTCACGGTTCTGGGCGAACACCTTGATCTCGGTGTCGCCCTGTCCGCGCAGCAGGACGGTCGATGTCGCGCCGGCGTAGATCGTCTCCAGCACGACGGCCTCGAGGCTGTTGCCGTCGGGCGGCCTCGATCCCGCGGGAAGCACCGTGATCTTCTCCGGGCGGACGGCGACCGTGGCCGTGCATCCGGCTGCAGGCAGGGGGTCGGTGGTTCGGATCAGCGTCCCCGCCGCCGCGACCCCGCCGTCCCGGACGGGGCCGGCGAAGAGGTTGGCGTCGCCCAGGAACGAGGCCGCGAAGACCGAGGCGGGCCGCTCGTAGATGTCGGCCGGCACGCCCTCCTGCACGATGCGGCCGCCATCAAGGATCGCGACCCGGTCCGACAGGGTCAGCGCCTCCTCCTGGTCGTGCGTCACGAAGATGGTGGTGAGGCCGCTCTCGCGCTGGATGCGGCGCAGCTCCACCTGCATCGTCTGGCGCAGGCGACGGTCCAAGGCCGCGAGCGGCTCGTCGAGCAGAAGCACGCGTGGCTTGGTGACGATGGCCCGCGCCAGCGCCACGCGCTGCTGCTGGCCGCCCGACAGCTGACGCGGTCGCCGGCTGTCGAGACCGGTGAGCTGGACCAGTTCGAGCACGCGGGCCACCTCCGCTCTCAAGGCGGCACCCCGGATGCCCCGGCGGCGCAGCCCGTAGGCCACGTTCTGCGCGACGCTCATGTGGGGAAACAGGGCGTAGGACTGGAACACCATGCCGATCCGGCGTGTCCACAGGGGCTCCTGTGTGACGTCCGCGCCGTCGATGGTCACCGTTCCGGCGTCGGGCGCGACGAAGCCGCCGATGATCCGCAGCAGGGTCGTCTTGCCCGAGCCGGAGGGGCCGAGCAGGCTGGTGAAGCGGCCATGGGCGAACTGCGCGTCGATGCCATTGAGGACGAGGGTGGCGCCGAACGCCTTGCGCAGGCCGGCCACCTCAACCCCGATCACGTGCGCCTCCCAGCCGGGTCATCAAGGCAAAGACCAGGAACAGTGTCACGGAGGCCCCGAGCAGGATCGTCGACACGGCGTTGACCTCTGGCGTGAAGCCCTTGCGGATCGACGAGTAGATCTCGACGGGCAAGGTGGTGACCCCCGGCGTCGCCAGAAAGTAGGAGACGACGAACTGGTCGAGCGAGACCGCGAATGCGAACAGCGCGGCCGCCAGTAGGCTGGGCGCGAGGAGCGGCAGCGTGATCGCGCCGAAGGCGTGGACCGGCGTCGACCCCAGGCTCATTGCCGCCTCCTCGAGATCGGCGCGCAGGCCGTTCAGGCCCGTGCCGACGACCAGGACCACGTAGGGGATCGCCAGGGCGACGTGGCCGATGATCATCGCGTGCAACCCGCGCCCGATGCCGGTCCAGAAGAAGAACACCAGCATGGCCGTGCCGGTGATCAGCCAGGGGATGGCGATGGGCGGCAGCAGCAGCGCCTGCAGCAGGGACCTGCCCCGGACGACGCGTCGCGACAGGGCCAGGGCGGCGAGCGTGCCGATCGCCGTGGCGAGGACCGCGGTCGCCAGCGCGATCAGCACGCTGTTGCGGCTGGCGGCGATCAGCCTGTCGTTGCCCGCGAGCGCCTGGAACCAGTGCAGCGTCGGCTGGAGGGGCAGGGCGTAGAGGTCCGACGCGTTGAACGCCATGACCACCATCACGAGGATCGGCGCGTAGAGAAACAGCAGCACCAGGACAAGGACGATGCGGCCGGACAGGATCACGACAGCCCCGCAAGGCGGCTACGCAGCACGCCGGAGAACCCGGTGAAGATCACCAGGACGACCGCCAGCATCGTGAAGGACAAAGCGGCGCCGAGCGGCCAGTTGTAGGCCTGGGTGAACTGGTCCTCGATCACCGTGCCCATGGTGATGCCGATCCGGCCGCCCAGGATGCGGGGCTCCATGAAGCTGCCGATGACCGGCACGAAGATCAGGATCGACCCGGACACCAGCCCCGGCAGCGCCAGGGGCAGGATGATCGTGCCGAACACCACCGGTCCCCGCGCACCGAGGCTCCGGGCCGCGTCGACCAATCCGTCCTCGATGCCGGCGACCGCGAGATAGCAGGTGAGGATCATGTAGGGCAGGTAGGCGTGGACCAGCCCGATCACGATGGCGGGGAAGCTGTAGAGCAGCGCCAGCGAGCCCGCCGACGGCAGGACGACGTGGACAAGATCGTCGAGCAACCCGCCCTCGCGCAGCAGCATCGTCCAGGAGAAGATGCGGACAAGACCGTTGGTCCAGAACGGCAGGATCGTCAGCAGGAACAGGGTCTGGCGCACCCGGCCGGTCGTCGCCCGCGCCAGGGCCAGCGCGGTCGGCAGTCCGATGAGGGCGCACAGGCCCGTCGTCCAGAAGCCCAAGCGCAGCGAGGTCCAGGCGACCTCCACGAGGTAGGGCCGGGTCACGAAGGCGAGATAGTTCTGAAGCGTGAAGACCAGCGGCTTGCTGGAGCCGAACGGCGTGGTCTTCAGAAAGCTGAAGACCAGCATCGCACCCAGCGGGAGGAACACCGCAAGGGTCAGCCAGCCATAGGCCGGCAGCAGGAGCGCGGCTGTTCCCAGCGCCCGACCCGCCTGACGCCGGGGTGCCGGGACGGCAGCGCGCGCCGCGGGGCGCGTCACCGGCCCCCCGGCCCCCCCTTGAGGAGCTTCTTCGCCCCTCATGCCGCCCCCGCCCGAAGAGCGGTGTCGGCGACCGGCAGAGCCGCCGGCCGGCGGCGTCCCGCGACCCGGCTGCGTGTCGGCCGTCTCGCGATGGGGAGCCGGGCGGGCAAGCCGGTCCTCAGGAGCTCGCGTAGTACGCCTTGACCTCCTCCCAGAGGTCGTTGAAGGCCTGCCGGCGCTCGTCGGGCAACGATCCCATGAACTGCAGCGTCGCGAGGTAGTCGGGTTTGTGGATCTGCCTGTTCAGGTCGTCCGCCGGAAGCATCGCCATGGCGGCGTTGTTGGCCGAGGCAGGGGCGCCGGACTTCGCCCATTCGACGTAGAAGGCGGGATCGACCATGAAGTTGATGAAGGCCAGCCCCGCCTCTTTCCTGGTGCTCGTGGCGGGGATGCAGAGGTTGTCGAGCCAGCCGATCGCGCCCTCCCGGGGGATGACGAAGCTGACCGGCTGGTTGTGCAGGTGCACCGCGCGGGTGATCGCGCCGGACCAGAAGACGGAGATGTCGAAGGCGCCGCCCGCGAAGGCCTTGTTCCACTCGTCCTCGCTCGACCAGGTGAGCTTGACGTCCTTCTTGAAGGATTTCAGCTTGTCCCCGATGGCCTTGAGGTCCTTCGGATCGTTGATGTCCTGCCCGGTGAGCAGGGCGCCGACGGCGATCTCGGTGACGGCGTCGTCGAACAGCGCGACGCGACCGGCATGAGCGGGGTCGCCGAGGTCGGCGTAGCTGTCGACCTTCAGCCCCTTGCCGGTCCGCACCGCCAGGGCGTTCATGCCCCACACCC
Organism: uncultured Lichenihabitans sp.; assembly: GCA_964247575.1. Classification (GTDB taxonomy): domain Bacteria; phylum Pseudomonadota; class Alphaproteobacteria; order Rhizobiales; family Beijerinckiaceae; genus Lichenihabitans. Next base: position 4,747 of record CAXTVD010000227.1, read on the forward strand.
ACGGCACGCCGTAGGTCCTGCCTCCGATGACGATGTTGGGATTGGTCTTGAAGGCGCTCGCCAGACCCGCCGCATTGGGCACCGCGGCGAGGTCGACGGGGTCGATCAGGTTCTCGGCCTGGGCCTGGGCATCACGGGCCGAGTTGACCAGCACCACGTCGTAGGCGCCGGGGTTGGTGCGGAGCTTGGTGAGCATCTCGGGCTCGGCATTGTAGTAGTCGTGCTTCACCGCGATGCCCGTGGCGTCGGCGAAGGCCTTGAGGCCGAACGCCTCGTCCGTGCCGTAGCCCTGCCAGTTGAGGACCGTGATGGTCTTCGCCTCGGCTGCGGCCGACAGGCGCGGCCACAGCCCGATCGAGGCGGAGGTCAGGCCGGCCCCCAAACCAGCGGCAAGCTGGCGTCGGTTCACCTTCGATTGCATCATCGCATTCCCTCCCGTCCCGCTCCCTGCAAAGGATATGGGACCGGCTGGTGCGCAGGTCCAACACCCTTTCGAAGCAGGCGGCCGAACGCCCCAGGGACGATGGGCCCGCCGGGGCCGCGATCGGCTGCGGCCGCCTCGCGAGAGGGGCGTCTCACATCACCTGCTTGACCGCGGAGGCCGCCGCCTCGGGCGACTGGTCGAGGTTGAGCGCGCTGACGAACTGGCCCTCCGCGTCCATCAGGTAGACGATGGCGGTGTGGTCCATGGAGTAGTCCCCGGTGGGGGTCGGCACCTTCTTGGCATAGACGCGATAGGCCCGTTCCGCCGCCTGGATCGCGGCGGGATCGCCGGTGAGGCCCGTGATGCGGGGATCGAAGCTCGACAGGTAGTCCTTCAGCACCGCCGGGGTGTCGCGTTCGGGGTCGACGGTCACGAACAGCGCCTTGACCGGCTTGTCGCGACCCAGCGCATCGAGCATCCGGCTGAGGTCGGTCAGCGTCGTGGGGCAGACGTCGGGACAGTGGGTGTAGCCGAAGAACACGAGGAAGGGATGGCCGGCGACATCGGCCTCAGTCACGCGGCGGCCGTCTTGGTCGGTCAGCGCGAAGGGGCCGCCGATGCCCGAGGGCGATGCGCGCGGGCGCGGATGCAGGACAAGGAGGGCGCTGGTCAGCATCAGCGCGAGGACGCAGAGGCCAAGGACCGCAAGGGTCCAGCGCGCGCGGGGCAGGGGCAAAGCCATGAAAGCGAACCAGTCGGGCAGGGACCCGGCGTCGCGCTGCGTCAGCCCTTGCTGACGAGCCGCGAGACGACCTGGGCGGTGAAGTCCACCATGGGGACCACGCGGGCGTAATTGAGGCGGGTCGGACCGATGATGCCGAGCACTCCCACGATCCGGCGGGCGCTGTCGCGGAAAGGCGCGGCGATCATGGAGGAGCCGGACAGCGAGAACAGCTTGTTCTCCGATCCGATGAAGATGCGCACGCCCTCGCCGCCCTCGGCCCGGTCGAGGAGTTCGATGACCTCGGTCTTGGTCTCGAGATCGGCGAACAGGTGGCGGATGCGCTCGATATCCGCCACGGCCGTGAGGTCCTCGAGCAGGTTGGCCTGGCCGCGGACGATCAGCTGCCGGCTGTCGCCCTGCAGCCCCGCCCAGGTCGCAAGACCCGCGTCGACGAGCCGCTCGGTCAGCGCATCGAGCTCGGTCTTCGCGTTCTGCCGCTCGGCCTCGATCTCGGCGCGGGCTTCGGCCAGGGTGCGGCCGTGCATCCGGGCGTTGAGGTAGTTGGCGGCTTCGGCGAGGGCGGAGGCGGGCAGGCCGGGCGAGATCGCCACGACCCGGTTCTCGACGCCCCCGTCCTCGCCCACGAGGATGGCCAGGGCCCGCTCGGCATCGAGGCGCAGGAACTCGATATGCTTGATCTGGGCGTTGTCCTTGCGGGTCACGACGATGCCCGCGCCGCGCGTCAGGCCCGAGAGCAGGCTGGTCGCCTCGCCCAGCGCCTCCTCGTAGCTGCGGGCGTGGGAGGCGGCCCGGACCTCCGCCTCGATGCGGCGCCGCTCGGCATCGCCCACGTCGCCGATCTCCAGCATCGCGTCGACGAACAGGCGCAGGCCGGACTGTGTGGGCAGCCGCCCCGCGCTGGTATGGGGTGCATAGACCAGACCGAGCGTTTCGAGGTCCTGCATCACGCTGCGGATGGAGGCCGGCGACAGCGCCACAGGCAGCATCCGCGAGAGGTGCTTGGAGCCGACCGGCTCGCCGGTCGCGAGGTACACGTCCACGATATGCTTGAAGATCTCGCGCGAGCGCTCGTTGAGCTGCGCCAGCGAGGAGCTCGTCACGGCGTCGAGCCGGGGATGGAAGGGTGACGTCATGGGATGATCATGGCGTCCCCACCGGGGTGGCGCAAGCCGGCCGGTCAGACGGGCGGCAATGGGTCCGTCCGGGATACGCTGCTGGCGCACCAAGCAGAGCTCGTGCCCTG
>CAXTVD010000228.1:0-7119 GCA_964247575.1 uncultured Lichenihabitans sp.
CTGCCCGGGCTCGGCGCGGCGGACCCGATCCCCTCGGGTGTTATCGGCGCCGTCAAAATGGGCACCACGGTCGCGACCAACGCGCTTCTGGAGCGCAAGGGCCAGCCGACCCTGCTCGTCACCACGCGCGGCTTCCGCGATGCGCTGGCTATCGGCTACCAGGCGCGTCCGAAGATCTTCGCCAAGCGGATCGTCAAGCCCGCCCAGCTCTATGCCGAGGTCCTCGAGGTCGGCGAACGAGTGCTGGCCGATGGCACGGTCGAGCAAACGCCCGATCTCGAGGCCGTCCGCCGCGACCTGCAGGCCGCACGGGCACGCGGGCTGAACGCCGTCGCGATCGTCTTCATGCACGCCTACCGCTACCCCGCCCACGAGGCGGCCGTGGCAGGGCTCGCCCGGGACATGGGCTTCGCCCAGGTGTCGGTGAGCCACGAGGTCTCGCCGCTCATCAAGCTCGTCGGGCGCGGCGACACGACCGTGGTGGACGCCTATCTCACGCCCATCCTCGCCCGCTACGTCGCCCAGGTCGCGGCCGAACTGGACGTCGAGCGCACCGGCGCCCGCCTCATGTTCATGATGTCGTCGGGCGGCCTCACCGCAGCGGAGCTGTTCGCGGGCAAGGACGCCATCCTCTCGGGCCCGGCGGGCGGGGTCGTCGCCATGGCCCGCACGGGCGCGTCTGCCGGGTTCGACAAGGTGATCGGCTTCGACATGGGCGGCACCTCGACGGACGTCGCCCATTTCGACGGCGCCTTCGAGCGCGCCTTCGAGACGGAGGTCGCCGGGGTGCGGATGCGCGCGCCCATGATGCAGATCCACACGGTGGCGGCGGGCGGCGGCTCCATCCTGCACTATGACGGCGCACGCTTCCGGGTCGGCCCCGATTCGGCGGGCGCCGATCCCGGCCCGGCCTGCTATCGGCGCGGCGGCCCGCTCGCCGTCACGGACGCCAATGTCATGGTGGGCAAGCTGCGGCCCGGCTTCTTCCCGGCGATCTTCGGGCCCGGCGGGGACCAGCCGCTCGACGCCGAGACGGTCCGGACCGGCTTCGAGCGGCTCGCAGCGGCCGTCGGCGACGGCCGGAGCGCCGAGGAGGTGGCGGACGGCTTCATCCGCATCGCGGTGGCCAACATGGCCGAAGCCATCAAGAAGGTGTCGGTTGCGCGCGGCTACGACGTCACCCGCTACGCCCTGAACTGCTTCGGCGGCGCCGGCGGCCAGCATGCCTGCGCGGTGGCCGACGCGCTCGCCATGACCACCGTCGTCCTGCACCCCCTCTCCTCGCTGCTCTCGGCCTACGGCATGGGTCTGGCCGACATCCGCGCCGTGCGGCAGGCCAGCATCGAGGCGCCGCTTGAGCCGGCCGTGCTCACCGAGATCGACGCTGTCGCGGTGCGCCTCGCGGCCGAGACGCGCGCCGAAGTGGAAGGGCAGGGCGTCGACCCAGCCGCCGTCACCCTCGTCACCCGCGCCCACCTGCGCACCGCCGGCACGGATGCCGCCCTGGAGGTCGAGGCCGGATCCGTCGAGGCCATGCGGGCGGGGTTCGAGGCGGCCCACCGTGCCCGCTTCGGCTTCGTCGAGCCCGGCCGGGCGCTGGTGGTGGAGGCCCTGAGCGTGGAGGCGGTGGGCGGCGGCGCCCCCTTCGACGAGCCGGCCCATCCGCCCGCCACCACCCCGCGTCCTGCGCCGCGCGAGCCCGTGCGCTTCTTCTCGGGCGGGGCCTGGCAGGAGGGCGGCGCATTCACCCGCGACCAGCTCGGCATCGGTCACACCGTGGAAGGGCCCGCGCTGCTCGTCGAGCCCCACCAGACCATCGTGGTCGAGGACGGCTGGACGGCGACCCTCACGCCGCTCGACCACGTCGTGCTCCGCCGCACCGCCGTGCTGCCGCAGCGCGTGGCCGTCGGCACCTCCGCCGACCCGGTGCTGCTCGAGATCTTCAACAACCTCTTCATGTCGATTGCCGAGCAGATGGGCGTGACGTTGCAGAACACGGCATCCTCCGTGAACATCAAGGAGCGGCTCGACTTCTCCTGCGCGGTGTTCGACGCGCAGGGCCACCTCGTCGCCAACGCCCCCCACATGCCGGTGCATCTGGGCTCGATGGACCGCTCGGTGGAAACGATCATCCGCCTGAACGAGGGGCAGATCGCGCGCGGCGACGTGTTCGCGCTCAATGCGCCCTATAACGGCGGCACGCACCTGCCCGACATCACGGTGTGCTCGCCGGTCTTCGACAAGGGCGGCACGATCCTCTTCTGGGTCGCCTCGCGGGGGCACCACGCCGACGTGGGAGGCATCAGCCCGGGGTCCATGAGCCCGCGCGCGACGACCATCCGCGAGGAGGGCGTCTATATCGACAATTTCAAGCTGGTCGACCGCGGCACCTTCCAGGGCGACGCGCTGCACGATCTGCTAACCGGCGGAGAGTATCCCGTCCGCAACGCCGCCCAGAACATCGCCGACCTGAAGGCGCAGATCGCCGCCAACGAAAAGGGGGCGGCCGAACTCGCCCGCATGGTGGCCACGTTCACCCTGCCGGTCGTGCAGGCCTATATGGGCCACGTGCAGGACAACGCCGCCGAAAGCGTGGCGCGGGTGGTGGAGCGGCTGGCGGACGCAAGCTTCACCGCCGCCATGGACCAGGGCACGGCCATCCGCGTCGCCATCACGGTGGACAAGGCGCGGCGCACGGCGACGGTCGACTTCACCGGCACCTCGCCCCAGCAGCCCACCAACTTCAACGCGCCGGAGCCCGTGACACGGGCGGCCGTGCTCTATGTGTTCCGCGTCATGGTCGATGACGACATCCCCATGAATGCGGGCTGCCTGCGGCCGCTGACGATCATCATCCCCGAGGGCTCGATGCTCTCGCCGCGCTATCCCGCCGCCGTGGTGGCGGGCAATGTGGAGACGAGCCAGGCGGTGACGGACGCCCTTTTCGGCGCGCTCGGCGCGCTCGGCTCGGCCCAGGGCACGATGAACAACCTGACCTTCGGCAACGCCCGGCACCAATATTACGAGACGATCTGCTCGGGTGCCCCCACCGGCGAAGGCTTCGACGGCGCGCCCGGCGTCCACACGCACATGACCAATTCCCGCCTGACCGATCCGGAGGTGCTTGAGCTGCGGTTCCCCGTGGTGCTGGAGGACTTCCACATCCGGTCCGGCTCCGGCGGCCGGGGCCGCTGGCGCGCGGGCGACGGGACCAGCCGCACCCTGCGGTTCCGCGAGCGCATGGATTGCGCGATCCTGTCCGGCCATCGCCTCGTCGCGCCGGTCGGCGTGAACGGCGGGGAGCCGGGGGCGCTCGGCCGCAACAGCGTGCGCCGGCTGGACGGCCGCGTCGAACCGCTGGCCGGTTGCGACCAGACGGTGCTGGAGGCCGGCGAGGCGGTGACGGTGGTGACGCCCACGGGCGGCGGGTTTGGGAAGGATGAAGCGCGAGATTGACTCTCAAGCAACAGGCGGCTGGAGGCGTTCGCGTTGCTGCCCCCTCAAGACGGTGGAGCACAGCCCTCTTATGAGGGGCTTGTTGAAGCGCCGCACATCATCTAGTCTCCGTGTTGTAGCGCAAGATGAGGCGATGAGACCCCGGGCGGCAGCGATTTAGCGCGCCCGTTGTTCTACGACTTTTATTATGACTTTGCTTTTTTAAAAAGTCGAATTTTACAAGATCTGATTTTGGAGGCAATCATGCCGATCGATACTGATTTTTCGTTTGCTCATCGGATTCGTGCTGCTTCGAATCTGGCCGCGCCCGACCTTCTGGGCCTGTTGCGGGGCTTTGTCGGCGACGAGCCGGCCGGCAAGGCGCAGCGGACATGGAAGGGCACGGGCTTCAACATGATCTGGCGGCCGAATTTCGGCGGCCAGTCTGGCCCGAAGGATTTCTTCCTGGAACTGAACCTGACCAGCGAAACGCTCGCCTTCACCGACATCACCGGAAGCGGCATCGCCAATCGCGGGTTCCTGCAGAGTGAGATCGCGCTGGGAGGCGTCTCCTACCTGCAGACGGTCAATGACAGCTTCGACGATTCCGGCCAGCATTTCGAACCGGGAGTCTGGGCGAATATCCCGGTCACGACCAATCCCGATGAACCCAACGAACCAGGTACGGTCGTCCGCATGGGTTCCATTCCGCATGGCACGACCATCAATCTGCAAGGCCGTTCCTTCACCGCTCCCGCTCCCAAATTCGATGTCGCCAGTATCACGCCATTCAAGATCGGCAGTCCGGACGACGGCGAGACCGGCCTAGTCCATTTCGACGAGGAAGACCTCACAAAGCCGAGCGACTCCCGCACGCCTCTGAACCGCGTCGCCTCACTGACCCCGGATCAGCTCAAGAATCCGAACCTTTTCCTGTCCCAGGCGATCGCCGGGCAGACGATCACCGGCACGACAGTCATTCTCATCTCGTCCGACACCAGCGGGCCGGGCTCGATCCCTGACGCGGGCGGCGGAACCGACAACATCGCCTTCCTTACCGGCAAGGGGACGCCTCCGACGGGCGGACCGAATGCCAACGCGGCTCTCGCCAACGCGATCTTCTGGATCGAGCAGGTGACCGACAAGGACGGCTATCAGTTTGCCCAGCTTCAATACACGCAGCGCGTGCTGCTGAACTTCAACGGCCTGAGCTGGCCGCACGTCTCGGTCGCGACCTTCAGGATCGCCTAGCGGCAGGACGCGTCCGCCGAATGGTGGCCGCGCGGCACCGGTCAGCCCAGGAAGGGCCCGGGCTGACCGACAAGTTCAACCGATTCTCGTCAAATCAGGAGGCCCGAAGCGCCGGCGACCGGCTCCGGTCCGACCGGCCAGTCGCCATCCAGGGCAGCGCCGAGCCCAAGGGGCCGGAAGGAGGGTTCAATGCCGAATCATGCCGGCCGCCAGCGACGTCCGACCTGCGCATGCTGCTTCATCGTGCCCCCGGACGTGCTCAAGCGCTACGCTCAGGATGCCAGCCTCGACGATGATGTGCGGGGGAGCCTGTCCGACACCTATGCGGAGGTGACCCGGCTCAAGAAGATGCGCGAGACCAGCCGGGTCATGTCGTTGAGCCAGCGCGGCAGCGTCGACAGCCTCGCGCCGGCCTTGCCCGCGGAGGCCCCTCGGATCCAGGACTATGATTGCGGGCATCGGCAGTCGCTGCCGGGATCCTTCGTTGCAGATCCCACGGCGAGCGCCGACGAGGCGGTCAGCACGGTCCACGCGACCACGGCCAAGGTCGCCGAATTCTATCTCACCGTCTTCAACAGAAACTCGGTCGACCGGCAGGGTCTCGATCTGGTGTCCAGCCTGCACTACAGGCAGCAGTTCCAGAATGCCTTCTGGGAAGGGCGCCAGATGGTCTACGGCGACGGCGACGGGATCATCTTCACCGGCTTCCACAAATCGCCCGACGTTATCGGGCACGAGCTGACCCATGGCGTCACGCAGTTCGAGAGCGGGCTGCTTTACGAGGGCGAGTCGGGTGCCCTGAACGAGAGCATCAGCGACGTGTTCGGGGCCACATTCAACCAGTGGCTCAACGGATGGGACACGGGCAAGCCTGAGGGTTGGCTGATCGGAGCGAAGATCCTGGGATCGCACACCCTGGCAGCGGGCAAGACGTGCCTGCGCGACCTGAATGATCCCGGCGCCGAGCACTGCCTGTCGCCGCAACCCGTCTCCTACGCGAAGTTCGATGCGACGGCGGACGTGCATGTCAATTCGGGCATCCCCAACAAGGCGTTCCGCGTCTTCGCCGAGAATGTCGGCGGCAAGGCCTGGGAGCGGGCTGCGCAGGTCTGGTACACCGCCTGCACAGACGGCTTGCTGCCGAGCAGCGCGACGATCGCCCAGTTCGCCGACCGCACCCTTGCTGCTGCCCGAGCGGTGGGCGTGGAGGATGAAGCGGCCGAGGCCTGGGCGGCGGTCGACGTTCCTCTGAGCGCCCTCACCAGGGCAATCGCCCTGGGTCCGGTGGCGGTCGGCGCGGGATGACGGCATGAAGGTCAAGGTCGAAAGCTTCGGCGGGATCGTCGGCCACCGGCAGGGCGAACGGTCCTCCCCCGATCTGTCCGCCGAACAACTGGCGGCGCTCGAGGCGCTGAAGAGTGCGACCCCGGGACCGGTGGTGCCCGGGCCTCGCCCGCATTACCGCGTGACCGTCACCGACGAGCACGGCGTGCGCCAATTCGACATGGCCGAGCAGGACATGCCCGACGCCCTGATGACCATCCCCGACACGGCGCCATAGTCCCGAGCGGCACCGGTCGCGGGCAGCCTTCATCCCGCGACCGCCAGATACCCCGCCACGGTCAGCACGGAGAGCACCGTCGAGACGAGGATGACGCGCGAGGTGATGTCCGCCTCCCGCCCGTAGAACTCCGCCAGCATGAACGGCCCTGTGCCGGTGGGCAGGGCGGCCAGGAGCACGGCGGCGTGGGTTGGGAGCGGGTCGAGGTGGAAGACCAGGGTCGCCAGGGCCCAGGCGACGACCGGCTGGCCGACGAGCTTCAGGCCGACGAGAAGAGCCGTCGCGCCCGCGTCCCGCCCGGCCGGCTCGCGGCGGGCGGCCAGGAACAGGCCGAGCGCGACCAGGGCGCAGGGCGAGGCGGCCCCGCCCAGCAGCTTGAGGAAGGTCTCGACGGGTGCGGGGACGTCCAGGCCGAGGAGCGGCACGACCGCGCCCAGCGCCGGCGCCACGAGCAGCGGGTTGCGCCCGAGCGAGCGAGCGACCTTCAGGCCGAGGCGAGCCGGATGCGCCTGGGTCTGCAACCCGATCTCGATTAGCACGATCGCGGCGGCGAAGACGACGCACACCGTGATGATGGTGGCGATCGTGGTCGGGGCCAGGGCGGCCGGGCCGAAGGCAACCAGCGCCAGTGGGAAGCCCATGAAGCCGGTATTTCCATAGCCCGCGTTCAGCCCGTCGATGGCCGCGTCGGCCAGGTGCCGCGGCCGGCGCAGACGGAGGGCGACGGTGGCCGCACCCGCCTCGGCGTCGCCGTCTATGCCGTCGGCAATGACGCGATGGCGGCCAGCAGCCACGGCATCTCGGTCAAGCGCACGGTGATCCTCGCCTACATGCTGGGCGGTGTGGCCTCGGCCTGCGCCGGGCTGTTCCTC
>CAXTVD010000229.1:0-7101 GCA_964247575.1 uncultured Lichenihabitans sp.
GCGATGCCCGCCGCCTTGGTGAAGGCCCGCTTGGCCTCGGGCGGGTCCCACAGACAGCCTTCGAGGTAGACGAAGGCTGCGGCCCGGACGGTCGCCTCGTCGATATCCTCCACCGACAGGTTCTGGCAGGCACCGAGAAAGGTGTTCATCGTGCGCTGTCCATCCGGCGTGACCAGAATATAGGATCGCGCGGTCGCCGGTCCGGCGCTGGCGGGCGCCGTCTGGTAGTGGACACCGGTGGCGCGAAGGTCGTGGGTGAACAGGCCGCCCACCTCGTCCGTGCGGACCTTGCCGGTGTAGGCCACCCTTGCTCCGAAGCTGGCCAGCCCCACGGCCGTATTGGCGGCCGATCCGCCCGAGATCACCGTGACCGGGCCCATGGCGGCGTAGAGCTGCTCGGCGCGGGCCTCGTCGATCAGCATCATCCCGCCCTTCGGGATGGCGCGCTGCACGAGAAAGTCGTCCTCGACGGGGGCGATGATGTCGACGATGGCGTTGCCCATGCAGAGGACATCGAGGGCGTCGGTCATGAGCGGTCCTTGCAAGGGCGAGGGGTAGATCTGTGCGCGGCCTTCGCATCCGAGGGCGTGGCCGTCAAGCATCACACCCGGCCGCGCTCTCGCCGATCATGAAACCTTCATCGCATTGCAACATTGATGCTGCAATGCACCATCATACACGACGGAGCGGTGATTCGCTGCCTTGGCAGCGGACACCGGGGACCAGCCTGGAGCAATCGCAAGATGATCGACAGGTTTCGACGTGAACGTCCATGCGGCCTCCCGTTCCGCTGTGCAGCCGCTGCGCTTTGTGCCGCGGAAGGACAGACGCCATGATGACGGGACCGCAGATCAGGGCGGCCCGCAAGCTGCTCAACTGGCCGCCCGACCGCCTGGCCAAGCACGCCAGACTGGCCGTCGGCGTCGTCCTGCAGGCCGAGCGGGACGACGGCCACACGATTTTATCTCCGGCAGCCGCGCGATCCATCCAGTACGCCTTGCAGGAGGCCGGCATCGAGTCCGCTGAGGCGCCCGCGCTGGTGCGCCTGCGCCCGTAAGTCTCGGTTTATCGTCGTCGGCGCCCCCGCGATCGACAGACGGCGCGCGCCCGTGCCATGGAGTCCTCACAGTCCCGTGATTGGGAAGCTCCATGTCCCTGGTCCTCCCCGCCTTCACCGCCGCCACCCTTCTCTGGATGGGCGTCGCTCTCGTCCTCTCCGCCCGCCAGATCAGCCATGTCCGTCACCACCGGAACGCGGTCCCGGCCGGTTTCACGGCGAGCGTGACGCCGGAGCAGCATCGCAAGGCGGCCGACTATACGATCGCGCGGGAACGGCTGGCGATCCTCGATACGGTCCTCGACACCGTGGTCACGCTCGGCTGGGTGTTCGGCGGCATCGGCCTGCTTTACGACAGCCTCTACGCGCTTCTTCCCGCCTCGCCCGTGGCGCTCGGCGTGGCGTTTCTGATCGGGACGGCCGTCGTCCGCACGGTCATCGGCCTGCCGCTCGATCTCTACCGGACCTTCGTGGTCGAGCAGCGGTTCGGGTTCAACCGGACGAGTCCTGCAACCTTCGTCCTCGACCGGCTGAAGGGCTGGGCCCTGTCGCTCGTGGTCGTTGTGCCGCTCCTGACGGCGGCGCTCCTGGTGATGCGGACGGCAGGCCTGTGGTGGCTGTGGGCCTGGGTCGGCCTGCTGGTGCTGATGGCCGTCGCGCCCGCCGTCTACATCCGCCTGATCGCCCCGCGCTTCAACACCTTCACGCCGCTCGGCGACGAGGCGCTCCGTCGCCGGATCGAGCGTCTGCTCGAAGCGTCCGGGTTTCGCTCCTCCGGGCTGTTCACCATGGATGCGTCCCGGCGTACCGCGCACGGTAACGCCTACTTCATCGGTTTCGGCAAGGCTAAGCGCATTGTCCTTTTCGACACCCTCCTCGCGGACAGCCCGCCCGAGGAGGTGGAGGCGGTCATCGCGCATGAACTCGGTCACTTCCGCCACCGCCACGTCCTTTTCGGCCTTGTGCGCGGGGCGGTGATCAGCTTCGGCGTGCTGGCGGCGTTCGGCTGGCTCTGCAAGCAACCCTGGCTGCTGCCTGCCTTCGGGATCGAGAGGACGAACGATGCCCTCGGGCTGTTCGTCTGTGGCCTGCTGGCGTCCGTGGTGGGACCGCTCCTGGCGCCGGTGAGCAACTGGATCTCGCGCCGCAACGAGTTCCAGGCCGACGACTATGCCCGGCAGGCCGTCGGGGCGGGCCCGATGATCGGGGCTCTGACGCGCCTGGCCCGGGACAATGCCTCGACCCTCACGCCCGACCCGCTCTATGCCCTGGCGCACTTCTCCCACCCTCCGGTGCCGGTTCGCGTGCAGCATCTGCGAAGCGGGGCCGCCAATGCGTCGGGCGCCGCAGCGTGACGTCGCAGGATGGCATCTCGCCCGCGCCAGGAGCGCTTCGCTCGCCGCGGCGGGCCTGGGCGCTTCCTGTCACCCGTCCGGTGGTCGTCGCGTTGCTGCTGGCCGCTGGGCTGGTGCTCTGTGCCGCCAGCCTTCCCCGCGACATGCTCTGGGGGGTCGAGAGCACCTGCGTGCTCAACTATCGGACGACAGGCTCGGCCTTCCCCTGCCTCGAGGTCAACATCGCGCGAGGAGCCGAGCAGGGCTACGCCGTCCTCCGGGCCCCGTTCCGGCAGACCCATCTTGTCGCGATGCCGACGGCCCGGGTCATCGGCATCGAGACCGCGCAGCTTCGGGAACGCGATGCCCCCGGCTATTTCGCGGATGCCTGGGAGGCGCGCCGCTATGTCCAGGCCGACCTCAAGCGACCGCTGGCCTGGAACGATGTGGGCCTTGCCGTCAACTCCCGGGTGACCCGCAGCCAGGACCAGCTGCACATCCATATCGATTGCCTCCGGCCCCGGGTGAAGGCCGCCCTGGCGGAGAGGCTGGCGTCGACGCCGACCGACCATTGGCAGGAGGGGGGTTACAGCTTCATGGGCCAGTCCTACTGGACCCGGCGCATCGAGCGGCCCAGTCTGGAGGGGGTCAATCCCTTCCGGCTCGCCGCCGCGATCCCGGCCTTGCAGGACCACCCCGGCCTCGCCGTGCTGGCCGTCGTCGGGACGACCGATGCCGGAGGGCATGACGGCTTCATGCTGCTGGCGGGCCTTTCGGATGCCGCACTCGCGGCCCGTCAGTCGACCAGCGAAGATCTCCTCGACCACGCCTGCAAGCTGATGCGCTGAACGGCCGCCCCAGCCGACCGCCGGGGCCGGTCAGCCCTGTTTGCCGGCGTCCGGCTTGCTCGCGTCCTTCGAGGAATCATTTGAAGCCGGCTGCCCCGTCTTGCCGTCGGGCTTCTTGTCGTCCGTATCCTTGTGCACCTTGACCTTCGAGCCGTCGCGCAGAAGGGCGGGTGGACTGAGGATGATCTGCTCGCCACCCTGCAGCCCTTCCGCCAGCGACACGGTGGACCCGAAGTCACGGTAGATCTTCACCGGGTGGACCTTGGCCTGATCGCCCTCGACCGTGGCAATCTGCATCCCGCCCTGGTTGAAGATCAGCGACTCCGCCGGAACCACGACCTCGGGGTGATCGCGCGGGATGTGCATCGTGACATAGACGAACAGGCCGGGCCGGATCGCGCCGTCCGGATTGGGCACATCGACCTCGGTGTCAAGGGTCCGGGCCGAGGACAGGAGCGCGATCGACGAGCGCGTGACCGTTCCGGAGAAATGCTGGCCGGGGCTGGAGGGGACTTCGATGCTGGACGGCACGCCTTCCTTCACGCCGGCTGACGAATTCTGCGGCACCTGGACGGTCACACGGATCACGTCCTCCCGCGCAATAGAGAACATGGGCGTCGCGGAAGAGGTGTCGGCGTTGACCAGGTCGCCGTTGTCGACGTTGCGGGTCGTGATCACCCCGTCGAACGGGGCGATGACGTCCTCGAAGCCGGTCAGCGCCGTGAGCCGATCCACCGTCGCCTGCTGGGCCTTGGTGTTGGCGAGGGCGACGTTCACGCCGGCCCGCGCGGTCTCCACGGTGGCCTGCTGCGATTGCTGGTTGGCGACCTGGTTGTCGCGGTTCTGCAGCGTCTCGTAACCCTGCTGCGTCAGAGTGGCGGTCCGGGCCAGCGTGACCTTGGCCAAGTTCAGATTGGCCTCAGCCTGCGTCACCTGGGCATTGGCCTGCGCCTCGGCCGCCCGGACCTGCCCGAGCTGGGCCACCGCCTGCGCGAGCTGCTGGTCGAGATCGGGGGCGGTGATGTGGACGAGCAGGTCGCCCTTCTTCACGCGGCTGCCGATGTCGACGTTGCGCTTGGTGATGTAGCCGGTCGCGCGCGGGAAGATGTTGGCGGTCTCAAACGCCTCCGTCTGGCCCGGCAGGGTGAGCTCGATCGGCTTGTCGTCGCGCTTGGCCTCCGTGGTGCGCACCTCGGGCACGACGTCTCGCGTCTCGTTCGACGTCGCCTCGGCGTCGCTGTTCCGCCGCCAATGGCTGTAGGCGCCCCAGCCGAGCAAGGCGAGGAGCACGAGGCCGACGACGACGAAGACCAGCTTGCGCGGGGGAGACGGCGGCGGCTCGTCGGCTTTGGTTTCACGGGGCTGCTTGCCACTGCCGGTCTTGTGCTCTGGATCGCCGTGCGGATCGTCCTGGTCAGGCGCGTTAGGACGCCCCTGCGGTCCCTTGCCCGTCCGATCGGCTGCATTCTCGCCTCGGTTGCGCCGCGCATCCTTGCCGGCGTCATCCGATGTCTCGTCACGACGCTTGTCCGCAGCGGCATCGCCCTTGGCCTGCGGGTTGCCACGCCGCAGGTCGTCCTGCGGGTCGTCCAGGGTCTGCGCGTCCTGCGGGGGTGCGTCCATCGCCCGCTCGATCGAGGTCCCGTAGGTCCAGTCGGCTCCGTCCTTGCCGTCGGTTGCGAAACGATCGGGCGCGTCGATCTTGGTCATCGATAGTCCTTCACGGGCTTGAACGGCCCGCTGCGCAGCAGGGCATAAAGGAAGGGAACGAACAGGAGGGTGGAACAGGTCCCGAAGCCGACGCCGCCCAGCACCGCGCGGGCGAGTGCCGCGTTCTGCTCGGATCCCTCGCCGATCCCGATCGCCATCGGGATCAGGCCGACGAACATGGCGCCCGCCGTCATCAGCACGGGGCGAAGCCGGGTCTCTCCCGCCGCGATGGCGGCCTCCGCCGCGCTGCAGCCGGTCTCCTCGCGGTGCTCGCGCGCGAAGGTCACGAGCAGGATGGAATTCGCGCTCGCGACCCCGACGCTCATGATGGCGCCGAACAGTGACGGGATGGACAGGGTCGTACCCGTGATGAAGAGGCTCGTCAGAATGCCACAAAAGGCGATCGGCAGGGCCGCAATGATGACGAAGGGGTCGCCCCAGCTCTGGAAGTTGATGACCATCAGCAGGTAGACCGCGACCACGGCGATCGCGAGGCCCAGGCTGAGATTGCCGAAGGCGCTGTCCATGCTCTCGATCTGGCCGCGCACGGTGATCTTGTCGGGCGCGGGCAGCTTCTTCTGCTCCTCATCGACGATCTTCAGGATGTCCTTCTTGATGCCGCCCAGGTCACGATCCTGCGCGCTCGCATAGACGTCGTAGGTCGGCTGGGTGTTGACATGATTGATCACGGTCTCTTCGGAGCGGCGGTTGAAGGTCGCCACGCTTGAGAGCAGCGAAAGGACGCCGGGTTGGTTCGTCATGGCGGCCGTCGACAGGCCGGCCGTGGCCGAGGAGGGCGCCGGCGTGGTCACGAAGAGCGGCGTGGTCTTCAGGGCGTTCAGGTTGTCGTTGCGGTATTCGGGGGTCTGCACCCAGACCTGGTAGGGGATGCCCGTCTTCGGGTCGGCCCAGAAGTTCGGGGACACCTGGAAGCTGCCGGACAGCGAGATGTTCATGGAATTGGCAATCTGCTGCTCGGTGAGCCCGATCTCGGCGGCAAGCCGCCGGTCGACATCAACGAAGAATTCCGGCGTGTCGGTGATCTGCTGGATATGGACGTCAACGGCCCCCTTGATGCCGCGGATGCGGTCGCGCACCTCCTTCGCGACTTCGAGGTCCTTCTCCTGGTTGCGGCCGTTCACCTGGACGTCGATCGGGGTGATGGTCCCGAAATCGAGGATCTGGGTGATCATGTCGGCCGGCTGAAAGTAGAAGGTCGCGTCGGGGAAGCGCTGGGGCAGCACCTGCCGCAGTCGCTTCATGTAGCCGGCCGATGGCGCATGGCCCTCGTTCAGCGAGATGATCATCTGGCCGTCGTTGTAGGCGACGAAAGACCCGTCACCGAAGGCGAAATTGTAGTTGCTGGAGGGAAGGCCGATATTGTCGAGGATCACGCCGAGGTCCTTGGCCGGCACAACCTCCTTGACGACGTTCTCGACCGACGCGAAGACCTGTTCGGCGGTTTCGATCCGCATGCCCGAGCGGGTCCGGATGTGGAGCGTCATGGCACCCGCGTCGACCTGTGGGAAGTAGTCCTGCCCCACGAAGACGAACAGGACTCCACCCAGCACGAACACCGCCCCTACGACGCCGAACGTCACGGCCGTATGGGCCAGGGAGGCATGGAGGAGGCCGAGATAGCCCCGGTGAAAGCGTTCGAAGCCCCGCTCGAAGCTCGCATGCCCCCGTGAGAACAGGCTTCCCGCCCATCGCGCGGGCCTTGCGAGCAGCCGCCCGGTCGCGGCGAACGGCACCATGACCATGCGCCAGGCGGCGGCCCCGAACCGTCGCAGCGCGCCCGGCTTGGCCGTCGCTTGCGCGGCTTTATCGTCGTCGCCGTCCTCCGCCGTCTCGTCGGCTTCGTCGCCCCGCTCCTTGCCGTAGCTCGCTTTGTATTCCGCCCTCACCAGAAGGTTGATGAGGATTGGAACGAGCGTCCGCGAGAAGAAGTAGGAGGCCAGCATCGCGAACACGACCGCGAGCGCCTGGGGCGTGAAGATGAACTTTGGGGCGCCCGTGAGGAACAGCACCGAGACGAACGCCGCGCAGATGGAGAGCGTGGAGATCAGCGCGGGCTTGGCGAGGCCCGACGCCCCCCCGACGACCGCGTCCCGGAACTGGGACCCTTCCTCCATAACCCGTAGGGTTTGCT
>CAXTVD010000230.1:0-7092 GCA_964247575.1 uncultured Lichenihabitans sp.
TCGCGGTCCATCTTGTTGATGAAGGTGAGGATCGGGATGTCGCGCAGGCGGCAGACCTCGAACAGCTTGCGGGTGCGGCTCTCGATGCCGCGCGCGGCGTCGATCACCATCACGGCGGAGTCGACGGCCGACAGCGTGCGGTAGGTGTCCTCGGAAAAGTCTTCGTGGCCCGGCGTGTCCAGCAGGTTGAACACGCAGCCCGCGTGCTCGAAGGTCATCACGGAAGTGACCACCGAGATGCCGCGCTGGCGCTCGATGTCCATCCAGTCCGACCGGGTCTGCCGGCGGTTGGCCTTGGCGCGCACCTCGCCCGCGAGCTGGATGGCGCCCCCGAACAGGAGCAGCTTCTCCGTCAGGGTCGTCTTGCCGGCGTCGGGATGGGAGATGATGGCGAAGGTGCGCCGGCGCGCGACGGGATCGTCGGGAATGGTCATGGGTCAGACTGTTGGAGCGGTGGCTCGGCATAGCAGGATCGGAGCGTCGGGTGCAACGACGGTCCGACCCCGCTTGCTCCCCCGCCAGCATCATGGTCGCGAGCGGCTGGACAGGCTATGGATCTGGATGATGAGCGAAGCGCAAGACCGCGGGTCGCGGGCCCGCCGCCGCCTCGCCGCCGAGGGAGCACCCATGACGTCTGACGTGAAGCCGCTGGAATTGCTGCGCATTCCGGACCTGAATGGCAAGGCTGTGCTGATCACGGGCGCCTCGACTGGCATCGGGGCGGCTCTCGCCCGGACCTTCGCCCAGCAGGGATGCGCGGTCGCCCTGCATTACAACGCCAGCGCTGAAGCAGCCGGCCAACTCGCCGCGCTGATCCGCGCGGCCGGCGGCACCGTTCATCTCGTCCAGGGCGACGTGTCCGTGGCGGGGGAAAGCGAGCGGGTCGTCGCCACGGCGGTCGACGCGCTGGGCGGGCTCGATGGCCTGATCAACAACGCCGGCGGCATGCTCGGCCGCGTGCCGACGAGCGCGATCGACGACGCGCATTACGCCCGGGTGATGGACCTCAACGCGCGATCCGTGCTGGCCGCCACGCGCGCGGCCCACCCGCACCTCAAGGCGCGCGGCGGCGGCTTCATCATCAACACGACCTCGATCGCGGCCCTCAACGGGGGCGGCCAGGGCTCCCTCATCTACGCGGCCGCCAAAGGCTTCGTGTCGACGATCACGAAGGGCCACGCGAAGGAGTTCGTGGACGACGGCATCCGCGTCAATGCCGTGTCCCCGGGGCTGATCGCGACGCCATTCCACGAACGCTACACCCCGCCGGCTACGATGGAAGCGCAGGCCAAGACCATTCCCATGGGCCGGGCAGGCACGCCGGAGGACTGCGTCGGCGCCTACCTGTTCCTCGCCTCCCCATCCCTGTCCGGCTATGTCACCGGACAGATCATCGAGGTCAACGGCGGCCAGTTGATGCCATGAGCGGCGCGGACCGGCTCGCGGACGGTCTCTACGAGGTTCCCGCCGGCCGTCTCGCCTGTGTGGTCACCAGCCTCGAACTGCGAGCGCCGCCGGCACGGCCTCCGCCCGCCGCACGACCCGGCCTGGCCGTGCGCCTGGTCCGGGACCCGCAGCCCGACTGGTACCGCGACCTCTTCCGGCGGATCGGCACGCCATGGCTGTGGTTCTCGCGGCTGCGCCTGTCCGACGCGGCGCTTGCCGACCTGATCGCCGATCCCGCGGTCGAGATCACCGTTTTGGCCGACGACCACGGCGATCAGGGCCTGATCGAGCTGGACTTCCGCAGCGAGGCGGAATGCGAGATCGCCTTCTTCGGGCTCGTGCCCGCGCTGACCGGGCGGGGCATCGGCCCCTGGTTCATGGACCATGCGCTGCGGCGGGCCTGGCGGCGCGACGTGGAGCGGGTCTGGCTGCACACCTGCACGCTCGACCACCCCGCCGCGCTGGCCTTCTACCAGCGAAGCGGCTTCGTGCCGTTCCGCCAGCAGGTGGAGGTCGCCGACGACCCCCGCCGTCTCGGCGTGCTGCCGGATGACGCCGCGCCGCACGTCCCCATGCTGTAGGTCTCAGCGCCGCAGCACGGCCCCGGTCTTCCTGGCGACCTCGGCCTCGATCCTGATGCTGATGGCCTCAAGGTCCGCATCGGTCATCGTCCGCTCGCGCGGCTGCAGCGTCACGGCGACCGCCACGGACTTGCGGCCCTCCGGGACGCCGGGGCCCCGGTAGACATCGAAGATGCTCAGCCCCGTGATGACCGTCCGGTCCGCCGCCTGCACCGCCTTGAGGATGTCGGCGGCCGGCACGCGCTCCTCCGCCAGGAACGCGAAGTCGCGGCTCACCGGCATGAGGTCGGGCAGATCGAGCTTGCCGCGCGCCTTGGTCGGCTTGGCCTTGGGCGCCGGCAGGGCATCGAGGACGATTTCGAAGACGGCGAAGGGACCGCTCGCATCCATGGCCTCGCGCGCCTTGGGATGGAGTTCGCCGAAGAAGCCGATGGGGCTGCGCGGTCCGAGCTGCAGGGTGGCCGAGCGGCCGGGATGCAGGAAGGCGGGCCCGCCCGGGACGACCTGCAGCCCGCCGGAGGGCACGCCGAGCGCCCCCAGCAGCGCGAGGGCGTCCGCCTTGGCGTCGAACACGCCGACCGGCGCGGCATGGCCGCTCCAGAACCGGTCCGATCCGCCCGCCGCCGCCGTCCCCCGCCTGACGCCGGCCGCGGCGAAGCGCTGGCCGGTCTCGCTGTCGTCCACGAACACCTGTCCGACCTCGAACAGCGCGACGTCACCGAGGCCGCGATCGGCGTTGCGCTGCGCGGCCGCGATCAGGCCCGGCAGGAGGCTCGGCCGCATGTCCGACAGATCGGCGGCGATCGGGTTGGCGAGTGCGAGGGCAGGCGATCCGCCACCGAACAGCGTCGCGCGCCCCTTTGACACGAAGGACCAGGTCACGGCCTCCATCAGGCCGAAGCTGGCGAGACTGCGCTTGGCGAGCCGGACGCGCTTTTGCAGCAGCGTCAGGACCGGCCGCGGCACGCCGGCCTCGGCCCGCCGCAGCGGCACAGGCAGGACTTCGTCGAGGCCGGCCAGCCGGACGATCTCCTCGACGAGATCCGGCTTGCCCTCGACGTCGGGGCGCCAGGACGGCACGCGGACACTGGCTTTGCCATCGCCTTGCTCGTCAACGGTGAAGCCGAGCCGCACGAGGCTGTCCCGCATGGTGTCCTGGCCAAGCTCCAATCCGGTGAGCCGCTGCACCTCGCTCCACGGAAAGACAATGCGCCGGTCAGGCTCCGGGATCGATCCCGCGAGGGTCAGGTCCGACGCCTGTCCGCCGCAGAGGTCGAGGACCATCGCGGTCGCGAGGTCCGCGCCCGGCACACAGAAGGCGGGGTCGACGCCCCGCTCGAACCGGTAGCGGGCGTCGGTGTTGATGCCGAGCCGGCGTCCGGCCTGGGCGGTGGCGGTGGGGTCCCAGAGCGCGCTCTCGATCAGCACGTCCGTGGTGGTCGCCTCGCAGCCCGACGCCGCACCGCCCATGATGCCGGCGATGGATTCGGGCCCCTTGTCGTCGGCGATCACGACGACCGACGGATCAAGCGCATAGGTCCCGCCATCGAGGGCGAGGAGGCTCTCCCCCTCGCGGGCGCGGCGCACGACGAGCGCGCCGGTCACCTTGGCGGCATCGAAGACGTGGAGGGGCCGCCCGCGATCGAAGGTGATGTAGTTCGTGATGTCGACGAGCGCGCTGATCGGCCGGAGCCCGATCGCGCGCAGCCGGCGCTGCATCCAACCCGGCGACGGCCCGTTCCGGACGCCCCGCACGAGCCGCAGCGCGAAGGCCGGCGCGAGATGTGCGTCCTCCGGCGCAAGGTCGAGGCGGACGGTCACGGGACAGGCGCCCGCGCCCGCGATGGACGGCACGGGTGACGTCACGAGCCGTCCCAGACCGGCCGCGGCGAGGTCGCGCGCGATGCCGTGCACGCCCGCTGCGTCCGGCCGATTGGGCGTGAGATTGATGTCGATCACTGGGTCATCGAGACCGGCGAAGGCGGCGTAGGGCTGTCCCGGGGCGACCTCGCCGGGCAGGTCGATGATCCCGTCGTGCTCGTCGGAGAGTTCGAGTTCGGCGTCCGAGCACAGCATGCCGTTGGACTCGACCCCGCGGATCACGCCCGAGCCCAGCGTGATCTTCTTGCCCGGAATGTAGGTGCCGGGCGGCGAGAACACCGAGGCCATGCCGGTGCGGGCGTTGGGGGCGCCGCAGACGACCTGAACGGGCGCCCCCGCGCCGACATCGACCTGGCAAACGCGGAGCCGGTCGGCATTGGGATGGGGGACCGCCTCGATCACCCGTGCCGTGACGAAGCCGGCGAGCCGCGCGCCGGGATTGTCGACGTGCTCGACCTCAAGGCCGATCCGCGTCAGCGTCGTGACGACCTCGTCGAGCGAGGCGGTCGTCTCGAGGTGATCCTTGAGCCAGGACAGGGTGAACTTCATCGGAGAGCCGTGTGCGACAGCAGCGCCTCAGCGCGGCTTGGTGATGAGTTGAACAACGAGCAGAAGTCGATCCTCCTCAGGAACCTTGCGAAGCGCCAGGACGGCACTCCGGGCTTGCTCGATGAGGTCGAACGCTTCCCGCCGCGTATACCGTTGCGAGGGATTGTAATCCGCATCTATTCGCGCCTGCTGTAGCTCGATGAAGCTGCGGGCAACCTGCCTGAGCGCTTCGGGGGTTGCCGAGTGCTGCGCGAGCCGCCGAAGCACCGACCGAGCGGTTCCGTGATCAAGAACGCGGTACATGGGCGTGACGATCTCCCAGTATCTGGACGACCTCAGGCCACCGATCGTCCGCGCCACGCACTCGTTCGCTAGCGCGTGGAACAGCGCGTAATAGGCAGTGCTGACCGCCCGGTTCAACGCGGCCTGACGCGGACGGCCTCCACCGATCTGGGCAATTTGCTCGGCAAGCTCAACGAGGTGGTCGGCATTCACGACGTGCCTGACGCCCCCTCGTCTTCCGCAAGTTCGTCATTTGCGCGGCGCACAGTGAAGAAAGGAAAACGCTCCTCACCGCGCGCGAGCAAGGTCTCATGTAGCGCACCATGCAACCTCGCGAAGACGTCGCCCTTCAACACCGGCACATCGGCCCCGACCTCAGCCGTGACAAAGAGGGAGGGTGTCCCCTCATAGTCGCTACCTGAACGCACGACGGCACGCTGAAAGGCAAAAGCCGCCATTTCGCGTTTGAGAACCGCGGTCGCTAGGACTTCGACCTCAGCATCACTCAGCCTGATCATGAACGACATGGGACGGTCTCCGCGAGCGGTTGCTAACTGCTCAGCCCGCCTGCGAGCGTCGGGATGTCGAGTGGCCGGAAGCCGTAGTGGCTGAGCCAGCGGATGTCCGCGTCGAAGAACGGACGCAGGTCGGGCATGCCGTATTTCAGCATGGCGATCCGGTCGATGCCCATGCCCCAGGCGAATCCCTGGTAGAGGTCCGGGTCGATGCCGCAATGGCGCAGCACGTTGGGATGCACCATGCCGCAGCCGAGGATCTCCAGCCAGTCCTCACCCTGCCCGAAACGGATCTCGCCGCCCTTCCGGGAGCACTGGATGTCGACCTCCATCGAGGGCTCGGTGAAGGGGAAGAACGAGGGCCGGAAACGCATGGTCACCGCGTCCACCTCGAAGAAGGCACGGCAGAACTCCTGCAGAACCCATTTCAGGTTGGCGAGATTGGCCGTCTCGTCGATCACGAGCCCCTCCACCTGGTGGAACATGGGCGTGTGCGTCTGGTCGCTGTCGCAGCGGTAGGTTCGGCCGGGGCAGATCACGCGGAACGGCGGCTTGCCGCCGCGCATGGTGCGGATCTGGACGGGGCTCGTATGGGTGCGCAGCAGCTTGCGCTCGCCCCTGGCATTCGGCGCGAAGAAGAACGTGTCGTGCATCTCCCGCGCGGGATGGCCCACGGGGAAGTTCAGCGCGGTGAAGTTGTAGAAATCGGTCTCGACATCCGGGCCTTCGGCGACGGCGAAGCCCATGTCGGCGAAGATCGCCGTGATCTCGTCCGTCACCTGGCTGATGGGGTGGATGCGTCCCGCATTGGCGGCCGCATCCCGCACGGGCAGGGTGACATCCACCGCCTCGGACGCGAGGCGCGCGGTCAGCGCCGTCTCCGCGAGCAGCGCCCTGCGGGCCGCGAGCGCCTCGCTGACCCGGTCCTTCACGGCGTTGAGGGCCGCACCCTGGATCTTGCGCTCGTCGGGGGCGAGGCGCCCCAGCGTGGCGAGCAGCGCGGAGACCGTTCCCTTCTTGCCGAGCGCGGCCACCCGCACCGCCTCCAGCGCAGCCTCGTCGGGCGCGCCGGCGATGGCGTCCAGGGTCTGGCGCTCGATCTCGTCGGAAGTGGACATGGCGCTCACCTTTGCCGTCCGTGGCTCTGGAAGGAGCGCCGCACGGCAGGTTCGCGCAACGGCGCTCGCGGGGAGAACCGCCGTCCCGTCGGGAACGGCAGTGCTGGTGTCAGGCGGCGACTGCGGGAAGCGCGCTCTTGGCCTTCTCGACGATGGCCTTGAACGCCTCCGGCTCGTTGATCGCGAGATCGGACAGGATCTTGCGGTCGACCTCGATGCCGGCCTTGGCCAGGCCGTCGATGAAGCGGCTGTAGGTCAGCCCGAATTCCCGCACGCCGGCGTTGATCCGCTGGATCCACAGGGCCCGGAACGTCCGCTTCTTGTTCTTGCGGTCGCGGTAGGCGTACTGCATGGACTTTTCGACCGCCTGCTTGGCGATGCGAATGGTGTTCTTGCGACGACCGTAGAAGCCCTTGGCGGCCTCGAAGGTCTTCTTGTGCTTGGCGTGCGAGGTGACGCCACGTTTGACGCGTGCCATGGAGTGAAATCCTCAGATCGAAACGGGGAAGGGCTGCGTTCAGCCGTTCGGCAGAAAATACTTGATCACGTTGTCACCGTCGCTCTTGAACATGACGTCGGTGCCGCGGTGATTGCGGATCTGCTTCTTCGTCCGTTTGATCATGCCATGACGCTTGCCGGCCTGCTGGTACATGACCTTGCCGGTCCCGGTGATCTTGAAGCGCTTCTTGGCGCCCGACTTGGTCTTCAGCTTGGGCATTT
>CAXTVD010000231.1:0-1582 GCA_964247575.1 uncultured Lichenihabitans sp.
GTTCCATGGTCGGCATGAAGCCGCCCATCAGGTGAAGGTCCGAACCGCAAATCGCGCAGGCCGTAACCTTGATGACGACGTCGCGGCCATCCTCGATCACGGGATCCGGAACGGTCTCGCAGGTAATCTTGCCGCGGTGCTGCCAGGTAAGAGCCTTCATCGCCGGTGCTTTCGCTTGAGGATCGGGTGGCGCGGAACGCGCACGGCCACCGCAGGTGACCTCAAAACCGCTTGCCCGACTCGATGTTCCCGACGGAAGAAGGCTTGCCGGCCCCATGCAGCCGCTCGCGCCCGTAACGATCGCCATCGTTTCAAGGCAGACCTGGCTCAGCCACGCCGGCGGAAGCAACGCCTTATCGTCCCACAGGTCACCCGCGGCCGGTTCCAGGACTTGACAAATCCCTGATCTGGCGTAGGGCAGCGTCAGGACGATACGGACCGATCCAACGGTCGCGAGCGCTGCGCGGCCAGCCGCGGCCGAAATATCTTACAGGTCCTCAGGACTGGACG
The DNA here is from genome assembly GCA_964247575.1 of uncultured Lichenihabitans sp. GTDB lineage: Bacteria > Pseudomonadota > Alphaproteobacteria > Rhizobiales > Beijerinckiaceae > Lichenihabitans. The sequence goes on from CAXTVD010000231.1 coordinate 511, forward strand.
GAAGCCTTGGTGCTGGTGTCAGGGAGCATGGCCTTGATCTGCGCCAGTGCGAAGCCGGCACGCTTCCGGTCCAAGATGGTGGAGAGCCGGTCCATATCCTTGGCATGATACACGCGCTGCCCGTTCAATCGGACCGGCGTCAGCAATCCGAGGCTCTCGTAGTGACGGAGAGTCTGAAGGCTCACCTTATATGTGCGCGCGACCTGTCCTGTGCTGAACATCGCAGGCTCCTGACTGGGAGTTGCAGGCCACGATATCGAGTTCAGCGATCAGGATCGAGAAAATCCTGCGCAGGCTCGGCCTGCCCTCGTTATTTGCTTGGGGCAGGACGCACTAAACATGCCGAGTCGCCGGGCGTAAGCCCCTCATAGGGGGGTGCAGCGCACAAGGACGTTCGACCCGACGAGCGGCAGGACGGGGCCGCCGGCCCCACCATGCCATCCCTGGCCTTCGCGGGGCAGGGTACCCGTCAGGTTGGAATCGGCCAGGCCGTGGTCACGCCGCCAGCGCCGGGCGCATCCGGCTGACGACCTTGTTCAGGATAGCCGGCGAGATGGGAAAGGCCCCGAGATAGACGGGGCGTCCGAAGCGATGCGTGCTGCCGAGCACCTCGACCTCGCACCCGATCCGCCGGTAGATCCGCAGCATCAGCGCGTCGAAATTGCCCAGGATCGTCTGGATTCCCGCCCTGATCGAGAGCGCCCCGAGTTCGGCGACAAGGGCGCTCGACACGTTGACCACCTGCTGCAGCGAACGCGCGTCGGCCGCTCCGTAATTGACGCAGAACCGGGTGCATTCCCAAATGGCCGGCGACGAGAGGGATGCCGCATCGGGCATCGTGTCGGAGAAGATCTCCGAGATCAGCGTCGGTCCTGTGGTCGGCAGCAGACGGCAGCTCGCATCGACGTGTCCCGCCGCGTCCGTGTGGATGAGATAAACCGGACCTTCGTCATCGAACCGGTCTCTCTCCAATCCGTCCCTGACTTCGACATCCCAGCCCATGTTCTGATGGAAGATCGTCGCTCTTAGCCTGAACATCTGATCGAGCAGGTCGGCATGCTTGTTCGCGTCG
>CAXTVD010000231.1:1592-7083 GCA_964247575.1 uncultured Lichenihabitans sp.
AGGTTCTACAACAAAGATCATCTCACACCTGAAGCTGCCTTAGCGCACTGCCAGACAGCTTCTCGCAGGTGCGAAAGCAGGGCAAACGCGACGCGGCTTCATGGGTGACAGACGCAGAACAAATTACATTCAAACTGACGTGTTTTACCGGATCGGAAGCAGGCCGAGTTTAACGGCAACACTGACGGCCTGCGTGGAATTGACACTATCCAATTTATAGCGAGCCGATTTGAGGTAGTCCCGCACGGTATAGGTCGAGAGATTCAGGATCACGGCGATGTCGCTGGCCTCCTTTCCCTCGGAAATCCAGAACAGGCATTCCAGCTCCCGCGGCGTCAGATGCGGTGCACTCTCGCCGAGTTCTTCCTCGACGACACGCTTGTGGAGCCGGTAGCCGATCTCGATCAAGCCGGACAGGCTGTTCGTGCGAAAGCGGTTCCATTGCTCGACCGGTCCGGACGAGGAGACGGAGAACAGGGCGCGATGCCCCCGCTTGTTCCTGACGGGGATCGAAAGCCCGTGCGGTCCGACACCGTGCGCCAGCGCATCCCCCAGCATCTTGGCTTCAGCCGCAGAGGACACCGTCAGTTCGCTCCAGTCGAACGGAAGCGTTCGAAGAAACCCCTCGCGCAGGACGGGGTCGACGTTGACGTACCCCATCTGCAGGTAGCGTTTGACCCACGCCGCGGGATAGGTGAGCCGAATATAGGGCTCAATGGCAGGGCTCAATCCAACGCGCGAGGAATGATAGACGAGATGATCCACGGCCAGCGTGTCGCGGATGCCAAGAATAGCCGCTTCCACATCCGGCGCAGTCTCGATGAGACGGAACGATTCGGTCAGCCAAATCTCTTGCTCATGGCCTTCTGACATCTTGCCGGTCCATGGTTCAAACCTGTCGGGGCGCTCGCAAAGGGCCTGCCTTAAGCGATCGGCTCACGCGGCTGGCCTGTGCTCGGCCGCGGACTCCAACCAATCCATCCGGGTTGGTTATGACATGCTCCGCGCCCGAAGGAAGCGCAGAACTGACATAGGAGACCGATGGGTGGCGAAGTCGCACCCTCATTGCCGTCGCTCGCTCGACCTCCAAATCAGCGCTTCCAACCGCTCTGGGATCGGACGTGCCGCGATCTGCTCGCCTTCGACAGGGCCGGACCCCTCATGTTGGGGGATGGCGTTCGGCAAACGATGGCCCGACGCTGTGCAGCGCGGATCGGAGGTGAACATGGCGAAATACTTCTTCCACATTCTCGCGCCGTCCGGAAAGATCACGGACGCCGTCGGGGTGGAGGTCCCATCGCTGACGTCCGCCCACGCCGCTCGGATGATCCACGCGGTGCTGCGGGAAGTTGAGAGGTTCGACAATCTCGGCGCGACGGCCATGGAGGTCGTTGACGAGGCCGGTGTTCTCGTCGTCAGGGTGAGCTTGACGGTGGTCAAGTCCACAAAGGCCGGGCAGCGGGACGCCCGACGGGTACGCGGCAAGCTCCACCGCATGGCTCTTCATTAGCCTGTTGGGAGAGGACAAGCTCGCGTGTCGGGAAACAGCCGGGCTTAGGCCAAAGATTGACGCCGCAACCGCTTGTCGGCAACGGCATTGCGTTCGCATTTTCTAAGTTTCCGGGAGGCCCTGGATGATGTCGACCATTGCGACGCTGCAGCCCCTGCCAATGCGCGATCGGGACATCCTGGTCGAGCGATGTGCCCGGCTGAACGATCCGCTGGCGTTTTCCGATCCGCTCGACGTCAAATTCACGATGCAGATGCGGCGCTACGCGGCGCGCCGGAGAGCGCGGCTCATCATTGCGGAGGAAGAACGGCGTTGAGGTCCGCCGCAGGATGAAGCCCGCCACGATCGGCGGCGGGCGTCCATGGCAGGGCCGCGGTGGCCGGCGAGCAGGCTAGACCGACAGCCGCGCGCGGACCTCGTGCTCCACCATGTCGGCCTTCCGGCCCGCGATGACCACGGCGCCGCGATCCATCACGGCGAAGTCGTCGGCCAGATCGCGGGCGAACTCGAAATATTGCTCGACCAGCACGATGGCCATGTCGCCCTTCGCGCGCAGATAGTCGATGGCACGACCGATGTCCTTGATGATGGAGGGTTGGATGCCCTCCGTCGGCTCGTCGAGAACCAGCAGCTTGGGCCGCGTCGTCAGCGCGCGCCCGATGGCGAGCTGCTGCTGCTGCCCGCCCGACAGGTCGCCGCCGCGCCGGCCCATCATGCTCTTGAGCACGGGGAACAGGTCGAAGATCTCGTCGGGGATCGAATGCATCTTGCGCGCGAGTGGGGCGAAGCCCGTCATGAGGTTCTCGCGGACCGTGAGCAAGGGGAAGATCTCGCGCCCCTGCGGCACATAGGCGATGCCCCGTTTGGCGCGGCTGTGGCTGGGCAGGCGCGAGATGTCCTGGCCGCCGAGGGTGATGCGGCCGCCGCGGATCGGCTGCTGGCCGACGATGGCCCGCAGGAGCGAGGATTTGCCGACCCCGTTGCGACCGAGCACGCAGGTCACGCGACCGGGCACGGCGGCCAGAGAGACCCCGCGGAGCGCCTGCGCGGCGCCATAGAAAAGGTCGATCGACTCGACGGTCAGCATCGGACAAACCCTCGCAAAATCAACGTGCAATCCCCATTTAAGGGATCAAGCAACGCCCTCTTTTCCCGCCCGAAAGTCCCGATGCGCGACCTTGTCACACCGTTTGCCCAAAGCCTCAAGCGGCTCGAAACCGAACCCGCGGTCCTCATCGCCGAGGATAAGATCCGCGATACCTACCGGGACACCCGGATCGGCAAGGCGGTGCGCGATGCCCTCGCTCGGCAGCTTCCCCGGGGCGTGCCCCGCGAAGAGATCCGGTTCCTGCGGATCCCGGGGCATGTCATGCTGGTGAACCCGCGCAACGCCGCGGCGTTGTGAGGTCTTCCCCTGCCTAGTCGCCGGCCAGGCGCCTTCTGTGGCCCCGGGGCGATCCTTCGATCGGCGCAAGATGAGAAAGGCGGCGGCCATCATCGCCCGAGATAAACTTCGATCACGCGCGGGTCCGCGCTGACCTGGTCGAGCGTGCCCTCGGCCAGCACCGCGCCCTCATGCAGCACCGTGACCTTGACCCCGAGTTCGCGCACGAAGTGCATGTCGTGCTCCACCACCACGACCGAATGGGTCCGGGCGATGTCGCGCAGAAGCTCGGCGGTGGTGGCCGTCTCGGCATCCGTCATGCCGGCGACGGGCTCGTCGACCAGCAGCAGCTTGGGGTCCTGCGCGAGAAGCATGCCGATCTCGAGCCACTGCTTCTGGCCATGCGACAGGTCGGCTGCCGGGCGCAGGCGGTGCTCGGTCAGGCGGATCGTCCGAAGGATGGCGTCGATCCGGGCGTTCTGGTCGGCGGCCGGCTTGCCGAACAGGGTGGCGAAAGCCCCGCGCGGCGCCTTCAGCGCGAGCAGGATATTGGTCTCGACCGTATGGTTCTCGAATACCGTCGGCTTCTGGAACTTCCGCCCGATGCCGAGTTCGGCGATCGTCGCCTCGTCGAGCTTGGTCAGGTCGGTGCTGCCCCCGAACACGACCTGGCCTTCGTCGGGCCGCGTCTTGCCGGTGATCACGTCCATCATCGTCGTCTTGCCGGCCCCGTTGGGCCCGATGATGGCGCGCATCTCGCCGTCGCCGAGGGCCAGCGACAGGCCGCGGAGCGCCTTGTAGCCGTCGAAGGACACCTTCACGTCGTCGAGGTAGAGCAGCGAGGGGGTGAGAGGTCCGGGGGCCATGGCTCAGCTTTGCTCCGCAATGGCCGGGATCTGCTCTTCGGGAACGATCGGCTGTTCGGCGGGCGGTCGGGGGACGCGGCGGGCTGTCAGGCGGTCGATCAGGCCGAGAAGGCCCTTGGGCAGGAACAGGGTCACCAGCACGAACAGGGCGCCGAGCGCGAACAGCCAGTATTCGGGAAAGGCACCGGTGAAGTAGGTCTTGCCGAAATTGACCAGGATCGCGCCCAGCGCCGCGCCGACCAGCGTCCCCCGCCCGCCGACCGCGACCCAGATCACCGCCTCGATGGAGTTGGCCGGGGCGAATTCGGATGGATTGATGATGCCGACCTGCGGCACGTAGAGCGCGCCCGCGACCCCCGCCATCGCCGCCGACAAGGTGAAGATCGCCAGCTTGTAGTATTCCACGCGGGAGCCCAGGAAGCGGGTCCGGCTCTCCGCATCGCGGATGGCGACCACCACCTGGCCGAACTTCGAGGCGACGACCATCGCCGCCAGGATGTAGCCGAGCCCGAGGGCCACCGCGGAGGCGGCGAAGAGCGCCGCCCGCGTGCTGTCCGCCTGGACGTTGAAGCCGAGAATGTCTTTGAAGTCGGTCAGGCCGTTGTTGCCGCCGAACCCCATGTCGTTGCGGAAGAAGGCCAGCAGCAGCGCGTAGGTCAGCGCCTGGGTGATGATGCTGAGATAGACGCCCGTCACCCGGGAGCGGAAGGCGAACCAGCCGAACAGCGCCGCCAGCGCCCCCGGCACGAGCACGACCATGACGAGGGCGTAGGGGAAGGCCTTGAAGCCCCACCACGTCACCGGCAGGGCATGCATGTTCAGGAACACCATGAAGTCGGGGAGTTCGGGATTGGCATAGACGCCCCGCGTCCCGATCTGCCGCATGAGATACATGCCCATGGCGTAGCCGCCGAGCGCGAAGAAGGCGCCGTGGCCGAGCGACAGGATGCCGCAATAGCCCCAGACGAGGTCGAGCGAGAGCGCCAGCAGGGCGTAGCAGAGATACTTGCCGAGCAGCGCCACGACATAGGTGGGGACGTGCAGCGCCGAAGCCTCGGGGGTCATCAGCGAGGAGAGCGGGACCAGGATCGCGGCTGCGAGGAGGACGGCGAGGAAGACCAGGCCGCGTGTGCCGAGGGTGGGCTGCCTCGTCATGTCAGGCCTCCACCGAGCGGCCCTTGAGGGCGAAGAGCCCGCGCGGCCGTTTCTGGATGAACAGGATGATGAAGACGAGCACGGCGATCTTGGCCAGCACGGCGCCCGCCAGGGGCTCTAGGAACTTGTTGGCGATGCCGAGCGCGAGCGCGGCGACCAGCGTGCCCCACAGATTGCCGACACCGCCGAACACGACCACCATGAAGCTGTCGATGATGTAGCCCTGACCGAGATTGGGCGAGACGTTGTCGATCTGGCTGAGTGCCACCCCGGCGATGCCGGCGATGCCCGAGCCAAGGCCGAAGGCCAGCGCGTCGATGCGGCCCGTCGAGATGCCCATCGCGGCCGCCATGCGCCGGTTCTGCGTGACCGCCCGCATGCGCAGACCGAAGGGGGTCGCCCGCAGCACGAGCTGAAGGGCGAAGAACACCAGGATCGTGAAGACGATGATCCACAACCGGCCGCTGGTGATCTCGAGCCCGCCGAGGTGGAAGGAGCCCGCCATGAAGGACGGCGCACCGACCTCCTTGTTGTTGGCCCCGAAACTCGTGCGAACGGCCTGCTGGAGGATCAGGG
>CAXTVD010000232.1:0-7064 GCA_964247575.1 uncultured Lichenihabitans sp.
AAACAAAGCTGAGCCGTAGCACCGCGAAGGCACAGGTCACGCCGAGCACCGCGCAGAAAAACAGGCTTGCGGCAAGCGCCGCGTCCTTGGAATGGGCACCGTGGATGTAGTCCTCGATGATCGTCCGCATCCCAAGATGCATGTGGTAGATGCTGACCTCGACGAACAGGAGCAGAAGCAGCGCAGGGAACGGATGCGACAAGGTGGCGTGGACCTGCGCATAGTTCTTGCCGATCAGCGACAGCAGCAGAAGCACGAAGCCGATGGTCAGCGGGACCAGGGCGAGCGAGGTCAGGCGCATGTGCGAGGCGGCGGTCGTGCCCGAATGCGCCGATCCCAGATAACGCACGCGGCGCATGTCGGAGGCCATCTTGTCCGGATCGATGCTGCTCATGATGGCACTCAGTGGATGACGAGAGCGACGATCCAGACGACCACCGTCAGGCCGATGCCGCCGACAAGGGTCGCCTGCGCGAGATATTCACGCGCCGGATGGTCCATGCCGTAGCCGGCGTCCCACACGAAGTGACGGATGCCGCCCAGCAGGTGATGGAACAGGGCCCAGGTGAAGCCGAACAGGATGATCTGGCCGACGATCGAGTTCAGGAAGCGCGCGACCGTCCCGAAGGAGCCCGCGTCGGTGGCGGCCGCGATCAGGTACCAGGCCAACAGCAGCGTGCCGCCATAAAGTGCCACGCCGGTGATGCGATGAGCGATGGACATCATCATCGTCAGCATCGGCCGGTAGATCTGCAGATGCGGCGACAGCGGACGCCGGGCGCCCCGCGCGGCATTGGTCGATTCGGCCATGATGATCCCGAGTTGTTTTCGAAACTGATTATAGAACAACGGCCGTGCGCCACAACCGTACGCCCTGCCGCACGTGAGGGCGTCTCCGGTCTAGCCAGGCCGGCCGGGGTGGTGTATCGAGCACGTCGGAATTCAGACGGCTGCCGGGCATCGGGCGCGGCGGCCCTTCGATGCTTGGAGTTTTCGCATGGCCGTTCCGAAACGCAAGACCTCGCCGATGAAGCGCGGCTTCCGTCGCTCGGCGGATGCCCTCGCCGCGCCGACCTATGTCGAGGACAAGGATTCGGGCGAACTGCGCCGACCGCACCACGTCGACCTCAAGAGCGGCATGTACCGGGGTCGCCAGGTGCTGCAGCCTAAGAAGACCGCCGACGCCGAATAGGGATCAGCGCGCGGTGCGGACCGTGCGGCTCCCGATTGTCACCACGGCAGCGCCCGCGACGATCAGGCCGCAGGCGAGCAGCAGCGACAAGGTGGCCGCGGCGTAACCCGTTGCGACCAGGAGCAGGGTCGACAGAACGGGGGCGGCGTAGGACGCGACGCCGAGAAGCCGGATGTCGCCCTGCTTGACGCCGATGTCCCAGACGTAGAAGGCCGCGCCGACGGGGCCGAGACCCAGCCCGGCGATCGCCAGGGCCTGCTTCGTCGTTGCCGGCCAGACGGTCGTCTCGAAGAGGGCATGGCACAGCAGGGCCAAAGCGGCGGTGGCGAGGCAGAAGCCGGCCACGGCTTCGGTGGGCACGTTTCGCAGCCGACGGCTGAGCACGGAATAGCTGGACCAGAGCAGCGCACATCCCGCCGCCAGGGCGTAGCCGGGCACGAAACGTGGCTCGGGCGCGCCCCCTCCGTTCGCTCCACCGATCAGGACCACGACGCCGGCGAAGCCGAGCGCGGCGCCAAGAACGTGGCGCCCCCCGAGCCGCTCGCCCGGCAGCAGGGCCGACAGCAGCACGATGAGAAGCGGCCAGAGATAGGCGATGAGGCCGGCCTGCGCCGGGGGTGCCCGCTCGAGCGCGGCAAAATAGAGCGCGTGATAGCCGAACAGTCCCCCGACGCCGACGAGCCACACCGACAGCGGCTGCCGCAGGGCCCCGAGCCGGCCCCGGCCGAGCGCGACGCCCAGGCCCAGCAGGCCGCCGACCGAGAAGGTGAGCCACGCCAGTTCGAAGGGCGGGATGGCACCGGTGGCGGCCGTGAGCAGCGCAAGCCCCGACCAGAGCACGATGGCGACGCCGCCGATCGCCGTCGCGGTGGTCCGCCTCACGCGCCGCCCGGCCCGCCGCCCCAGGCGGGATCGGCAAGGACATCGCCGCCATCCCCGCCCAGCCCTGGCGAGACCCGGTCCGCCACCATCCGCACGCCGTCGAGGACGATGGGCGAGGCGATGCTTGGAACGGATCCGGAGGCCGCGTCCGGCGCGGCAAGCTCGACCTTCAGCCCCCGCGCGATCACCTGCGGGTCGGCGAACACGTCGGCCAGCGTATTGATCGGGCCGCACGGCACCCCGACACGCTCCAGCGCGGCGAGCAGGTCGGCCCGGGAAAAGCCGAGCGTCAGCCGGGTGAGGTCGGGCACAAGGTCGGCCCGATGGGCGACGCGCTGGGGATTGGTGGCGAAGCGCGGATCGTCGGCGAGATCGGGGCGCCCGAGGACAGCGGCGAGGCGCCGAAACTGGCCGTCATTGCCGACGGCTACGATCACATGGCCGTCGGCGACGGGAAAGACCTGGTAGGGCACGATGTTGGGATGGGCATTGCCCATGCGCCGCGGCGATCGGCCGGAGACGAGCTGGTTCAGGCCCTGGTTGGCCAGCACGCTGACCTGGGTGTCGAGCAGCGCCATGTCGACCACCCCGCCCTGCCCCGTCGTCTCGCGGCGCCGCAGGGCGGCCAGGATCCCCACCGTCGCATAGACGCCCGTGAAGATGTCGGCGAAGGCGACGCCGATCTTCTGGGGTTCGCCATCGGGAGCGCCGGTCAGATCCATGATGCCGCCCATTCCCTGGATGATGAAGTCGTAGCCGGCGCGGCTGCTGTAGGGGCCGTCCTGGCCGAAGCCGGTGATGGAGCAGGTCACCAGCCGGGGATTGAGCGCCCGCAGGCTCACGGGATCGAGCCCGTATTGCACGAGGCCGCCCACCTTGAAGTTCTCGATGAGAACGTCGGCGCAGGCCGCGAGGCGACGGACGACCGCCTGGCCGTCGGCCGTCTCGAAGTCGACCGCGATCGAGCGCTTGCCCCGGTTGGCCGCGTGGAAGTAGGCGGCCGACAGGTTGCCGCCGCCCGCCGCCTCGACGAAGGGCGGACCCCAACTACGCGTATCGTCCCCCTCCCCCGGCCGCTCGACCTTGACGACGTCGGCCCCGAGATCGGCCAGCAGCTGCCCCGTCCACGGTCCGGCCAGGATGCGGGCCAGTTCCAGGACCCTGACGCCGGCCAGCGGTTTGGGCGCGGCCTGCACGCTCACGGCATGATCGAATCGAGGCCGCGCTTGAGCCCGACGAAGGAGGAGACCCGGCGCGCGGCCAGCAGGGTGCCCCCGACATAGGGGGCGGCCGAGACGCCTGCATCATGCCGGATCGTCAGCCGCTCGTTGTCGGCGCCGAGTACCACCTCGCAGGCGATGACGAAGGAGGGCAGACGGAGGGAATGGACCTGGACCGGCCTGGGCCCGCCGACGGCTGCGCCACGAGCCACGGCAAGTCCCACCAGTTCGTCGACGGGCAGTGACGTTCCGGCCTGGCGCCCGGCCCCCAGCAGTTCGGCGAGCTCCCGCGCCGTGCCGGAGGGCGCGTCGACCTTGTCCGCGGCCGCATAGTCGATGATCTCGACATCCGGCACGTAGCGGGCGGCCTCTACCGCGAAGCGACGCATGAGGGTGGCGGTAATGGAGAAGTTGCCGGCGGCCAGCACGCCGCAGCCGGCCGCCTGCGCGGCCGCGTCGATGGCGGCATAGTCGTCCGCATCGAGCCCCGACGTGCCGATCACCACGTGCCGTCCGCGGGCCAGGGCCAGCAGGGTATTGGCCTTCACGCTGCCGGGCTTGGTGTAGTCGATAACGACATCGGACGGCGCCGCAAGCGCGTCCTCCAGCGAGGCCGCGATGGTCACGCCAACCGCCGGCAGGCCCACGGCCTCGCCCGCATCCCGCCCGGCCGCCGAACGGCTGACTGCTCCGGCCAGCCGCAGGTCGGAGGCCTGGCGTATCGCTTCCACCAGTGCCCGGCCGACCCAGCCGGTGCTCCCGGCGACGACCACGCCGAGCGATGCCGCCGCCGGCATCAGAAGAAGGCCTGCAGCCCGGTCTGAGCCCGCCCCAGGATGAGGGCGTGGACGTCGTGGGTCCCCTCATAGGTGTTGACCGTCTCGAGGTTCTGGGCATGGCGCATGACATGGTACTCGCCCATGATGCCGTTGCCCCCGTGCATGTCGCGGGCGGTGCGGGCGATGTCGAGCGCCTTGCCGCAGTTGTTGCGCTTGATCAGGCTGATCATCTCGGGCGCCATCCGGCCCTCGTCCATCAGCCGGCCGACCCGGAGCGAGGCCTGGAGGCCCAGGGTGATCTCGGTCTGCATGTCGGCGAGCTTCTTTTGGATCAATTGCGTCTGGGCGAGCGGTCTCCCGAACTGCTTGCGCTCCAGGGTGTAGCTGCGCGCCCGGTGCCAGCAATCTTCGGCCGCGCCCATGGCGCCCCAGGAGATGCCGTAGCGAGCCCGGTTGAGGCAGCCGAACGGGCCCTTCAGCCCCGCGACGTTGGGCAGCAGCGCGTCCTCGCCGACCTCCACCCCCTCCATCACGATCTCGCCCGTGACGGAGGCGCGCAAGGAGAGCTTGCCCTCGATCTTCGGCGCCGAGAGGCCCTTGGTGCCCTTGCGCAGGACGAAGCCGCGGATGGCATCGCCATGCGCGGCCGACTTCGCCCAGACCACGAAGACGTCGGCGACGGGGGCGTTGGAGATCCAGGTCTTGGCCCCGGTGAGTCGATAGCCGCCGTCGATCCGCTCCGCCCGGGTGGTCATGCCGGCGGGGTCGGAGCCGGCCTCCGGCTCGGTCAGCCCGAAGCAGCCGATCCACTCGCCGGAGGCGAGCTTGGGCAGATAGGTGCGGCGCTGGGTGTCGTCGCCATAGGCATAGATCGGATACATCACGAGCGAGGACTGCACGCTCATCATGGAGCGATAGCCCGAATCCACCCGCTCCACCTCCCGCGCCACGACGCCATAGGCGACATAGGACGCCTCCGCCCCGCCATAGGCTTCGGGAACGGTGACGCCGAGCAGGCCCAGCGCGCCCATCTCGCGGAAAATGGCGGTGTCGGTCGTCTCGCGGGCATAGGCGTCCACGATCCGCGGCAGCAGCTTGTCCTGCGCATAGTCCCGCGCCGTGTCGCGGATCAGACGCTCCTCCTCGCTGAGCTGGTCCTCGAAGCGGAACGGGTCCTGCCAGTCGAAACGCGCCGGCTCCGCCGAGGCAGCGGCTGATGCCGCAGAGGGCAGGCTCATGACTCTCTCCTCGGTGGGCGACAGGCGGGGCGGCGGCTCAGCGGTCGACGAACGCCTTCTCGACCACGAACTGGCCGGGCTCGCCATGATTGCCCTCGATGAAGCCGCGGTCGAGCAAAAAGGTCCTGAGATCGCCCATCATGTGCGGGCCGCCGCAGATCATCGCGCGGTCGTGGGCGGCCTCCAGCGGGGCGAGCCCGAGATCGCTCTGCAGCTGGCCCGAATCGAGGATCGCCGTTATGCGGCCGTTGTGCCGGAACGGCTCGCGCGTCACGGTGGGATAGTAGAGCAGCTTCTCGCTCACGAGTTCCCCCAGGATCTCGTCGCGTGGCAGCATGGTCGTGATGTCGTCCTCGTAGGCGAGTTCGGAGACGTGCCGGCAACCGTGCACCAGCACGATGCGGTCGAACTTGTCGTAGGTCTCGGGGTCCTTGATCACGCTCAGGAAGGGCGCGAGCCCCGTGCCGGTCGCCAGCAGGTAGAGGTTGCGGCCCGCCAGCAGGTTGTCGATCACCAGCGTACCCGTCGCCTTGCGGCTGACCATGATGGGATCGCCGGCCTTGATGTTCTGGAGGCGCGAGGTCAGGGGGCCGTCAGGCACCTTGATGGACAGGAACTCGAGCTGGTCCTCGTAGTTCGCGCTGGCCACGCTGTAGGCGCGCAGCACCGGCTTGCCCTCGACCTTGAGGCCGATCATCGTGAATTCGCCGTTGCGGAAGCGGAACGAGGGATTGCGCGTGGTGCGGAAGCTGAACAGCCGGTCCGTCCAATGGCGCACGTCGAGAACGGTCTCTTCGTTGAAGGCGCTCACCTAGTCTCCGTCGGAATGGGCGAGCCCGTCTGGCGTGGCCTCGCAATAAGCCGGATATAGCGGTGTGTTTGACCGAGGCGGCCGCATCTGTCGAGAGCCCTGGCCGCATGGCAGGCGCGAGCCGGCCGAATAGGGATGCGGCACGCCGTCACTCGCGATTGCATCGCAGTAACTTCCTTGTGCACCGCAGCAAAACGGGCACGCGGGCGGTGGAACGCTTCGGTTCTGAAAGTCATGGCGAGTGCGTTCCCGGGCCGTCGAGCAGCACCGGCCCGGCGTTATTAAACACCTTGCCCGAACGTCTTCCCGCCCGAAGCCGCGGCGGGCAAAGGCTATTTGACACGGCCCTTCCAACAATCCTAACACTTGCCCTCGCTCGACCGGCTGACGCGACTGCGTAAGCGGGCTTCGGCGCAAGACGCAGGGATGCTGGCGGACCAGTGAGGGCCGCAGCGTCGGAGTGTGAAGCGGATCGCTTCAAAGTGTCGCCTGAGCGGCAGGAACGTGGGAGAGAAACGTGACAGTAAGAACGATGATCGCGGCGCTGGCCTTGGGTGCCGTGGCGCTGACGAGCACGGCCTTGACGCCGGTCTTCGCCGCCCAGGGCGACATGATCGGGGTCGCCATGCCGACCAAGTCCTCCGCCCGGTGGATCGACGACGGCAACAACATGGTCAGCCAGCTCAAGGCCAAGGGCTACAATCCCGATCTGCAATATGCCGATGACGACATCCCGAACCAGCTCGCCCAGATCGAGAACATGGTGACGAAGGGTGCGAAGATCCTGGTGATCGCCTCCATCGACGGCACGACCCTGTCGGACGTGCTCGCCAAGGCGCACGATGCGGGGGTCAAGGTCATCGCCTATGACCGCCTGATCAAGGGCTCGCCGAACGTCGACTATTACGCCACCTTCGACAACTTCAAGGTCGGCGTGCAGCA
>CAXTVD010000233.1:0-7040 GCA_964247575.1 uncultured Lichenihabitans sp.
ATCGCAAGCAGGGGGATTACGGTCTCGTGAGCTTGTGGGTGCCTCGTTCACCGTGATAGCCGGACGGACAAGACTGCGCGCCGCCCTCGCGTCCCGCTTCACCGTTCCTTAGGGCTCGCGCCGCAAGCTCCCCGCTCATGACCAAGCTTCCCGCCGGCCCGACGCTCCGTGCCATGACCGATGCATCCGCGCCGGGGACGAGGCACGCGAGCGGGACGAACGAAGGCGCTCCGCGCCCGGCTCTCTCCTTGGTCATCTGCACCTACAACGAGGCGCTCGCGATCGGCGCCGTGCTGCGCGAGGCGCAACAGGCCTTGGCCGGTCTCGATGTCGAGATCATCGTGGTCGATGATTCCACCGACGACCAGACCGCGTCCGTGGTCAGGGCCCACGCCGCCGCCGACCCGCGGATCACGCTGCTGCGCCGCCAGGGCGCACGGGGCCTCGCCAGTGCCGCGATCGCCGGCTGGGCGGCCGCCCGGGGCAGCGCCCTCGCCATCATGGACGGCGATGGGCAGCACGAGGTGCGCCTGCTGCCCGCGATGCTGGCCGCCCTGACGGCCGAGACCGACCTTGTTGTCGCCAGCCGCTACGTGGCCGGACGGCGCGACCGGACCGGCTTGAACGCGCGGCGCCACGCCATGAGCCGCGCGGCCACGCTCGCGACCCGCCTGTGCCTCGGCTGCTCCGTCAGCGACCCCATGAGCGGCTTCTTCGTGTTCCGGCGCGCCTGGTTCGAGGCGGCCCGGCCGCACCTCTCCGGGGTGGGCTTCAAGATCCTGGTCGATCTCATGATGTCCGGCCCGCGGGCGCCGCGCGTCGTCGAGATCGGCGCGGCCTTGCGCCCCCGCCTCGACGGCGCCTCGAAGCTCGACCTTCGCGTGATCCTCGAACTCGCCGCCCTGCTCATCGAGAAGCGGACAGGCGGGGTGGTCCCGGCGAGCTTCACGCTGTTCGCCTGCGTGGGCGGCACGGGCATCGGGGTGTCCATGGCCGCGCTCGGCTCGGCCGAGGCGTTGCACGTCGCCCCGTTCTGGCTGGCGCAGGGATTGGCGATCTTCGTCGCCATGGGGTGGAATTTCCACCTCAACAATGTCCTCACCTTCCGCGAGCGCCGCCTGCAGGGCCGTGCGCTGCTCGCCGGCTTCGCCGCGTTCGTGGTCTCCTGCACGGGAGGCGCGATCCTGAGCGAGATCGTCGGGACGGGGGCCCACCAGCTGGGCGCGAACTGGGCCTGCGCCAGCCTTGCCGGAACCGTGTCGGCCGCCTTCTGGAACTACTGGAGCACCGCGCGCTCCGCCTGGGCCGGCCTGCCCCGGCAGCCCTCCGGCGTCGCGCGGGCGGAGCCCGCATCGCCCCAGGCGCGCAGCGGCTTGACGGCCCCCTCGGCCGGGGAGTGAGGATCACGGCGGGCGCCGACGACGGCCGCGCCCGCGGGGAGGCGACTTCCCTTCCCTCCGAGGTCTGCTAAAGCAGCCCCGCCAACGGACGCGCGCGGCCCTTTCGGTGAGCATGGATCGAGCATCGCAACGGCCGGCCACGGATGACCTGCCGACCCTCCCCATTTCGGGCTTCGTGATCTGCCAGGACGAAGAGGCCCATATCGCCGCCTGCCTCCGCAGCCTGTCGGTCTGCCGGGAGATCATCGTCGTCGATTCGGGGTCGAGCGATGGGACGGTGGCCATCGTCGAGGCAATGCGGGACGAGGGACTCCCGATCCGCCTGCTGCATCAGGCGTGGCTCGGCTACGCGTCGCAGAAGCAGTTCGCGCTCCGGCAGGCGACCGAGCCGTGGTGCCTCAGTCTCGATGCCGACGAGCATCTCGACACGGACCTCCGGCGCAGCCTGGCCGGCCTGATCGCGCAGGGGCACGTGGCCGGCTGGCGTCTGCGGCGCCTGCCGTCCCGCCTGAACGGGGCCGGACCGCCGCCGCGCGGGGTCTATGCCAAGCCGATCCTGCGGCTGGTCCGCCGGGAGGGCGCCGCCTTCGACGAGCGCGCGCTGGTGCACGAAGGCATCCGGGTCGACGGTCCCGTCCGGACCGCGCGAAAGGGCCTGCTTCGGCATGATCGCGACCTCCCCTACCCCGACCAGATCCGCAAGGAGATCGGCTATGCGCGGCTGCGGGCGACCGAACGAGCCCGGCGTGGTCTGAGGCCAAGTATCCGGCGGCTCCTGCTCAACCCGGTCTGGGCCTTTGTCCGGTTGTATCTGCTGCACAGGTGGTTCCTGTGCGGCCGCTACGGCTTCGTGCAGGCGGCGTCGGCCGCGATCTACTCGTTCTCCGCGGAGACGATGCATTTCGACGAGGTCCGGCAGAGGACCGAGGCCTGACCTCCCGCGGCCCCGAGGCGGCGCTCGCGTCAGTTGCGAGTCCGGGTTAGACCCACCCGGGTTCTCTGGAGAGTGGACGATGTCGGCGGGCAGGACGAGGGATGGCGTCGCAGTCATCCGGGCCGACGGGGCGCACGCAGGCGGGGGCCGGTCGTGAGCGAGGTGGTGCCCGCCCTTCCCCATCCGCCGGCCGCCGTCAAGGAGCCGCCGCGGCCGCGTCTCCGCAATGTCCTGGGTCCCGGCCTGATCACCGGAGCGTCGGACGACGACCCGAGTGGCATCGCCACCTATTCCCAGGCGGGCGCGCAATACGGCTACCAGCTGGGATGGACGATGCTCCTGAGCTGGCCGCTCATGTGCGCCATCCAGGAGATCAGCGCCCGCATCGGGCGGGTGACCGGCCGCGGCCTCGCAGGCGTCTTGAAACGGCATGCTCCGCTGCCGGTCCTCTATGCCCTGGTCGGCCTGCTCGTCATCGCCAACACCATCAACATCGCGGCGGATCTCGGGGCCATGGCGGCGGCGCTCAAGCTGCTGATCGGCGGGCCCGCCCTCGCCTATGTCGGCCTGTTCGCCATCCTGACCGTCGTCCTGGAGGTCTTCGTCCGCTACTCCCGCTACGTCTCCGTCCTCAAATGGCTGACCCTGTCCCTGTTCGCCTATGTCGGCGTGGCCTTCGTGGTGCACGTGCCGTGGTTCACGGTCGTCCACAGTCTGGTGGTCCCGAAGCTTTCGCTGGACACCGACTACCTGACCGTGGTGGTCGCGATCCTCGGCACGACCATCAGCCCCTATCTGTTCTTCTGGCAGGCCGAGGAGGAGGTGGAGGACGAGCGCGAGCGACCGGGAGCCAAGCCGCTTCTGCGCGCACCCGAGCAGGCGGCCGCCGAGTTCCACCGGATCAGGATCGACACCTATGTGGGCATGGGCCTGTCGAACGTCGTGGCCCTGTTCATCATGATCACGGCCGCCGCGACGCTGAATGCCCATGGGACGACCGACATCCAGACCTCGTCCCAGGCGGCCGAGGCCCTCCGGCCCATCGCCGGCCCGTTCGTATTCCTGGTCTTCGCGCTCGGCATCATCGGAACGGGGATGCTGGCGCTGCCGGTCCTGGCGGGCTCGGCGGCCTATGCGCTCGGTGAGACCTTCGGCTGGCACGTCGGCCTCGCCCGCAAGCCCGGGCGGGCAAAACGCTTCTACCTGACCATCGCAGCCGCCACCCTGGTCGGCGTCGTGCTGAACGGCGCGGCGCTCGATCCGATCAAGGCCCTGTTCTGGAGTGCGGTCATCAACGGCGTCGTGGCCGCCCCGGTCATGGTCATGATGATGCGGCTGGCGAGCGATGCCACGGTGATGGGTCGCTTCACCCTGCCCCCGGTTCTTCGCGCGGTCGGCTGGCTTGCGACCCTCGCGATGGGCGCGGCGACGGTCGGCATGATCGCGACCTTGCGGACGTGAGCGCCGCCCCCGCGTCGTTCAGTTCCGATTAAGGCGTGCTACCCTAGACGGGAACTCCGTACCGCTCATCGAAAGCGCGGAAGCGGGTTCAGGGAGAACTCAATGCGTAACCTCATCATCGCGGCCGCGACGGCCGCTTCCCTCATGGTTTCGGTCGGGGCCGCGCAGGCCTTCCCGGTTGCCCCGACCGACACGCTCACGGCCGCGCCGGACATCACGCTGGTCTCCGGCGGGTGCGGACCGTTCGGCCATCGCGGTTTCTATGGCGGGTGCCGTCCGAACGGCGGCCCGGGCTTCTACGGCCGCCCCTATGGCAATCGCGGCTTCTACGGTCATCGCCGCTTCTATGGCGGCTACGGCCGGCCCTACGGGTTCCACCGCCACTTCTATTGATCGGACTGCGATCTCCGCCCCACCCGGGCGGGGACCGCACAGGATCACGCGAGCCCGGCCGACGATACGGCCGGGCTTCGTCCGCTCCGCCGCCGCCTGTGCATGCGGCGTCCGCGGAAAGGACATCGCCTTGACAGGCGCAGGGGGAACTCGACACTCTGGTCATTGCCAGGGGTGATCGAGGACCATCGGTGCTTTGACGTCCGACGACCAGCCTGCCGCACAGCCGGACGCGCCGGAGTTCATCGCGGAGCGGGCGGTCGTCGTCCTGGGCTTCCTGATCGTCGAGGGCTGGTGCAGCTCACGGGAGCTTCCGGACAGGGTCCGTGCCACACCGGACTGGGGTTGTCCCCCACGCGAGTTCACCGCGGCCCGCTCGGTTCGCACCAGCCGGCCCGATGTCGGCCAGGCGCTCGATCATCTGAAGCTCGACCCGGCCTTCACGACCTTCGGTTTCATCACCGTCTTCGACCTGAGCCTCGACCAGTGGCGCGATCTCGATGACGACCGCGTCCTCGAATGCGGCTTGGGCGACCGGTGGAGCGCAATTCTCGAGCCGGTCAGGACCATTGGTCGGTCCGGGGCGCCCGATCCCGTCGGGCGGGCCCTGGTCGAGCGGGCGATCGAGGCCGGCCTGATCGCCGATCGGACGCGGATCGAGCTGTTCCGCGCCGTGGGTCGCGGCGACGACGCTCCGCTCTTCGGCGACGCCCGGATCGAGCGCGGCGCCCTCGGCGATCTTGCGATCGGCGTCGAGTTCTGGGTCCCCGATGCGATCCACAGGGCCGTGGTCGTCGCCAACGAGGACCTGACCTGGATGGCGGCCGCGGGCGAGCTGCTCGTCGTCCCGCGCCGCGACGTCACCGATCACCTGCACGGCACGGGGCGGCGCGTACGCGGCGATGGCCACGGCGTTCTCGCCGTCGTTCCGTCCGGGCGCCGCCGGCCTCTGCGCGTGACGGTCGGGGCGGTGGACGACGCGGGCGCCCTGGTCAGCCGCGTGCTGGACGTGGCCGGCGAGGGAGACGTGGCGAGCTTCGCGGACCGGTTGTTGTCCCGCATCGGCCTGACGGAGGACCAGGCCGTCGGCCTCCTCGCGCCGCTGATGGCCGAGCATCGGCCGGCGTCCGCATGGCAGGTCGAGCAGTGGGGAGACCGGCACGGGGCGTCCACCGCGATCAGCGTCGTCGTGATCATCCGGTCCGACCTCTTCTTCCTGCACTCGATCCTGCACATGCAGGCGGCGC
The DNA here is from genome assembly GCA_964247575.1 of uncultured Lichenihabitans sp. Classification (GTDB taxonomy): domain Bacteria; phylum Pseudomonadota; class Alphaproteobacteria; order Rhizobiales; family Beijerinckiaceae; genus Lichenihabitans. The sequence continues at coordinate 5,436 of CAXTVD010000233.1, forward strand.
TCGGCGCCGTCGGCGAGTGGGTGCTGGTCTGCGAGGATCCGGCCTTGGCCGCCGAGGCGAGGGCCGTCCTGAGCAGCCGCTCGCACGCGGTCCGCGCCGGGCTGAAGCTGGTCTGGAGCGCGCGACGCCAGGGCCACGGGCGGGCCGCGGCGGCCGGCGCGGCGGAGGCGAGCGGCGACCTGCTGCTGTTCATGGACGCGGCCGTGTGGCTCGACACCGCGGCCGCCCTCGACGCCGCCGCCGCGAGCATCAGGGCCGGCCTGTTCGGGCTGGTCGGCTTCCGGCTGCTGTTCGAGGACGGGACCGTGCAGCACGACGGCGTCCGCATCGGCCGCCGGACCCCCGGTCCAAGCGGCCTCGCCCTCGAGCACCCCGGCAAGGGACTGCCGCCCGGCACCGTCGAGGCCGCGATCGTCCCGACCGAGAGCGTGACGGGCGCCCTGATGCTCGTGTCCCGTCGCCTCTACGACGCTGTCGGGGGCTTCGCCGACGGCTACCGGGAGGCCGCGGCGGCAGCGGCCGATTTCTGCCTGAGGGTGCGGTCGAGGGGCGACGCGATCGGCCTGTGTCGGCTCGGACCCGTCTATCACGTCGAAGCGGCCGATGGCGCCCGCCCGGAGAACCCGCGGACGAGAGCCGGCGCACTCATGGATCGGGCCCTCCTCCACCGGACCTGGATGGACGACTGCGCCATGCCGGTGCTCTAACCCGATGCGCGTCCTCGTCCTGTCCCACGGTCATCCCGACCTTGCCGCCGGCGGGGCCGAACGCGCGGCCTATGCGCTGTTCCAGCAGCTCAAGGCGAGTGCCGAGGTGGAGGCGACCTTTCTGGCCTTCGCCGCGGCGGCCTCGATCGGCCATGCGGCGCGGACCGGAGCGTTCCGGGGACGCATGGACGAACTGCTGGCGGCCCCGCCCGGCTTCGACCGGTTCTCGTTCGCCTCGCTCGACTACGACGCCCTGTTCGCCATGCTGGAGGAGATCTGCGAGCGCCTGCGGCCGGAGGTCGTCCACATCCACCACTTCGTGCATTGGAGCGTCGAGATCATCGACATCTTCGACCGGCTCGGCGTGCCGGTGGTCCTGACGCTGCACGAATTCATCCCGATCTGTCACCGCGACGGGCAGATGGTGAAGACGAACGGCGCCCTCTGCCGGGCCTGGTCGCCCTCGGAGTGCTCGGCCTGCTTTCCGGCGATCAGCGCGGCCAAGTTCTTCCTGCGGCAGAGGATGTTCGCCGTCCAGTTCGGCAAGGTGGCCCGCTTCGTCGCGCCCAGCCGGTTCCTCGCCGGCCGCTTCGAAGGGTGGGGCCTGCCACGCGAGCGGATCGCCGTCGTCGACAATGTGCTCGGCCGGGTGGACGTCCCCGACGGGACGCGTCGCGCTCTCTCCCGGCCGCCGGGCCAGATGCGGCTTGGCTTCTTCGGGCAGATCACGCCGTTCAAGGGCCTCGACGTGCTGCTGCGGGCGCTCCGCCTGCTGACGGCCGAGGAGCGCTCGCGCCTGGTCGTCGGGATCCATGGCGCCAACCTCGAGCACCAACCCGAGGCGTTCCGCTCCGCCTTGGGCAAGGACCTGTCCCGGCTCAAGGATTGCGTCGCCTTT
>CAXTVD010000234.1:0-7008 GCA_964247575.1 uncultured Lichenihabitans sp.
CTTCGGCATAATACTTCCGGAACTGCTTCTCGGAGATGTTGCCGTAGTAGCCCTTCAGCTTCTGCTTGGCCTTGAGCTGCGTGCCGAAATCGGTCGGCTTGCCCTTGCGTCGCTGGCCATGCTGGCCGGGGCCGTATTCGCGGCGGTTGACCGGGCTCTTGGGCCGGCCCCAGATGTTCTGGCCGAGCCGCCGGTCGATCTTGTACTTTGCTTCTGCGCGCTTCGTCATTCCGCGTCCTCGCGTTACATCGATTGAGGAACGCGCCCTCCTCCTGCCCTTCGACGCCCCTTGCGGGACGCCGGCGGGCCGACAGGTCTTCACTACGGGGAGTGGAAAACCGCGGGTCGCGTCGCCGGAGCGGGTCGAAACCCAAGCCGCCGGCTTTCATGCGGCGCGCCAAGGCAGGCCGATGAAGAGCGCTCGTTAGGCGAAGTCGCAGGGCAAGTCAACGCGCTCGCAGGCAGGGCAAGCCCGCGGCCACCGCTCAGGCGACGGCGCGAATGACCCGGCCGACCTTGTCCGCGATCTCGCCGATCTCCGCCTCGGTGATGATCAGCGGCGGCGTGAGGGCGATGGTGTCGCCCGTGCTGCGGACCATCAGGGCATGGTCGTGGAAGGCGGTCTCGAGGGCGGCGTAGGCGCGGGCGCCGTAGGCGTCGGGCTTGGAGGCGAGGTCGATGGCGGCGACGAGGCCCACGGTGCGGATGTCGAGCACATTGGGCAGGCCCTTGAGCCCGTGGATGGCGTCGGCCCAGATCGGCTCCAGCGCCTTGGCGCGCTCGAAGAGGTTCTCGTCCCGATAGAGGTCGAGCGTGGCAAGACCCGCGGCAGCGGCGAGCGGATGGCCCGAATAGGTGTAGCCATGGAACAGTTCGATGACGTGCTCGGGCCCGTTCATGAAGGCATCGTGAATGCCCCGGCGCACGATCACGCCGCCCATCGGCACGGCGCCCGAGGTGACGCCCTTGGCGAAGCAGATCATGTCGGGCACGACGCCGTAGCGCTCGGCCGCGAAGGGAGCGCCGAGCCGGCCGAAGCCGGATATGACCTCGTCGAAGATCAGCAGGATGCCGTACTTGTCGCAGATGGCGCGCAGGCGCTTGAGGTAGCCCTGCGGGGGCGGCAGCACGCCGGTCGAGCCCGCCATCGGCTCGATGATCACCGCGGCGATGGTCGAGGCGTCGTGCAGCGCCACGATCCGCTCGAGGTCGTCGGCGAGGTGGGCGCCCCATTCGGGCTCGCCCTTGGTGAAGGCCTGATGCTCCCGGTTATAGGTGTGCGGCATGTGATCGACGCCCGCCAGCAGCGAGCCGAAGAACTTGCGGTTGGTCACGATCCCGCCGACCGAGATGCCGCCGAAGCCGACCCCGTGATAGCCGCGCTCGCGCCCGATGAGCCGGGTGCGCGAGCCGTTCCCGGTCACGTTGTTGTAGGCGATGGCGATCTTGAGGGCGGTGTCGACCGCCTCCGATCCCGAGTTGCAGAAGAACACGTGGTCGAGGTCGGCCGGGGCGAGCGCGGCGATGCGCGAGGCCAGCTGGAAGGCCTTGGGATGGGCGAACTGGAAGGTCGGGGCGAAATCGAGTTCGGCGGCCTGGGCCTGGATCGCCTGCACGATCGGCTCGCGGTTGTGCCCGGCGTTGCAACACCACAGGCCCGCCGTGCCATCCATCACGGCGCGACCCTCGGGAGTGTAGAAAAACATGCCCTTGGCCCGCGCCACCAGGCGCGGATTCTTCTTGAACGAGCGGTTGGCCGTGAAGGGAAGCCAGAAGGCGTCGAGATCGTTCGGCGCGCCGGCATCGATGGAGCGGGCGGCGGAGGAGTGCGGCATGGGAGGGGTCTCGCGCGGAGTCGTCGGGGTTCCGCGCGGGACTATAGGAAAGTGCGGTGCTTTCGTCGCCCCCTGTTTTCAGGCGGGACGGACAAGCAGGATCAGGCGCCCTCGACCGTGATGGCGACGTCGACGTTGCCGCGCGTGGCATGGCTGTAGGGGCAGATCTTCTCGTGTGTCTCGTCGGCCAGCTTCTGCAGCTGGGCCTGCGGGATTGACTTATCGACGACGTCCAGCTTGACGGCGATGCCGAAGCCGCCGGCATCGCGCGGGCCGATCGACACGGCGCAGGTGACCGTCGCACCCGTGGCGTCGACCTTCTGCTGCTTGGCGACGAAGTCGAGCGCGCCGCCGAAGCAGGCGGCATAGCCGGTGGCGAACAGGTGCTCGGGCGTCGTCGTGCCGCTCTTGCCCGGCCCCCCCATCTCCTTCGGGACCGACAGGGTCACGCTCACGGATCCGTCGTCGGCCTTGGTGGTGCCGTTGCGACCGCCGACGGCCGTGGCGTGGGCGGTGAAGAGCGGCTTGATCGGCGAGATCGACATGACTGTTCTCCTTCAGGACTCCGGCCGTGCGTGGCCGAAGGGGCGCGGCTCGTATAGCCGGAACTCGATCGTGCGCAAGGCGCTTCCCGGCTCAGGTCTCGCTGAGCACCTCCGCGTCGAGCTCGACGATACAACCGGCCTGCGACAGGCTGATCACCTGCCGTACGGCCGTTGCAGGCCGGAGGCCGCCGAGCTTGGCTGCCGCGACCCGATGCATCATCGCCTTGGCCCCCGAGGCCGCGACGAAGGCCGTGAGGCTGACGATGTCCTCGCGGCGCAGGCCGGCGATCTCGATGAGTTGCGCGAGGTTCTCGAAGGCCTGCTCGGCCTGTGCCGGCAGACCCTCGGGCAGGGTGCCGTCCGGCCGGACGCCGGGCAGAGCGGAGACGACCAGCCGCTTGTACGGCGTGCCGGTGAGCACCCCGTGGATCGGCCGCGGCGTGGCGGAGTCGTGCTGCGCAATCGACAAATAGCGGGCCATGGCACCTTTGGGGTTGGGCGTGCGGCAGGTCGGCTCTCGACCATGACGAGGGTTGGTGCGGGCAACAAGCCCGGTCGCCGCAGCTTGACAGCCCCGACGACGAACTGTAGCGGCGCGGCATGTCAGTCAACCCGCCCAGCGCGCCCGCGTCCGCCGCCCCGGTCGTCATCGCCGGTCTCGCCGCTCTGGAGGGACGCTACGATGCCCTGCTGTGCGACCTCTGGGGAGTGATGCACGACGGCCGACAGGCCTTCAGGGCCGCCGTCGACGCCGTGACACGGTTCCGCGCCGCGGGCGGGACCGTCATCTTCATCACCAACGCGCCCCGGCCCTGGGAGGCCGTGCACGAGCAGATCACGGAGCTCGGCGTTCCGGCGGACGCCTATGACGGGATCATCACGTCGGGGGATGTCACGATCGCGGCCATTGCCGAGGCGGGCGACCGGAGCTTCTACCATATCGGGCCTCCCCGCGATCTCGCGCTGTTCGAGGCGGTTCGGCGCGAGACGGGGCGCGTGGCGCGGCTGACCGATCTCGAGGCGGCCGACTGCGTGGTGGTGACCGGGCTGTTCGACGACCGGATCGAGACGCCGGCCGACTACGCCCTGGCGCTGGCCACGATGCGCCGCCGCGACCTGCCGATGATCTGCGCCAATCCCGACATCGTCGTGCATGTCGGGGAGAAGCTGATCTATTGCGGCGGAGCACTCGCCGAGGCCTATCGGGGCGTTGGCGGCAAGACGGTGCTGGCGGGCAAGCCGCACCCGCCGATCTACGAGGCCGCCCTCGCGCTCGCATCCAGGCGGGCGGGCCGGCCTCTCGACCGGGCGCGCGTGCTCGCGATCGGCGATGGTCTGGTCACCGACGTCGCGGGGGCCACGAATGAGGGCCTCGGCATCCTGTTCGTGACCACGGGCATCCACCGCAACGACTTCCACCCCGACGGTGACGCGGTGCCGATCCCGCTCGCCTACGAGGAACGCTTGTCCGGTCTGGACCAGAAGCCGTTCGCGGCCATTCCGAATCTTGTCTGGTGAAGCCGATGGCGCGGGCAGGCGGACGGCACGCGCCGGGCATGGCGTTGCCTGGTGCCGCCGCGGGTCGATCACGATGAGCGCCGGTTCTCGCCGATCCCGTCTCCGGGATCCCCGGCCGTCATGAGCGGAGCCTCGGGGGGCGGCTCCCCCTTCATCGTCCATGCCTTGGGGTGGAACCCGTCTCCCGTTCCGGACGGTCTGCACGGCGCCGTCGTCGCCCTCGGCAATTTCGACGGCGTCCATCGCGGCCACAAGGCGGTGATCGCACGGGCCATGGCCCTGGCGGATCGTCTGGGCCGCCCCTGCGCGGTCTGCACCTTCGAGCCTCATCCGGCCGACTACTTCGCGGGGAGACCGGTCATTTTCCGGCTCTCGCCGCAGTCGTCCAAGGCCGAGGCGCTCGCCCGGCTCGGGGTCGCGGGGATGGTCGTGCTACCCTTCGACGAGACCATGGCAGCGCTGACCGCCGAGGACTTCGTGCGCACGATCCTCGTGGACCGGCTCGGGATCGCGGCGGCCGTCGTCGGCTACGATTTCCATTTCGGCAAGGGGCGCGGCGGCACCCCCGATTTCCTCAAGGCTGCCGGCGCGCGCTACGGCTTTGCGGTGGAGGTCATCGACAAGATCACCGCCGATCCGCTCGGCGACCTGACGGCCGTGTCCTCGACCGCCACCCGCGATGCCTTGGCCAGGGGTGACGTCGCGCTCGCGGCCCGCCTGCTTGGCCACCCCTTCTTTGTCGTCGGGGAGGTGCTGCACGGCCAGAAGCTCGGGCGGACGCTCGGCTATCCCACGGCCAACATGCGCCTCGATCCCTCGTCCCGCCTCGCCCACGGCATCTACGCGGTGACGGTGGAGGGTCCGGGCCTCGCCGCGGGAGGGGTCGCGAGCTTCGGCCGCCGGCCCACCTTCGACAATGGCGCGCCGCTGCTCGAAACCTACCTCTTCGATTTCGCGGGCGACCTCTACGGGCGCACGCTGGACGTCGCCTTCATCGACTGGGTTCGCGGCGAGGAGAAGTTCGACGGGATCGACGATCTCATCCGCGCCATGAAGGGCGACGAGGCCAAGGCGCGCGTCGCCCTGGAGCTCTACAGGCGCCAGCCCCAGGCCTGACGGCCTCTGGTCCGATCCGGGCCGCGACCCGCCTGGACGTCGCGGCGGCCGGCGTGCATGGTGCCAAAAAAAGCGGAGGGATGCGTGGTGGACCTTGCGGGACCCAAACTGGCCGACCGCCCAGAGACGATCGCCCGCATCACCCGTCGCCTGCTGCCCTTCGTCGGCATCATCTACCTGATCGCCTATGTCGATCGGCAGAACGTCAGCTACGCCAAGCTGCAGATGGTGAGCGACCTCGGCCTGACCGAATACGTCTACGGCCTCGGCGCGTCGCTCTTTTTCATCGGCTACTTCATCTTCGAGGTTCCCAGCAACGTCATCCTGGAACGGGTGGGTGCGCGCCGCTGGTTCGCCCGCATCATGATCACCTGGGGCATTGTCACCATCGCGCTCGGCTTCACCCAGAACGTGGTGATGTTCTATGTGCTCCGCTTCCTGCTGGGCGCCTGCGAGGCCGGGTTCTTTCCCGGCGTGCTCTATCTGCTGACGCTGTGGTTCCCCTTTGCCTATCGCGCGCGGATGGTGGGCTCCTTCATGTTCTACAGCGCGATCGCCAATGCCGTCGGGGCTCCGCTCGGGGGAGCGCTGCTGGACCTCGACGGGGCGCTGGGCCTGAAGGGCTGGCAGTGGGTGTTCCTGGTGACGGGGGTCCCCGCCGTGATCGCGGGCGTCGTCACGCTGTTCTACCTCGACGACCATCCGGAGCAGGCCTCCTTCCTCGATGCCGGGGAGAAAACCTGGCTGCGCGACACGCTTCGCCAGGAGGACGAGGCGGGGGCCAAGACGACGCACCGCAACCCGTTCGCCACGCTGCTCGACCGCCGGGTGCTGTTCCTCGCTCTGTGGTACGTGTCGCTGCCGCTCGGCGCCTACGGGATCAGCTACTGGCTTCCCACCATCGTCAAAGCCTTCGGCGTGTCGAACACCGTCAACGGGCTGATCAACATCATCCCGTGGGTCATCGTCGCGGCCGCGCTGTGGGGCGTGCCGAAGCTCGCCGCCCGCACCGGCCACACCACCTTGTTCATCGCCGGCCCGGCCCTGTTCGGGGCCCTGTTCCTCGTGCTCAGCGTGGTGCTGCCGGGCCACGCCGTGCAATTCGGCTGCCTTTGCCTGGCGGCGGCCGGCATCTTCGCCGCGCAGCCCGTCTTCTGGACGCTGCCCTCCCGGTTCCTGACCGGCGCCTCGGCGGCGGCGGGACTGGCCGCCATCAATTCGGTCGGCAACCTCGGCGGATTCGTCGCCCAGAACGTGGTGCCCTGGATCCGGGACCAGACCGGGAGCGTGCAGCTGCCGATGCTGTTCGTGGCGGCCTGCGTATTCCTCGGCGGCGTCACGACCTTCGCGCTGCTCGCCTATCTTGCCCGTCACAGGGACGCATCGGCGGGCACGGGGCCGCTGTCCCTCCGCGACGTCCCGGGGCGCTGATCCCTTTCCACCCGCGTCCACCTCTGGTATGGCACGACCCATGGCGCTCCTCGTCCGGTCTTCCGCCCCGCCGATTCGATCGGCCCGCGCCTAAACGGCGTCGGGCCTGACCTTCGCGGGTCGCGTCACCTTTTTCTGCCAGGGCTCGCCTTACCCCACCCGTGAGCCGCTCGGCCCCGACACCACGGCTGACCTCATGGATGACACCAGGACCCGCCCCGCGCCGAACGGAGCCGACGAGCACGACTACGCCTCGACGCTGTTCCTGCCGCAGACCGATTTTCCCATGCGGGCCGGCCTGCCCAAGAAGGAGCCCGAGCTTCTCGCCCGCTGGGAGTCGCTCGATCTGTATGGCCGGCTGAGGCAGGCGGGGCAGGGGCGTGCCAAGTTCGTGCTGCATGACGGACCGCCCTACGCCAACGGCAACATCCATATCGGCCATGCCCTCAACAAGATCCTGAAGGACCTCGTGACGCGCTCCCAGCAGATGCTCGGGCGCGACAGCAATTACGTGCCGGGCTGGGACTGCCACGGCCTGCCGATCGAATGGAAGATCGAGGAGG
>CAXTVD010000235.1:0-6975 GCA_964247575.1 uncultured Lichenihabitans sp.
CCTCGAGGTCGACCTTGTTCAGCGCCCGGACCCCGGGAAAGGTCTTGGACACGTCCCGCATCTCGAGGAAGGGCTGCAACGGCGAGGGCTGCATGGGCATGGCGTCTCGATCCGAGAGGACCGGAGGGGAGCCCGAGGCGCCCCTCCGACAGGGGTGCCGCTACTTGGTGTAGCCGTTGAGGTTGGAGGCATCGACCACGGTGACGCCCGTGTCGAGGTCCTTCGGATCGGTCTCCTTGCCGTCGATCTGGGCGACGAGGTGGTCGACCGCGAGCTTGCCCATGGTCACGGGCCGCTGCACCATGATGCCCTGGATGAAGCCCTCCTTCACACCCTTGACGGTGTCGGGAAGGTCGTCGAAGGCGAACACCTTCACGGCGCCCTTCTTGGAGCCGAACTCCTTGGTGTCCATGACCTTGGCGACCGACGGGCCGCCGACCTGGCTCACGCCGAAGATGCCCTTGAGGTTGGGATGGCCGCGGAACAGCGCCTCGTCCACCGACACCGCCTTGGCGAGGTCGTCCTCGGTGCCCTCGGTCGCCACGATCTTGATGTCGGGATACTTGGCGAGCGCCTTCTTGATGCCGGCGATCCGCTCGTTGAGGTTTGCGGCGTCGAGCTGGCCGGTGACGATGGCGACCTCGCCCTTGCCGTCGAGCGCCTTGGCCATCGACTCGCCCATGGTCTCGCCGGCCGAGCCGTTGTTCGTGCCGATATACATGCTGCGGCCGCTCTTGGCGGAGTCGGAATCGTAGGTCAGCACCTTGATGCCGCTCGCGACGGCCTTCTTGATGATCGACTCCACCGATTTGGGCTCGTTCACCGAGATGGCGATCCCGTCGACCTTCTTGGCCATCAGGTCCTCGATGATCTTCACCTGGGTGGAGCCCTGGGTGTTCTGCGGCACCACCCACTGGTACTGCACGCCGTCGGCCGCCGCGGCCGCCTTGGCGCCGTTGTTGCAATCGTCGAAGAACGGCACCGCCACCTTGGGGATCACCGCGACAACGATGTCCTTGGCGTCCTTGGCGAAGCTGGTCGAAGCGGTGCAGAGCGGCAGCGCCAGGAGCAGCGCCGCGATGGAGATCTGTGTGGCCTTGGTCATGCTCGTTTCCCTTTTCCCTTGAAGCTTGATTGATTGAGTGTCGGACGCATCGCCCGCTGTTCGGTCTGGCTGGATGTGCTCGGCGGCCTAGCCTCCTCTGCTTCGACTGCGCCAGACGTCCAGGCTGACGGCGATGAGGATCACGGCGCCCGTGATGGCCTGCTGGGCGTAGGTGTCGATGTTCATCAGCACCACGCCGTTGGCGATGATGCCGGCGAGGGCCGCGCCGATGATGGCGCCCTCCACGCTGCCGACGCCGCCCGACAGGCTGGCGCCGCCGATGGCGGCCGCCGCGATCACGTCGAGCTCGGCCCCGAAGCCCGAGGCCGGCTCGGCCGAAAGATAGCGCGAGAAGCTCACGACGCCGGCCATGGCCGCGATCAGCCCGGACAGCATGTAGACCAGCAGCTTGACCCGTGCCGTCTTGACGCCGCTGAGCCGCGCCGCCTGCTCGTTGCCGCCGGTCGCGTAGACGTGCCGCCCGAAGCGCGTCTTGCGCATCAGGGTCGAGAAGATGACCGTCATGACGAGCATGATGACGACCGGGATCGGCACGAGCCCGACATAGCCCTGCCCGATCTCCGAGAAGATGTCGGGCGTGTCGGGCGTCAGCGGAACGCCGTGGGTGATCATGTACATCAGGCCACGCCCGATGCTGAGCGAGCCCAGCGTGGCGATGAACGGCGGCAGGCGCACCGCGGTGATGAGCACCCCGTTGAACAGCCCGAACAGCAACCCGGTGACCAGTCCGCCCAGGATGCAGACGATCGTGGGCAGGCCGGACTGGAAGCCGAGCGCGGTGACGAGCGAGGACAGGCCCATCACGGAGCCGACCGACAAGTCGATGCCGCCGGTGATGATCACCATCACCATCCCGATCGACATGATCACGATCAGCGAGAAGGAGCGGAACACGCCCATCAGGTTGTCGGTCGTCAGGAAGTAGGGCGTCGAGAAGCTGATCAGCGCGACCACGACCAGAAGGGCCGTGAGCACGTTGAGCTCGCGCACCTGCAGCAGGGCGCTCCAGCGGCTGCCGAACCCGGTCGGGCTCAGGGGAATGACGGCGGTTGCCGGACTGTCACGCACGATTGGTGTCCTCCCTGGCGTCCACCTTGCTGGTGGCCGGCCGTTCGCCCCATCACATCGTCGAGTTCATCTTCGGAAGATCGAGCCCGGTCACCTTGGCGATGAGGCGGGCGACCGAGGCGTCGTCGTCGCGGCCCATGCCGGCGGCCGAGGTCATCAGGAACAGCTGCAGGGCGTTGGCCGCCAGCGGGGTCGGAAACTTCTCGGCCCGGCCCATGTCGGCCACGATCCCGAGATCCTTGGTGAAGATGTCGACCGCGCTGGCCGGCCGGTAGTCGCCTGCGAGCACATGCGGGATGCGGTTCTCGAACATCCAGGAGTTGCCGGCCGAGGCGGTGATCACCTCGAAGACCTTGTCGATGTCGAGCCCGAGCCGCTTGGCGAAGGTGATCGCCTCGCAGGCGGCGGCGATGTGGACGCCCGCCAGGAGCTGGTTGACCATCTTGAAGGAGGCCCCGATGCCCGCTTCGTCCCCGAGCCGGTAGACGGTCTTGGCGATGACCGCGAGGATGGGCTCGGCGCGCTCGAAGGCTTCGGGACGGCCCGAGGCCATCATGGTCAGCTCGCCGCTCGCGGCCCGCGCCATGCCGCCGCTCATCGGCGAGTCGAGATAAAGAACGCCCGCCTCCTCGCAGCGCGCCGCGAAGCGCCGGGCATCCTGAGGCGACATGGTCGCCGACGACAGGACCACGCCGCCACGCCGCATGGCCGCCACGACACCGCCAGAGGCGGCCTGTCCGAACAGGACCGCCTCGGTCTGGGCGGCATTCACCACGACCACGACCACGGCATCGGCATCCCGGGCCGCCTCGTCCGGACTGCCCGCCGGCCGCCCGCCCGCATCGACGAATTTCTGAAGAGCGACCCCGTCCGGATCGTAGCCCGACACCGGCATGGCGGCGCGCAGGAGCGACTGGCCAACGCCCAGGCCCATCGAGCCCAGGCCGACGACGGCCACCGATTGCAGTCGGGCCTCACCCATCCGCTTCCTCTCCTGTGCTGCCGTTCGGCTTTTCGTTGGCCGCAATGGAGCACGTCATGACAGCGCTGTCACCAACGAAAGTGGTAGCGCTGTCATTTTTCCGGCTTGACCCGGTCGTGCAGGAGGCGAGGCGAGGTGATTGCCATACGCGGCCGGGTCGGCCTAGCATTCCTCAACAACGGGTCACTCGTCGGGGCGATCGGGGAGGCGCATGGTCGATGCCATTCTGACGGCGCGGGGACTCTCGAAGACGTTCCGGGGGATCGTGGCCGTGGACGACGTCGACATCACCGTCCGGCGCGGCTCGATCCATGCGCTGATCGGGCCGAACGGTGCCGGCAAGACGACCTGCTTCAACCTGCTCACCAAATTCCTCACCCCGACCCGCGGGCAGATCGTCTTCAACGGGCGTGACATCACCCGCACCGGGGCGGCGGCGGTGGCCCGGCTCGGCCTCGTGCGTTCGTTCCAGATCTCGGCCGTGTTCCCGCTGCTGACGGTGCTGGAGAATGTCCGGGTGGCCCTGCAGCGCAAGCGCGGCGGCAACTACGACTTCTGGCGATCCGGAACGGTCTTGAACGGCTTCGACGCCATGGCCCACGCGCTCCTCGACGAGGTCGGGCTGGCCGAGCACGCCGGCGATCGCGCCGCCGATCTCTCCTACGGCCGCAAGCGCGCCCTCGAGATCGCCACCACGCTCGCCCTCGACCCCGAACTGATGCTGCTGGACGAGCCGATGGCCGGCATGGCGGTCGAGGACATCGACCGCATCGCGGCCCTGATCAAGGCGGTGGCCGCCAGGCGGACGGTGCTGATGGTGGAGCACAATCTGTCCGTCGTCGCGGCGATCTCCGACACCATCACGGTTCTGGCGCGCGGGCGCGTGCTGGCCGAGGGACCCTATGCCGTGGTCGGCAAGGATGAACGCGTGGTTGAGGCCTATATCGGCGTGGGGCATGCCTGAGGCGGCCCGCCCGCTCCTCGCCGTGCGCGGCCTGAAGGGCTGGTACGGCGCCTCGCAGGTGCTCCACGGCGTCGACTTCGACGTGCCCGACGGCGAGGTGGTCACGCTGCTCGGCCGCAACGGCGCGGGCAAGACCACCATCCTGCGTGCCATCATGGGGGTGCTGGCCCGCCGCGAGGGATCGGTCCGGCTGGAGGGCGCCGAACTGATCGATCTGCCCTCGCGGCTGATCGCGCGACGCGGCATCGGCTACTGCCCGGAGGAGCGCGGCATCTTCGCGAGCCTGAGCGTGCAGGAGAACCTCGCTCTGCCGCCGGTGGTGCGGCCGGGCGGGCTGACGACGGCCCAGGTTCTCGACCTCTTCCCGAACCTGCGCGAGCGGCTGGGCAGTCCCGGCACACGGCTCTCCGGCGGCGAGCAGCAGATGCTGGCGATCGGCCGCATCCTGCGCACGGGAGCGCGGCTGCTGCTGCTGGACGAACCGACCGAGGGTCTCGCCCCCGTGATCGTGCAGCAGATCGGCCGCACGATCGGCCGGATGAAGCGGGAGGGCTTCACCGTGCTGCTCGTCGAGCAGAACTTCCGCTTCGCCGAAACCGTGGCGGACCGCCACTACATCATCGAGCAAGGTCGTGTGATCGACAGCGTCGCCAACGCCGATCTTGAGCGGAACAGGGAAAAGCTGCACGGCTATCTCGCCGTCTGACGACAAGAGCAGCCGCACGGCGGCCAAGGGAGGATCCATGCGCAAACCATTGCTGATCGCCGCCGCGACCCTGCTCGCGCTGGCGGCCGGACGGCCGGCCACGGCCGCCGACATCGCACTCAAGGTGGGCGTGCTCAACGACCGCTCGGGAATCTACGCCGATTTCAGCGGCGAAGGATCGGTGGTGGCGGCCCGCATGGCGGTGGAGGACTTCAAGGCAGCCGACAAGGGGATCGCGGTCGACATCGTCTCGGCCGACCACCAGAACAAGCCCGATATCGGCGCCAACATCGCGCGGCAATGGTACGACCAGGACGGGGTCGACGTGATCATGGACGTGCCGACCTCCTCGGTCGCGCTGGCGGTCTCGCAGATCACGCGCGAGAAGAACAAGGTGTTCATTGATTCGGGCGCGGGGGCTTCCGACATCACGGGCAAGCAATGCTCGCCCAACACGATCCTGTGGACCTACGACACCTACGCGCTGGCCAAGGGCACGGCGGGCTCCATCGTCAAGAGCGGCGGCAAGAGCTGGTTCTTCCTGACGGCCGACTACGTCTTCGGCCACACGCTCGAGCGCGACGCCGCTGCGATCGTCACGGCAGGTGGCGGCACGGTGGTCGACAGCGTCAACGTGCCGTTCCCGGCGACCGACTTCTCCTCCTTCCTGCTCCAGGCCCAGGCCTCCAAGGCCGACGTCATCGGCCTCGCCAATGCGGCCGGCGACACCGTCAACGCGATCAAGCAGGCGTCCGAGTTCGGCCTGACCCAGGGCGGCCAGAAACTCGCCGGCCTGCTCGTCTTCCTGTCGGACGTGCATGCGCTCGGCCTCGAGGCCGCGCAGGGACTGAGCCTCACCGAGGCCTTCTACTGGGACCTCAACGAAGGCACGCGCGCCTGGTCCAGGCGCTTTGCAGCACGCAACGGCGGGAAGATGCCGACCATGGTGCAGGCGGGCGTCTATGCCGGATTGATGCACTATCTCAAGGCGGTCGACGCGCTCAAGAGCAAGGATGCGACGGCGGTTCTCGCCAAGATGAAGGAGACCCCGACCGACGATCCCCTGTTCGGCCGCGGCTCGATCCGCGTCGACGGTCGCACCCTGCACGACATGTACCTGTTCGAGGTCAAGACGCCGGCGGAATCCAAGGGTCCCTACGACTACTACAAGCTGGTTTCCACGATCCCCGCCGCCGAGGCGTTCCGTCCGCTCAACGAGGGCGGCTGCCCGCTGGTGAAGGGATGAGGCAGACCGGGGTTCGGCCCGTCGGTCCACCCGATCGCTCACGACGAGCGGCTCCTCCGCCCGTCAGGCTCCCCTCCACCAAACCTCGGCGACCCTCTCCCAGCGGGCGGGGGGAGAACCCGGACGGCACCTGAGCGCCATGCACACGATCTTCGGCCTCCCCGCCCCTGCCCTGTTCGGCCAGCTCCTGCTCGGGCTGATCAACGGCGCCTTCTACGCGCTGCTGAGCCTGGGCCTGGCCGTGATCTTCGGGCTGCTCAACATCGTCAACTTCAGCCACGGCGCCTTCTACATGCTGGGCGCCTTCGCTGCGTGGATGCTGCTGACCTATGCCGGGCTCGGCTACTGGTGGACGCTCGTGCTCGCGCCGCTGATCGTGGGTGGGCTCGGCATGGCGGTGGAGCGCCTCCTGCTCGCCCGGTTGAAGGGCCTCGATCCGCTCTACGGGTTGCTGCTCACCTTCGGGCTGGCGCTGATCATCCAGGGCGTGTTCCGCAACATCTACGGTGTGTCGGGCCTGCCCTACGGCATTCCCCCGCAGCTCACAGGGGCCCGCAATCTCGGCTTCATGGTCCTGCCGAACTACCGGGGCTGGGTGGTGGGGTTCTCGCTCGCGGTCTGCCTCGCCACCTGGCTCGCCATCGAGAAGACGCGGCTCGGGGCCACCCTGCGCGCCGCGACCGAGAACGCGACCCTGACCGAGGCTTTCGGCATCGACGTGCCCCGGCTCGTCACGCTCACCTACGGCTTCGGCGCCGCGCTGGCGGGGCTCGCGGGGGTCCTTGCGGCACCGATCTACGCGGTGAACCCGAACATGGGGGCCGACCTCATCATCACGGTGTTCGCGGTGGTGGTCATCGGCGGCATGGGCTCGATCCTCGGC
>CAXTVD010000236.1:0-1273 GCA_964247575.1 uncultured Lichenihabitans sp.
TGTAGTAGCCGAAGGAGGTCGGCAGGATCAGCTTGGCGCCGTCGAGGTTGATCATCGACTCCATGGTCTTGGAGACGGCGTCCGTCTCGGGGACGTTCTCCTCCTCGACCACCTTGACGTTGGACAGGTCCTTGAGCGCCTTGATGCCGACGGCGTGCGACTGGTTCCAGCCGAAATCGTCTCGCGCGCCGACATAGACCACGCCGACCGTCAGATCCTCGGCCGCTCTGGCGCTCAGCGGCAGCGATCCCGCCGCTGCGCCGACTGCCCCGGCCGCCGTTGCCTGCAGGAACCGCCGACGGTTCAGGCCCTGTATGCTCATCCCACACTCCCCTGCGAGGCTGTCTCACGGGAGCGGCCTTTGCCAGACCCGCGGCATGGTGTCAGGCAAACCCTATGCCAGCAGCAGCCGAGGCGGCGTCGGCGTCCTTCGACGCGGGCGGACGCCTGCATTGTATGCAAAGCGGTCCCATCGCTCAAAATCTATGCGGCGGACTCCCCTTCAGGGCGGCCCTGGACGAGGCGATCGACCGCCGTCCGCACCACGACGATATGGGCGCGCATCGCGTCGAAGGCCCGCCCGGGATCATGGGCTCGAATGGCCTCGACCACGTGCTGATGTTCGGCGAAGGAGCGCTCCAGGCGGCCCTCCGTCACGAACTGGGCTCGCCGATAGGGGGCCAGCTTGGCGCGGGTCTCCACGGTCAGCTGGCCGAGATAGGCGTTGTGCGAGCCACGGTAGATCGCCTCGTGGAACTGCTCGTTGAGAACGCTGTAGCCCTCCTCGTCCTCCCGTTCGGCGAGGATGCGTGACGCGTCCAGGAGAGACTGCAGAGCGCCGCGCTGGGCCGTCGTCATCGCCACGGCGGCGGCGCGGGCGCACAGCGCCTCGAGATCGGCCATCACGGCGAAGATCTCGTCGAGCTGTCGTTCCGACAGATCGGCGACGATGGCGCCCCGGTGCGGACGGCTCTGCACCACGCCGCTCGCCGACAACTGCCGGATGGCTTCCCTGATCGGCGTTCGGGAGACTCCGTAGCGAGCGGCGATCGCGGTCTCGTCCAGGGCCGAGCCGGGCGCGTAGCGTCCGCTGACGATGTCCTCGGTCAGGCGGCGCGCGATGATCTCGGCCTTGGTCGTTTTAGCCTGGGTCGGCACCGTTGCCATGCCTGAGCCTTGGGTGCGTCAGTACGCGAGGGGTCTGCCCTGGCCGCCCCGGCGTGCAAGAGCGATGCCGCCGATCACGGGGCTCGGGAGGCGAGATAGGCACGCC
>CAXTVD010000236.1:1283-6900 GCA_964247575.1 uncultured Lichenihabitans sp.
TCCGTGGTGCGAGATGTCCTGGGCTCCGGCAAGCCCGGCCTGCTCGCAGAGAAAGCCCTTGGGTTGGGAACCGTCGGCGAGGCGGATCGTCCCGATGGCGAGCGGCGCTGGGATGCCTGCCACGAACCGACCGAAGGCGTCCGGGGAAAGGCGCCAGACTTCCGTCGCAATGGAACGGCCCCGGCCTTCGCCGACGCGTACCACTCCCGGCTTCGGCGGACTCGTCCCGGGCAGCGCAAAAAGTGCGTAATCGGGTGTCGTTCCGACCGCCCGGACGAAGGTCGCCCCAAGCGCAACCAACTCGCGATTCAAGGGCAACCCGGAGAGGTGGGCGCCGACGGCGACCAGCTCGATCCCCTCGTCCAGAGCCGGTTCTGAAGGCCAGGACGAGCGCGGTTGCGCCATGCCGGTTGCGCCAAGTTGGACCTGCGTGGCCCGATGGAATGCGGTCCCTGCCGAAGCAAGACTGGCGTCCCGGCCGGCGGGGGCGATCAGCGTCAGGCCTGCCGGGCGGAGATCAGCGCGGAACGGACCGGGAATGGCCAGGGCACAGAGGTCGAGCAGGTTGACGAAGTTCGTATAGGTGCCGAGGCTCGCATTGGCGCCAATCGGATCGGCAAGCACCTCGGCGACGCTGACGGGCCGCGGATAGGTCGGCACCGCCAGGAGGTCGATGTCGGACCAGACCGGCTCCGTTCGCCGGCGCAGTTCGGCAAGCCGGTAGAAGCCGGCAAACGCGTCGGCCGCGGTGAAGCGCTCCGCTTGCCTGGTGATCGCGAGCGTCGTCGGGTGAATGGCGTCGGGATGGTCGGCGATGAAGCCGCGGATGGCCGCATAGCGTTCGGCGACCCATGCTCCGTCATAGAGGAGCTTGGCAACGTCGAAGAAGGGTGTGAGATCGACCTCCACGAGGCTATGTCCGTCGGCTCGCAGCAGATCGATCGCCTCGTCGAAGGCTGCCGCCGCGAGCGGGTCCTTGCCGAAGGTCCGGCTTGCCGCGTCGGGGATGCCGATGCGGAGAGGGCCGGGAGCCGCGCCCGGCCGGCCCAGGTCGATGCGCCGGGACCAGGGGTCCTCCGCGTCGTAGCCGGCCATCGCGGTGAGGACCGTCCAGGCATCGGGCACGGTCAGCGCGAACACCGAGACGCAGTCGAGGGTCTGGCACGCCGGCAGGACCCCTCTGACCGGTACGGCACCGAGGCTCGGCTTGAGCCCGACGATGTTGTTGAGACCGGCCGGGACCCGGCCCGAGCCGGCCGTATCCGTGCCGAGGGCGAAGCTGACGAGGCCGCGTGCGACGGCGACCGCCGAGCCCGACGAGGAGCCGCCGGGGACAAGGGCGGGGTCGAAGCTGTTGCGCGGGGGCGGATAGGGCGTGCGCAGGCCGACGAGGCCCGTGGCGAACTGGTCGAGGTTTGTCTTGCCGAGCGGCACTGCGCCGGCTGCCAGGAGGCGGCGCACCGCTTCCGCGGTTGCGGCGGGCTGGTAGGCAAAGGCCGGGCAGGCCGCCGTGGTGGGCAGGCCGGCGAGGTCGATATTGTCCTTGATGGCGAAGGGCAGGCCCCAGAGCGGCTTGGCCTCCGGATCGAAGGGGCCGAGCGCGTCGACAGAGGCGTCGAGGACATCGTCCGTCACCCGGGAGATGAAGATGCCGGGATCGCCCAGTGCCTCGAGACGGCTGACGGCCTCGCGCAGGACCGCGCGGGGATCCCCGCCCTCGCGGTAGAACCCCATCAGCGTGGCGAAGTCGAAGGATTGCGGTATCATCGGAGCTCACGGCGGGCCGGCGTATACAATCGGCTAGCAAGGCTTGCGCCAGCCCCGGCCGGATCGAGGATGGTGGCATGGTGGTGGATGACGAGGCGGTGCGGGCGGAGGTGGAGGAGGCTTTCGCGCGCTACGAGGCGGCCCTGGTCGGCAACGACGTCGAGACCCTCGACACGCTGTTCTGGCAGGACGACCGGACCATCCGCTACGGCGGCGGCGAGAACCTCTACGGCTACGCGGCCATCGCCGCGTTCCGGGCGGCGCGACCGGCCGCCGGCCTCTCCCGCACCCTGTCGCGCACGGTGATCACGACCTTCGGACTGGATTTCGCGACCTGCTCGACGCTGTTCACGCGCCAGGGATCGCCGGGCAAGGTGGGACGGCAGATGCAGAGCTGGGTGCGCACCCCCGACGGCTGGCGCGTCGTGGCCGCCCATGTCAGCGTGATCGAGGCGCCGCCGGCCTAGCGGCGCATCAGGTCGGTGGCGTGCCGTTCAGCCTGAGGATGTCGCCGGCGAGGTAGAGCGAGCCGGTGATCAGCAGACGCGGGGGCACGGGGCCGCAGCCGGCCCGGACCCGCTCCAGCGCGGCCTCGACGGAATCGCAGGCGGACGCCCGCAGGCCGACCTCCTCCGCGAGGGCGACCATCTCCGTGGCGGACCGCCCCTGGTGCTCGCCCGCCATGGGCACGGCCAGCACATCCTGCGCGAGCCCGGCGAACGGGCGAAGGAAGGCCTGAACGTCCTTGGTCGCGAGCATCCCGCAGATCAGGATCAGCGGCCGGCTGAACCGCTCCTCGGCATCCGCCATCGCCTCGGCAAGCACGCGCCCCCCGTCCGCATTATGGCCTCCGTCGAGCCAGACCTCGGTCTCCTTCGGAACGCGGTCGAGCACGGTCCCGCGGGTCAAGCGCTGCAGGCGGGCCGGCCATTCGGCGTCGAGGAGGCCGGACCCGACCGCCGCCGCGGGAAACTCCGGGTCGAGGCGTCGGAGCGTGGCGATGGCCGTGCCGGCGTTGATCAGCTGGTGCCGGCCGGCCAGACGCGGCAAGGAGAGGTCGAGCAGGCCGTGATCGTCCTCGTAGACGAGCCGGCCGTTCTCCTCGCGCGTGGAAAAGTCCTGGCCGCCGATGAGCGGCCTCACCCGCAGCGCCTCGGCTTCGCGGACCAGCACGGCCAGCGCCGCGGGATCCTGTGCCGCGAACACCGCCGGCACGCCCCGTTTCAGGATGCCGGCCTTCTCGAAGGCGATGCGCTCCACGGTCGTGCCGAGAAACTCCGGATGGTCGATCGAGACGGGCGTGATCACGGTCGCGAGCGGACGGTCCAGCACGTTGGTGGCGTCGAACCGCCCGCCCAGGCCGACCTCCAGCAGCAGCATGTCGGCGGGGTGGCGCGTGAACGCCACCAGGGCCGCGGCGGTCGTGATCTCGAACAGGCTGATGGACTGGCCGGCATTGACGCGCTCGCAATGAGCCAGGATGTCGGCGAGCTCCGTGTCGTCGATCAGGGTGCCGCCGCCCGGTGCGGCGAGCCGGATGCGCTCGTTGAAGCGCACGAGATGGGGCGAGGTGTAGACGTGCACCCGTCGGCCGGCCGCCTCCAGCATCGCCCGGAGGAAGGCGACCGTCGATCCTTTGCCGTTGGTTCCCGCGACGTGGATGACGGGCGGCAGGTGGCGTTCGGGATGGCCGAGTTCGCCCAGCAGGCGCTCGATGCGCCCGAGCGACAGGTCGATCTTCTTGGGGTGCAGCTGCGGCAGGCGGGCGAGGATCGCCTCGGCCGCGGCGGAGGCGTCTCTCACGCCGCCGCTGGCAAGGCGGCGGCCACCTCGACCGGCCTGTTCATGAGCAGCCCGCACAGCCGCGCGAGGGTGACGCGCATCTCGGCGCGCGGCACCACCCGGTCGACCATGCCATGCGCATGCAGGTATTCCGAGCGCTGGAACCCGTCGGGCAGCTTTTCGCGCACGGTCTGCTCGATGACCCGCGGACCGGCGAAGCCGATCAGCGCGCCGGGCTCGGCGAGGTGAATGTCGCCCAGCATGGCATAGGACGCCGTGACGCCGCCCGTCGTCGGGTTGGTCAACACCACGATGTAGGGCAGTCGTGCGGCCCGCAGGCGGCCGACCGCAACGGTGGTGCGTGGCAGCTGCATCAGCGAGAACATGCCCTCGTGCATGCGGGCCCCGCCGGAGGCCGCGAACAGCACGAAGGGCGTCCGGTTGGCGATCGCATGCTCGATGCCGCTGATCACCGCTTCGCCGGCCGCCATGCCGAGCGTCCCGCCGATGAAGTCGAAATCCTGTACGGCCACGGTGACCGGCAGGCCCTCGATCGTGCCGGCTCCGACCTTGACCGCGTCGTTCAGCCCGGTCTTGAGGCGGGCCTCCTTGAGCTTGTCGACGTAGCGCTTCTCGTCGCGGAACCGCAGCGGGTCGAGCAGCACGTCGGGGACGGCGATCTCGGTCCAGGTCCCGCCGTCGAAGGTGCTGCGCAGGCGCAGGTCGGTCGCCATCCGCATGTGATAGCCGGACCCCGGCACGACGAAGAGGTTGGCTTCGAGGTCCTTGTGGTGGACGAGCTGCCCGCTGTCGGGGCACTTGATCCACAGATTCTCCGGGGTCTCCCGCTTGAGGAACGACCGGATCTTCGGCGGTACGACGTTCAGCATCCAATTCATGAGCGTTGTCCCTGGCGCGCGCCCTGCACCCCTGCGGCGAGTTCCCGCACAAAGGCGGTGGCCGCATCCACCGTCCCTGGCCCGGCGTGCCCGTCGCCGTCGAGCGTGGCCGCGATCGCGCTGATCAGCGCGCTGCCCACGACGACCCCGTCGGCATGGCGGGCCACGCTGGCCGCGTCCGCGGGGCTCTTCACACCGAAGCCCACCGCGACGGGAAGATGAGTGTGGCGCTTAATGCGCGCGACCGCCGCGGCGACGGCGGCGTAATCGGGCTGGGCCAGGCCCGTGATGCCGGTCACCGAGACGTAGTAGACAAAGCCGGCGGTGTTCGCGAGCACGGCCGGCAGGCGCCGGTCGTCGGTCGTCGGCGTCGCCAGCCGGACGAAGTTGAGGCCGGCCGCCATGGCGGGCAGGCACAGCTCGGCGTCCTCCTCGGGCGGCAGATCGACGACGATGAGCCCGTCGACGCCCGCCTCCCGCGCGTCGCGCAGGAAGCGCTCGACCCCGTAGACGTAGATCGGATTGTAATAGCCCATCAGGACGATCGGCGTGTCGGCATCGCCCGCCCGGAAGGCGCGGACCATGGCGAGCGTCTTGACCAGCGTCTGCCCTGCCTTGAGCGCCCGCAGGCCCGCCGCCTGGATCACGGGGCCGTCGGCCATGGGATCGGTGAAGGGCATGCCGAGCTCGATCACGTCCGCCCCTGCCCCCGGCAGCGCTTGGAGCAGCCGGGCCGACGTCTCGGGGTCGGGATCGCCGGCCGTGATGAAGGTCACCAGCGCGGCGCGGTTCTGCGCCGCGCGATCGGCGAAGCGGCGATCGAGGCGGGTCTCCATGGGGGTCACATGCCGCCGAGGTGGTCGGCCACGGTGAAGATGTCCTTGTCGCCGCGGCCGCACATGTTCATCACCATGAGATGGTCGGCGGGGCGCTTGGGCGCAAGCGTCAGCAGGGCGGCCAGCGCATGGGCCGGCTCAAGCGCCGGGATGATGCCTTCCAGCTTGGAGCAGAGCTGGAAGGCCTCCAGCGCCTCCCGGTCCGTCGCCGAGATGTAGGTGACGCGGCCGATGTCCTTCAGCCAGGAATGCTCCGGTCCCACGCCGGGATAGTCGAGCCCGGCCGAGATCGAGTGGCCCTCGAGGATCTGACCGTCGGCGTCTATCAGCAGG
>CAXTVD010000237.1:0-6846 GCA_964247575.1 uncultured Lichenihabitans sp.
GCGCTGCTGCTCGATTTCCTGAAATGGCATGACGCCGACACGATCTACCTCGTCGGCGACATCATCGACGGTTGGCGGCTCCGGTCGGGCTGGTACTGGCCGCAGGCCCACAACGACGTGGTGCAGAAGCTCCTGCGCAAAGTCCGCAAGGGCGCGCGAATGGTCTATGTTCCCGGCAACCACGACGAGTTCGCCCGCGATTATATCGGCTACACCTTCGGCGGGGTCGAGATCCAGCGCACCGCCACGCATGTCATGGCGGATGGACGCCGCTTCCTCGTCACGCACGGCGACGAGTTTGACATCGTCGTGCAGCACGCGCGCTGGCTCGCCTTTCTCGGCGACTGGGCCTATGCGGTCGCCATCAACACCAACACGGCCTTCAATGCGATCCGCCGGCGGCTGGGCTTCCCCTACTGGTCATTCTCGGCCTGGGCGAAGCTGAAGGTCAAGAACGCCGTCAACTACATCGGCGACTTCGAGACGGCCCTGTCGGAACTGGCTGCCCGGGACGGGGTCGACGGCGTGATCTGCGGGCACATCCACCACGCGGCTTTGCGCGACATCGGCGGCGTGACCTATGTCAACACTGGCGATTTCGTCGAATCCTGCACGGCGGTGGCGGAAAATGCGGACGGCCAGCTGGAGATCATCCACTGGCGGAAAAACGGTCAGATGGTCCTGGCCAGCCGCGGACCCCTTGTCTCGCGGGAGATCAAGGCAGCAGCCTGATGCGCATCGTCATCGCGACCGACGCCTGGCACCCGCAAGTCAACGGAGTCGTCCGCTCGATCGAGGCCATGGCCGCCGAAGCCGAACGCCTCGGCGCCTCGGTGTCCTTCCTGACGCCGCAAGGCTTCGCCTCCGTCGAACTTCCCACCTACCGGGACATTCGGGTGGCCCTGCCGACGTGGTGGGCTGTCTCCCGGCGCATGACGGAGCTGGCGCCCGACCATGTGCACATCGCCACCGAAGGGCCGATCGGGCTTGCGGCGCGCCGCTACTGCACCCGCAAGGGCGCGCTCTACACCACGAGCTATCACACCCAGTTTCCCGAGTATCTGGCGGCACGGGCGCCCGTCCCCCGCGGCCTGAGCTACGCCGCGCTGCGCTGGTTCCACAATGGCGGGGCCGGAACGATGGTCTCGACCGACAGCCTCGCCGGAGAGCTTGAGCGGCGCGGCTTCCGCAACATCATGCGCTGGTCGCGCGGGGTGGACCATCGTCTGTTCCATCCGCGGCCGACCTCCGTGCTGGACCTGCCCCGCCCCATTTTCCTCTATGTCGGCCGGCTGGCGGTGGAGAAGAACCTCCAGGCCTTCCTGTCGCTGGACCTGCCGGGCTCCAAGGTGGTCGCCGGCGATGGCCCGGCCCGCAATGACCTCGAGGCCCGTTTTCCCCAGACGACCTTCCTCGGCGTCCAAACCGGCGAAGCGCTCGCACGCATCTATGCGAGCGCCGACGTCTTCGTCTTCCCGAGCCGCACGGACACGTTCGGCATCGTCCTCCTCGAGGCGCTCGCCAGCGGCCTTCCGGTCGCGGCCTACCCGGTGGCCGGGCCCAACGACGTCATCGGCGACAGCGACGTGGGGGTCCTCGACGAGGATCTCGGTGCAGCCTGCCGCAGGGCGCTCTGCGTGCCCCGGGACAAGCCGCGCGCCTTTGCCCTGCGTTACACCTGGGCGGAAAGCGCCCGGCAGTTCCTCGACAACATCCTGTCCGTCCGCGCCCGGCAGCGCCGGCTCGTGTGATCCGTCGCTTTGGGCCGGGCCGGCCCAGCCCGCGGGGAACGCTCGAAGGGTGACGTGCCGGCCTCGATATCGGCGGCACCAGCGTTGCTAAGCCTTCATCGACCGACATCCTCTTTGCAATTTGCGACATGCATCCCACCTGATGCGGCATGACATACAACCTTCTTTCCGTTCTCGATCCGGCCGTCCGCCCAGCCCAGGGCGAAGCGTCGGGAGAGGGCCTTGACGAGACCGAACTGCTCGACGGCTATTCGCGGGCCGTCGTGTCCGTCGTCGACCGCGTCGGCCCAAGCGTGGTGCGCATCGACGTCCTGCGAGGCGATGGATCGCGCGGGGGGTCAGGGTCGGGCGTGATCGTCTCGCCCGACGGGCTGGTCCTCACCAATAGCCACGTCGCCCAGGGCTCGCGGCGCGCGGACATCACGACGTTGGACGGGCGGGTGCTGTCCGCCCGCGTCCTGGGCGACGATCCCGACACCGATCTCGCGCTGCTGCGGGTCGAGGCCGACGTCTCGCTTCCCGCCGCCGCGCTCGGCGATTCGACGCGCCTGAAGCGGGGACAGGTCGCCATCGCAATCGGCAACCCGCTCGGCTTCGACGCGACGGTCACCGCCGGCGTGGTCTCCGCCCTCGGCCGCTCCCTCCGGGCACGCTCCGGCCGGCTGATCGAGGACGTCATCCAGACCGACGCGGCCCTCAACCCCGGTAATTCCGGCGGGCCGCTCGTCGCCTCGAACGGCGAGGTGATCGGCATCAACACGGCGATCATCGCAGGGGCCCAGAACATCTGCTTCGCGGTGGCCGCGAGCACCGCGTCCTTCGTGCTGGGCGAGATCGTGCGTCACGGCCGCGTGCGACGCGGGCAGATCGGCATCGCGGCCGGCACAACGCCGCTGCCGCGCCGGATCGCGCTCCGGCTTGGGCTCGCCCAGGCCAGCGGGGCGACCGTCACGGCCGTTGAACCGGGGTCGGCCGCCGATCACGCCGGCCTGCTCACCGGCGACCTCGTGATCGCCCTCGACAGCGGCGCGGTGCGAGGCGCGGACGAACTCGTCCGCCGGCTCGACGCCGGCACCATCGACCGGACCGTGCCGCTCGACGTGATCCGGCGGGCCGAACAGCGTCGGTTCTGGGTCTCGGTCCGCGAGCGCAGCTGAGCGGCCCGCCTCAGGAGCTGAGGCGCGGCCCCAGGGTGATCAGGGCCACGGCCAGGACGGCAAGCCCGATCCCGACACCCTCGACGAGCCCGACCCGCTCGCGGAAGACGAGGATCGCGACCGCGTTGACGGCGACGAGTTGCAGCACGCCCGACAGGCTGAAGGCGGTCGCCATGCCGACCTGCCGGATCAGGAACAGCATGATCAGGTTGCCCGCGGTGTAGAGGGCCAGCGTGAGCACCAGCTTGCCGAGCGTGGGGCCGAGCGCCCACAGCTTGGCCGTGCTCGCCGCGCCGATGAAGATCACGCAGGCAAGCCCGAGCAGAAGGAGGGTCAGGGGTTTCACCGCCCGCGTGTAGCACGTCTCGCGGCCACGCTGGCCGCGCCACGCGCCGATCCCGGACAAAACGCGTGACCCTGTGGCCGCAGCGCCCGTTTGGCCGCAAAAGCTGTATAGTCGGCTTCCGACCACCAAGGAAACACCATGACCGACAGCTGCAACGTGCTCATGGTCTTTCCGCTGTTCAACGCGAACTCCTTCTGGAACTACCAGGACACCTGCGACATGGTCGGGGTGAAATATCCGCAGGCGCCGCTGGGCCTGCTGACCGTCGCAGCCATGCTGCCGCCCTCCTGGACGGTGCGGCTGGTCAACCGCAACACCGAGGATCTCACCGAGGGCGACCTCGCCTGGGCCGACATGGTGATGACCGGCGGCATGCTTGTTCAACAGTGGGACACGCTCGCCATCGTGGACCTGGCGCATCGTCACGGGAAGGTCGTCGTGGTGGGTGGCCCCGGCGTGACCTCGACGCCCGACTTCTACGCGAGAGCCGATTTCCGCGTGGTCGGCGAGGCCGAAGGCATACTGGACAGGTTCGTCGAGGCGTGGCGCGCCGGCGCGCGTTCGGGCACCTTCGAGGCGGTCAAGTTCAAGGCGGACGTCACCACGAGCCCGGTCCCCCGCTACGATCTCCTGACCTTCTCGGACTACCTGCATGTGGGCGTGCAGTTCTCGCGCGGCTGCCCCTTCACCTGCGAATTCTGCGACATCATCGAGCTCTACGGCCGCGCGCCGCGGACCAAGACCGCGCCGCAGGTCCTGGCCGAACTCGATCGCCTGCATGCGCTGGGCTATCGCGGGCACATCGATTTCGTGGACGACAACCTGATCGGCAACAAGAAGGCCGTGAAGGCCTTCCTGCCGCACCTGAAGGCCTGGCAGGAGGCACACGGCTATCCCTTCGAGTTCTCGACCGAGGCGTCGGTCAACCTCGCCGACGATCTCGAACTGCTTCACCTCATGCGCGACGCCAACTTCTTCGCGGTGTTCGTCGGGATCGAGAGCCCCGATCCCGAGACGCTGGTGCAGATGCAGAAGAAGCAGAACACCCGCCGCAGCCTCAGCGAAAGCATCCACCGCATCTACGAGGCCGGGCTCTTCGTCATCGGCGGCTTCATCGTCGGCTTCGACACCGAGCGTGACCGCATCGCCGGCGCGATGGTTCATCTCATCGAGGAGGCCTCGATCCCCGTGGCGATGGTGGGCCTGCTCTACGCCCTGCCGAACACGCAACTGACGCGGCGCCTCACGCGCGAGGGCCGGCTGTTCGCGGCCGAGCAGAGCGAAGGAGACGGCGAGGTCGAGGGCGACCAGTGCACGGCCGGGCTCAACTTCGTCACGAAGCGTCCGCGTCGCGACGCGCTGGACGACTACCGCTCCGTTCTGGCCGCCGTCTACGCGCCGGAGGCGTTCTTCGGGCGGGTGCGGCGGGTCGCCGGGCACCTGAAGCGGCCCGCCCTGCCCCCGGGCGCAACCGCGCGGGCGGCGCTTCGCGAGACGGGACGCTTCGTGCGGCTCATGGTCGGCATCACGCTGACCCGGCCGGACATGCGGGGTCCGGTCTGGTCACTGCTCCTGCATCTCGCTCTGCACAAGCCGGCCGCGATCACCGCCGCCATGCGGCTGAGCGCCCTCTACGTCCACCTCGGCCCCTTCTCGCGCTACGTGACGGGCCGGATCGACGAGCAGATCGCCACCATCGATGCGGGTTCGTGGGTCGCCCGACCGGTGATCGCAGCGGACGCGATCGACCTCGTCCCCGCGCTCGTGGCCTGACCGGCTGCACCCGGCGCTCACGCGCAGACCTGTCGATCACGCCGGGTCTTCCAGGCTGAACTGCTGGTTGCCCTCGTCATAGGCGAACAGCTCGCCGTAGCGCCCCCAGGTGATCGCGGTGCGCAGGGTCTTCTCCGCGTAGTCCTCGGACATGTAGTCCTCGAGTTCCTCGCGGAAGCGCGAGGCGGGCGCCGTATGCGAGGGGCGCTCGTCCAGCACACGCTTCACCCGTGCCGCCAGCGGCACGTAGGTCAGGAGATGATCGCCGAACAGCCGCTTGCGTACGTCCACCTCGGCATCGGCGAAGCGTCGCCCCGAGGCGGTCAGCCGGATGTCGCCCTCTTCCAGCTCGGCGAAGCGCATAAGCTGCAGCGTCTCGGCGATGGGGAAGAGGTCGTCGATCTCGAGCTGCAGGGAGTCGGCGAGGTGGGGCAGGTCGGCGCGTCCGTTATAGGGCGCGGCGGCCACCTCCTCGATCAGGCCGGCCAGCGAGTTGGTGGAGACGCGCGGCAGAACCATGCCGATGCCGGTGCCCGGAAACAGCCCGTCCCGACCGGGCTGGCGCGAGGTCGAGCGACGCGTCATCAGGGCGTAGATGTTGTCGACGAGCTGGCGGAAAGTCGGGTCGAGGCGGTCGCGGGGATGGGGCATCGTCACCCGGATCTCCGACGCGATCCGGCCGGGATGGGAGGAGAGCACGAGGATGCGGTCGCACATCAGCACCGCCTCCTCAATGTTGTGCGTCACCATGAGGATGGTCTTGATGGGCAGCCGGCCCTCGGTCCACAGGTCGATGAGGTCGCTGCGCAGCGTTTCGGCCGTCAGCACGTCGAGCGCCGAGAACGGCTCGTCCATCAGCAGGATGTTGGGGTGAGTGACCAGGGCCCGCGCGAAGCCGACACGCTGGCGCATGCCGCCGGACAGCTCCTTGGGATAGGCGCTCTCGAAGCCGTCGAGGCCGACGAGGTCGATGGCGGCCAGCGCGCGGCGCCGCGCCTCGTCGGCCGGCACCCGCAGCGCCTTCAGCCCGATCTCCACGTTGGCGAGCACCGACAGCCACGGGAACAGGGCGAAGCTCTGGAACACCATGGCGACGCCGTCGGCCGGTCCCTTGAGCGGCGCGCCCTGGTAGACGATCTCGCCGCTCGATGGCGTGATCAGGCCCGAGACGATGCGCAACAGGGTGGATTTTCCACAGCCCGACCGGCCGAGCAGCCCGACGATCTCGCCGGCATTGAGGGTCGTCGACACGTTCTCGAGGACGGCCGGGCCGTCATCGGCCATGCTGGAACCCTTGTAGCGTTGCGTGACGTTGCGGACGTCGAGCAGGGGCGAAGCGGTCGTCTTGTCCAGCATGGCGGTCCCTCGATGTCGGTCGGACGTCAGGTCAGGCGGAGCCGACGCTCGGCGAAGCCGAATAGCGGACGCCAGAACAGGCGGTTGAACAGGATGACGAAGACGCTCATCACGGCGACGCCGAGGACGATGCGCGGGAAGTCGCCCGCTTCGGTCGCCTTCGAGATGTAAGCACCGATGCCGTGCGCTGCGACCTTGTCGTTACCCCACTTCACGTATTCGGCGACGATCGCGGCATTCCAGGACCCTCCCGAGGCGGTGAGCGCCCCTGTGACGTAGTAGGGGAAAATGCCGGGGAGGATCACGCTGCGCCACCACGTCCAGCCGCGGATGCGGAAGTTGCGGGCGGCCTCCTTCAGGTCGTTGGGATAGGCGCTCGCCCCCGCAATGACGTTGAAGCCGATGTACCACTGCGTGCCGAAGACGACGAGGACGCTGAGCCAGATCTCGGCGTTGAGGTGGA
>CAXTVD010000238.1:0-6796 GCA_964247575.1 uncultured Lichenihabitans sp.
CGGTCATGGACCAGGCCTCGACGCAGCGATGCCGGTAGAGCCGCTCTTCCAGCGGCATCGCCTTGAGGAGGTCGTCGATGGCGACCTCGCGGGGCTTGTCGACCAGGCCTTCGATGGAGACCGCCCAGGGCCTGACGCGCAGGTTCTCGGCGGCGTCGGCGATGTGCTTGGTCGTGCCGAATTCATAGAAGTTGTTGTAGTTCGTGTTGACGCTCTCGGGCGTCACCGGTCCCTCGATCGTGTAGGCCGGGTTGCGCTTGGCAGGATAGAGCGAGGCCGACGGATCGGTCTCCGCCGCGGCCGCTCCTCGCGGCAGGCCGGCCAGAACGGCTCCGGCCACAAACCCGCTCCCGGCCATGAAGGCGCGGCGGTTCAGGACGAGATGCTCGGGGGTCGCATCGCGCTCGGCGAGATTCCAGCTTTCGCGGTGGCGGATCAGCATAGGGGTTGCATCCTCAACAGGTCACGTCAGCATGGCTCGGCACTGTGGCGACACCGCGAACGGCGGGCCGTCACCGCTCCGCTTTGACGATTCTCATCTGCGTCATGCCGACGCCCACGAACAGATACGAGATGGTGCCGGCCATGGTTACGGTCGCCGCGTCGTTTTGCGCGAAGCGATCGTCGAACGACAGGGTCCAGGTCGAGCCCGAGGGCAGGCGCGTGCGGGCGGTGTAGGTCATGCGCAGCGTGTCGCCCTCCAGCCTGACGTCTGCGTCGCCGACGAGATCGTCCCGGTGGCCCGTCCAGTGCCCGGCCGCGATCCTGTCGAAGGTCCAGGCGAAGCGCTTCGTCTCGCCGTCGGCATAGCTCAGGTCTTCGGTCACCGTGCCCTGCGCGCCGTGCCAGGACGCCGCGATCGTCGCGCTGAAGAGGCGATGCGTGCCGTCCCGGCGATTGTCGACCGATCCGGTCCCGGTCAACCGGCCCGAGAAGAAGCCCTCGAAATCCAGCGGCGCCGCGACGGCCGGGCGGGTCGCGACGACCAGGAGCCCGACCGCGAACAGGCGGAGTTTCAGCCTCGTCGGCCCGGTCACCGCGCCGCAGGCTCGGTGGGGCGGGTCCGGCCCTGACCGGACCGGCCGATGGTCCAGAGCGCCCGCATGGCGAGGGGCCTGGCCAGCGCCGGCTCCCGCCGCGCCTTGCCGACGGCCTCGCCGAGCCGCATCACAGCGCGCCCGAGCGCTTCGCTGCTGGCGAGCTTCAGCTGCCGCTCCGCCACCCCCTTGCGCTTGAAGCCGATCCCCACCCGCAGCCCGCTCCCCAGGACGGCGTCGAGGCTTCCCCCGCCATCGAGCTCCAGGCGGGCGCGATGCAGCCAGGTGGCGTGCCGCAGCGCCGCTCCCAGAAGCGTGCCGGCGTCGGTGCCCTCGATCAGCACCCGTCGGCCCGCGCGCTCCATCGCCGGAAGGTCGCCGGTGAAGGTGGCGTCGATCAGCGCGTCGGTCGCCGGGGCGGCGGCGTCGGTGACCACGGCTTCCACCTCGTCCGCGGTGATGACCGGCCGGCCGTGCGCGTAGAGGACCAGCTTGGCCATCTCCGACCGGCTGGCCAGCCGGTCGGCGCCGAGCAGGCCGAGCAGCAAGGTCCTCGCCTCCGGCTCGATCCGCAGGCCGGCGGCGGCCACCTCCTCGTCGATCAGCCGGGCAAGGTCGCGTTCGACATCGGGATAGCACTCGATCGCCACCGCCGTCCGGGCGCGCTCGACGAGCTTGCGCAGCGGCGCATCCTTCTTGAGGTTGCCCGCCTCGATCACGACGGGGCAGGCCAGCCCCGAGGCGAGGTGATGTTCGATCGCGGGAACGAGGTTCCTGGCGGTGGGATCGATCCGCACGACGCGCCGGCCCCCGAACATCGGCATCGTGCCCGTCTCGTCGGCGAGGCGGCCGGGATCGCCGGCGATCTCGTCTCCCGACAGGCGCACCAGCCCGAACGGGTCGCCGGAATCGTCCGCGAGGGCGCGGGTGACGCGCACGACCCGCTCGCTCACCAGGCCGACATCCGGGCCGAAGACGAGGAAGGCGGTGAAGCCGGCGAGATCGGCGCCGAGGAAGCGGTCGGCCTCGTGGCTCCTGATGGCGACCATGCCGCGCCGGCGTCCGTCAGCCGCGCGCGGACAGGGCGGCGGCGATGCGGGCGGTCAGCTCGTCGGCGATGGTCTTGGCGTCCCGGATCTCCGCATCGCGGGCGGCGCGCAGGTTGGCGTAGCGCTGCTCGGAACGGTCATAGGTCGCCGCCGAGGTGACGGTGCCGGCGGTGACGGGCGGGCCGCCACCGACCGGCGTCAGCACGTAATCGGTGTCGATGACGACGGTGGCGGCGGTGGCGCGCCGCGTCACCACGTCGACGAGAGCCGATTGCACCCGTTCCTTGGTGAGCACGGCCAGCCGGTAGCGCGGTGCGGGGCTGGACCCCGTGCCGTTGAGGTCGGTCAGCAGCTCGTCCTTGAGGTAGTGCCCGAGGCGGTCGGGAATGTCGTCGACGGCGATGGCCTGCATCTCGGCGCCGAGCTGGCCGTGCAAGCCGCCGTAGAGCGGCGTGAAGCAGCCCGCCAGCCCGGCGGCGAGGGCGAGGGGGATCAGCGCGCGGAGGACGGGGCGCGGGTCAGACCACGACATTGACGATCCTCTGGGGCACGACGATCACCTTGCGGGGCGTGCGGCCTTCGAGCGCCCGATCCACCACGTCGAGCGCGAGCGCGGCGGCTCGCACCGTCGCCTCGTCGGCGTTGCGATCCACCGTCACATCCGCGCGCTTCCGGCCATTTATCTGCACGGGAAGCGTCACCGTTTCCTCAACGTCCAGCGCGCGGTCGGCCTGCGGCCAGGGTGTCGTGGCGACGAGCTCGCCGTGGCCGAGGCCAGCCCACATCGTCTCGGCGAGGTGGGGCATGAAGGGGGCCGTGAGCTGCACCAGGATGTCCGCTGCTTCCCCGAAGGCCTGCGGGAGACCGGCCGGAAGCACGGGCTCCTCGATGGCGCCCACCGCCGCGAACAGCTGGTTGAACAGGTCGTAGAGATGCGCGACGCAGCGGTTGAAGCGAAGCCGCTCGACGTCCTCCTCGACGCGGATGATCGCCCGGTGCGCGGCCTTGCGCACGGCCAGCGCGGCCGGGCTCCAGGCGACGGCCGGCGCCGTCCCCTGCCGGGCAAGCTCGCCGAGCTCCCCGCAGAGCCGGTAGAGGCGCTGCACGAACTTGGAGGCGCCCTGCACGCCCTCCTCGGTCCAGATCACGTCGCGGTCGGGCGGGCTGTCGGAGAGCACGAACCAGCGCGCCGTATCGGCTCCATAGGAAGCGATGATGTCGTCGGGATCGACGATGTTGCGCTTGCTCTTGCTCATCTTTTCGATGGCGCCGATCGCGACCGGAGCGCCGTCGTCGAGCCGCGTCGCGCGCCGCTCGGCGCCCAGGCCCTCGATGCGGATCTCCTCGGGCGACACCCAGGCGCCGTTCGCGTCCCGGTAGGTCTCGTGGACCACCATCCCCTGCGTGAACAGCCCCTTGAACGGCTCGTCGAGGTCGAGCAGGCCGACCCGCCGCATGGCCCGCGTGAAGAACCGCGAATAGAGCAGGTGCAGGATCGCATGCTCGATGCCGCCGATATACTGGTCGACGGGCAGGAAGCGGTCCGCGACGGCCTTGGTGGTCGGCGCCGCGGTGTTCCACGGGTCGGTGAAGCGGGCGAAGTACCAGGAGGAGTCGACGAAGGTGTCCATCGTGTCGGTCTCGCGCCGGCCCGGACCGCCGCAGCGGGGGCAGGGCACGTCGCGCCAGGTCGGGTGGCGGTCGAGCGGGTTGCCCGGCTGGTCGAAGGTGACGTCCTCCGGCAGTACCACGGGCAGGTCGGCGGCCGGCACCGGCACGGAGCCGCAGCGCGCGCAGTGGATGATGGGGATCGGGCAGCCCCAGTAGCGCTGCCGGGAGATGCCCCAGTCGCGCAGCTTGAAGTTGGTCTGGCGCTCGGCCTGCGGGCGGCCCCCGACCGTGGCTCCCTCCAGCCGCCCCGCGACGGCCTCGAAGGCCGCCTCCGTGGTCAGGCCGTCGAGGAAGCGCGAATTGATCATGCGCCCCTCGCCGGTGAAGGCGTCCTCGCCGATCCGGAACTGCGCGGCATCCTGGTCCGGCGGGCAGACCACGGGCGTGACGGGCAGGCCCTTGGCACGGGCGAAGTCGAGGTCGCGCTGGTCGTGCGCGGGACAGCCGAAGATGGCCCCGGTGCCGTAGTCCATGAGGATGAAGTTGGCGACGTAGACCGGCAGGGTCCAGGACGGGTCGAAGGGGTGTGCGGCCCGCACGCCGGTGTCGAAGCCCTTCTTCTCCGCCGTCTCCAGCGCCGCCACCGAGGTGCCGAGCCGCTTGCATTCGGCGATAAAGTCGGCCAGCGCCGGATCGCCCGCGGCCGCCGCCGCCGCCAGCGGGTGATCGGGCGCGACCGCCAGGAAGCTCGCCCCGAACAGCGTGTCGGGCCGGGTGGTATAAACGTCGAGCGTCGCGGCGTTGGCGACCGTCGTCGCGGGATCGAGCGCCCAGCGGACCAGCAGCCCTTCGGACTTGCCGATCCAGTTGCGCTGCATCAGGCGCACCTTCTCGGGCCAGCCCTCGAGGCCGTCGAGCGCGTCCAGCAGGTCGCCGGCATAGTCGGTGATCTTGAAGAACCACTGGACGAGGTCGCGCTGCTCGACGAGCGCGCCCGAGCGCCAGCCGCGCCCGTCGATCACCTGCTCGTTCGCAAGGACGGTCTGGTCGACCGGGTCCCAGTTCACCTTCGACTTGCGGCGGTCCACCAGCCCGGCGTCGAGGAAGGCCAGGAACATGGCCTGCTGATGCTTGTAGTAGGAGGGGTCGCAGGTCGCGACCTCGCGCGACCAGTCGAGCGACAGGCCCATGCTCTTGAGCTGGCCCTTCATGGTCGCGATATTGGCATAGGTCCAGGCGGCGGGATGCGAGCGGTTCTGCATCGCCGCGTTCTCCGCCGGCATGCCGAAGGCATCCCACCCCATGGGATGGATGACGTTGAAGCCCCTGGCCCGCCGGAACCGGGCGACGACGTCGCCCATGGCATAGTTGCGGACGTGCCCCATATGGATGCGGCCGGACGGGTAGGGGAACATCTCGAGGACGTAGTAGGTCGGACGCGCATCGTCGTTGCGGGCGCGGAAGGTCTCCCGGTCCGCCCACACATGCTGCCAATGCGGCTCGGCTTCGCGGGCGTTGTAGCGTTCGGTCAAGGCGTCCCTCGGGGCGGGCAGGCAGTGGCGCGGCAGTGGCGGCGGGCTCGCGGGCAGTGAGCATGAATGGATTGCAGGGTCAATTCATGGCAAAGGCGCCGGGGTCGAGGCTTGCGGTTGCCCTCCAATCGGTGTCGTCGGCCAACAGGACAGGGCCATGATCGAGGACGGAACGGACACGGTCACGCGGCTCAGGACCGTCGAAGGCCGGATCGCCCGGGCGGCGGCGGACGCCGGTCGGGCACCGGATGCCGTGAGCCTCGTGGCGGTCTCGAAGACCTTCCCGGCGGCCGACATCGCGCCGGTGATCGCCGCTGGTCAGCGGGTGTTCGGGGAGAACCGGGTGCAGGAGGCCAAGGGCAAATGGCCGGGCCTGCGCGCCGCCACGCCCGGGCTGGTGCTGCACCTGATCGGGCCCCTGCAATCCAACAAGGCGCGCGAGGCCGTCGAGCTGTTCGACTGCATCGAGACCGTGGACCGCACGCGGATCGCCGAGGCTCTGGCGGCGGAAATGGCCCGCCTCGGCCGCCGGCCGGAGCCGTTTGTCCAGGTCAATACCGGTGCCGAGCCCCAGAAGGCCGGCGTTCTGCCCGAGGACGCGGACGCCTTCGTCGCGGACTGCCGCGACCGGCTCGGCCTGACGATCGCGGGCCTGATGTGCATTCCGCCCGCCGATGAGCAGGCCTCCCCTCACTTCGCGCTCCTGTCGACGATCGCCCGGCGCAATGGCCTGGGCAAGCTGTCGATGGGCATGAGCGGGGACTTCGAGCTCGGCATCCAGCTCGGGGCCACCCACGTGCGGGTGGGCAGCGCGATCTTCGGGACACGCCCCCCGCTCCAGGCGGCAAAGCCAGAATCGTGAGCGTGGTCCGGGTGCTCGCAGCCTTGCGCGGCGGCAGCGGGCCGCCGGCTTGGTCTTTCCGCTTGCCCTCACCGCGCTCCGGCCCATCCGCCGCGTCAGGCTGGACATGATGAGCGGACCCCTTAGCCCGTCGTGACGATGTCGTCCGAGGTTGTTTGAGCTGCAGGCGGGCTCAACCCGCCCGGGGCGTGCTGTTCGGGTGAGCGCGAGAGCATGATCTCAGTAATCTGGGCCCGATGCTCCGTCCCCCACACGCAAAGCGGCATCAACGCTCGCGCAAGCGTCATGCCGAAGGCCGTCATGGTGTAATCGACCATCGGCGGTACCCGTTGGTAGTCGTGTCGGGTGAGCACGCCAGCCGCGGCCAGCTCGCGCAACTGCTGGATCAGCACTTTCTCGCTGATGCCCACGACCAACCGCTTGAGATCCCCAAAACGCTTGGGACCCGCGTTGAGGTGGTACAGGATCAGCGGCTTCCACTTGCCGCCCATCACAGCGAGCGCGACATCGAGGCCGCACACCGGGATATCCGTGCCCAAGAGCCGTCCCCCACTTACCTACAGGTAGGTACTACACGTTTCATCAGCGACCGTCCATACTCTCTGTCAACAAAGGAGACAGACATGGGCAAGCTTGAAGGCAAGGTCGCAGTCATCACGGGCGCCAACAGCGGCATCGGCTTGGCGAGCGCCAAACGGTTCGCGA
>CAXTVD010000239.1:0-6766 GCA_964247575.1 uncultured Lichenihabitans sp.
GCCGCGCCCTCGTCCAAGGTTCGATAGGGCTGGTGACGGCGCTCGCGCCGACCCTAGGCTACGAGGCGAGCTCGCGGATCGCACAACGAGCACTGAAGGAGAACCGATCGGTGGCCGACCTCGTGCTGGAGGAGGGGCTGCTCACCGCGGCCGAGCTCAACAATCTGCTGGAACTGGAAGCGATGATCCAGCCGACGCGGCATCAAAAGGCCGCTACCGCGCCGTAGGCGCAACGACCCATCCGCATCGCGTCCGGTGAGTTGCCCGAATGATCCTTTCGGCATGCAGTGTGCGCGCGGGCAATTGGGTCGGATAGAACAACCGCCTACAGCGGAAATGTTGAAGCCCGCTCCTCCCGAGGCGAACTTGTCCGCTTTCGAGGCGCGCTGATGCCTGGGCGTACGGCTGCAAGGGGTCGCTCTCGTAATGACCGCGCGGGGTGGTGTGTTGCCGATCTGCTTTCGGGCAGCGACTTCAAGAAACCGGACGTTTGCCTGGATCGCGACGCACGACGGCTTCGCGCCCCTTGCAGCCGCTCAGGCGGATCGAGCGGCATCCCGAAAGCAGACGTCAGCGCAGCGCCTAGGTCTGGCCGGGTTCGCCGCGCATGTGACGCCGGGGCACGCGCGATCCACGCGCACGGATCCGGATCAAGACCGCAAACCCGACTCCGTAGATCCCGGACGCTCCAAGCCGAGATGCGCGCGAAGCGTCGCGCCCGCATACTCGGTTCGAAACAGCCCGCGCTCCTGCAGCAGCGGCACGACCTCGCGCACGAAGTCGTCCAGCCCATCGGGGAAGAAGGGCGGCATGACGTTGAAGCCGTCCGCCGCGCCGCCCTCGAACCAAGCCTGCATGCGGTCGGCCACATCCGCGGCCGTGCCGATGATCATGTGGTGCCCCCGCCCCGCCGCCACCCGCAGGGCGAGGTGCCGAATGGTCAGGTCCTCCCGGCGTGCCAGGGCGGTGAGGAGCTCGGCCCGGCTGCGGAGCTGGTCCGAGACCGGCAAATCGGGCAGAGGCCCGTCGAGGTCGTAGGACGCGAGGGAGTGGCCGAGCCGCTCCTCAAGGAGGGGCATCGCACTGGCGATGGGGGTCCACCGATCGAGCTCGATCAGCTTGGCGCTCGCTTCCGCGAGGGTGCGGCCGATCACTGGAAGGAAGCCCGGCATGACCGCCACCGTCGCCGGATCGCGCCCGAGGCCGGCGACCCGATGCTTGAGGCTCGCGTAGAAGCCCTGCGCCTCCGCGATATCCTGCTGGGCGGTGAACACCACGTCGGCGCGGCGCGCCGCGAGGTCCTGCCCGGGCCCCGACGAGCCGGCCTGGATCAGGATCGGATGCCCCTGCGGCGAGCGGGGGATATTGAGCGGCCCTTTCACTCGGAAATAGCGGCCCGCATGGTCGAGCACCCGTACCTTGGCGGGGTCGGCGTAGACCCCGCGGGCCTTGTCCTTGACGAAGGCGTCGTCGTCCCAGCTGTCCCAGAGGCCACAGACCACGTCTACGAACTCCTCGGCCACCGCGTAGCGCTCGTCATGCGCCGGGTGCTCCTTCGAGAAGTTGTTGGCGGTGCGGGCGTAGGAGGTGGTGACGATGTTCCAGGCTGCCCGGCCGCCGCTCAGGTGGTCGAGCGACGCGAAGGCGCGGGCCACGTGGTAGGGCTCACCGTAGGTCGTCGAGGCGGTCGCCGCGAGGCCGATCCGCTCCGTCACCATGGCGAGCGCGCTGAGCAGCGTCAGCGGCTCGAACCGGGCGATCATGGACGGGTGGGCGTCGACCGCGCTGGTGAGTCCGTCCGCCAGGAAGACCATGTCGAACTTGGCGGCCTCGGCCATCTGGGTGACCCGGCGCAGGAGGTCGAAATTCTCGCTGCCCGCTTCCGCGCTCGGATGGCGCCAGCCCGAGACATGGTGGCCGGCGCCCTGGAGGAACAGGCCGAGATGCATCTGGCGCAGCGCGGCATCGGGCTTGGTCCGGTCGGTCGTCATCAGGCGGCTCACGGCTGGGCGAGGAGCTGGAGAAGGCGCGCGAGATCGCCGGAGTCGCGCATCGCGCGCACGAGACCCGGCACAGCCCGTAGGGCATCGGAGCCCGCGATGGCATCCTGGAACTTGGGCTCGGGGTCGTCGAGCCCGGGCAGGCCGTCGATGCGTCGCTGCGCAGTGCGGCCCTGCTGGTCAGCGATCTCCACCACCACGAACCGCGTGCCCGGGTCGGAGGACAGGCGCGGCGCGGCCGTGTCGTGCCGGCGCTCGACCCGCCCGGCGACCTCGGCAAGGTCGGGGCGGACCGGTTGTTCGTCGAAATGGTCGAGGCGCACCGCGCCGTCCACCAGGGCGGCGGCCAGGATGTATTCCGGGCTGAATCGCGCCTCAATCCCGGTGCGCGGCGCCCGGACCACCAGGGCGGCGTCCCCCCCCGGCGGGAAGGTGATGGTCGCCCGCGCCGCATCCCGCCAGCCGTCGCGGTGGAAGGCGAGGCCGGCCACAGCCACCGGATGGGCCGCCGTGCAGCAGGGGAATGCCTTCAGCGTCAGGCCGGGGCGGAGGATCTGCCAAGGGGCGCCCCACTCTTCCAGGATGCGCTCGGGCCTCGCCTCCCCGAATCCGTAAACCTCGAGAAAACCGTTGGCGCCGGCAAGGCTCTCGGGAGCGCCGGACAGGCCGGCCTCAGCGATGCACGCCGCCATCAAGCCGTTGCGGGCGGCGAGCCCGGCATGGAGCGGCTTGGCGTCGAACCCGAACTGCAGCCGCAGCCCGGCGGCCTGCATCGCGCCGAGGCCGAGGGCGACCGCGGTGGTTTCGGCCGAAAACGTGCGCAGATGCGCGATTGCGGCGGCGGCGCCGAGCGGGCCGAGCGTCGCGGTGGCGTGGAAGCCGCGCTCGTAATGGGCCGGGCCGATCGCGCGGCCGAGATGCGCCATCGTCTCCAGGCCGACCAGATAGGCGGCGAGGAACGCCTCGGCGGAGGGCGGCGCCTCGGAGTCGAGGGCCGCGAAGAGCGCCGGCACGATCACCGTGGTGGGATGCCCGCGCACGCTCGCGTGGACGTCGTCGTAGTCGAGCACGTGCCCGGCATAGCCGTTGAGGAGGGCGGCGAGTTGCGGCTCCGCGGGTCGGGTGGAGCCGATCACCGGGGACCGGCCGGGCGTGTCGCCCATCGCGGTCCGCACGGTCGCGACGGTGGGGTCCCGGCTGCCCGCGAGGGCGCAGGCGAGAAAGTCGACCAGAGCGAGGCGCGCCGCCGCCATCGCGGCGGCATTCGTGTCCGGACGAGCGGCCACGATGGCGTCGGCCAGGGTGGCGATGAGCGAATCCGGCATCAGATGCCCTCCCGGTCCTGCACCGCGTCCCGGAACCCCTTGAAGCCGCCGATGAACTGGCGGATGCGCGGGTTGTCGGACCGGTAGAACAGCTCCGCGGGCGGCGCCTGCGCGACGATGCGGCCGTTCTCAATGAACGCGATCGTGTCGCTGATTTCCTCGGCGAAGCGCATCTCGTGGGTGACCAGGATGCTGGTCAGCCCGTCGCGGACGAGCTCGCGGATCACGGCCAGCACCTCGCCGACCATCTCGGGATCCAGGGCCGAGGTCACCTCGTCGAACAGCACGAGCTCCGGCCGCATGGCGAGCGCCCGCGCGATGGCGACCCGCTGCTGCTGGCCGCCCGACAACTCGCCCGGATAGGCCGCTACCTTGTCGGCGAGGCGGACCCGGGCGAGGAGATCTCGGGCGTGGCCCTCCGCCTCAGCGCGCGGCACCTTGAGGATCCTGACCGGAGCCAGGATGATGTTCTGCAGTACCGTGAGGTGCGGGAACAGGTTGTACTGCTGGAACACGACCCCGATGCGCTTGCGCAGGGCGATCCGCTCGGCCTCGCTGCGCAGGGTATCGACGCGGATTCCCGCCACGGTGATCCGGCCAGCCTGCGGCTGCGCCAGTCCGTTGATGCAGCGAAGGATGGTGGACTTGCCCGATCCGGACGGGCCGATGATCGAGACCGCATCGCCCTTCGCCACGGTGAGGTCGATGCCCTTCAGAACCTCGACGGCGCCGAAGGACAGGTGGACATCCTGGAGGTCGACGAGGGTCGGCCGGTTTGCGGAATCGTGAGCCATGG
The DNA here is from genome assembly GCA_964247575.1 of uncultured Lichenihabitans sp. Classification (GTDB taxonomy): domain Bacteria; phylum Pseudomonadota; class Alphaproteobacteria; order Rhizobiales; family Beijerinckiaceae; genus Lichenihabitans. The sequence goes on from CAXTVD010000239.1 coordinate 4,122, forward strand.
GTCCGGCTGTCAGCGGCGGCCGAGGCGGCGTTCGAGCCGCCGCGTCAGGCGCGAGATCGGGTAGCAGAACAGGAAGAACGCCAGCAGCACCGTCAGGTAGATCGCGATGGTGAAGTCGTCGCGCCGCATAGCGGTGCTGGCGTCCGTTGCGGCGTGGAGCAGCTCGTGGACGCCGACCAGCGAGGCCAGCGCCGTGCTCATGGTGATCGAGGCGTAGAGATTCATCCAGGGCGGCAGCGCCCGGCGCAGGCACTGGGGCAGGATGATCCAGCGCAGGGTCTGGCTCCGGGACAGGCCGATGCCCTTGGCGGCGTCCCACTGCGTCGTCGGGACGGACTGGATCGCGCCCCGCGCGATCTCGGCCACGTAGGCGGCGGCGGGAATGGCGAGGCCGAGCACGGCTTTCAGCCAGTCGGGGAACGGCAGGTAGTTGCCCGCCACCACGATCTCGAAGGGGAAGATGTAGGTGGTGGCGAAGATCAGAACGAGGTGCGGCGCGTTGCGGAACACCTGCACGTAGGCCAAGGCCGGCGCGCGCACGAGCCGCGCGGCCGAGAGTTCCATCGCGCCGAGCACGATTCCGCCGAACGTGCCCAGCGTCATGGCGAGCACGCTGATCAGGACGTTCATCGCGAAACCCGAGGCGAGGTAGGGCAGCCAGTCGAGCAGATCGCGCGTCAGACGCGCGTCGAGGAGCCACCATAAGAGGATGGCGCCGCCGGCGGCGGCGAGCCACGGCCCGGCCGCGCGGAGGGCCCCGCGGGCGGGAAGCGCGGCGGCGCTCACACACCGTATCCCGGCACCGCGAGGCGGCGCTCGATCAAGCGGCCGATCCGTGACACGGTGAGGTTGATGAGCCCGAAGAACAACAGGATCACGATCATCAGTTCGAGCACGTTGTCGCGCTGCGTCCAGATCATGATCGAAGCGTAGGTCACCTCGCTCACCGCGATCGCCGAGCCGATGGTGGTGAGCTTCACGAGGTTGACGAGGTTGTTCACCAGCGCCGGCAGGGCCGTGGGCAGCGCCAGCGGCAGCGTCACGAAGCGCAAGATCTCGAGGCCCGACAAGCCGGTCGCCTGCGCGGCCTCGACGAGCGGCGCTGGCACCGCCTCGATCCCGCCGCGGAGGGCCTCCGCGTGGAAGGCCGCGACGTGCAGGCCCGTCACCGCCACCACCCAGAAGAAGGGCGAGAACGGGTTGTTGGCCGCCCCGCCCAGTGCCCCGGACAGGAGCATGTTGAGGGCGAAGAACGCGAACATGAGTTGCACGAGGGTCGGCGTGTTGCGCGTCAGCTCCACGTAGGCCCGCACCGGCAAGGCGAGCCACGGGCGGCCGGATGTCAGGGCCGCCGCAAAGGCGATCCCGGCCGCGAGGCTCAGCGGGATCGCCAGGGCGACGAGCAGCAGCGTCGTGCCCATCCCGGCCAGCCACGATCGGACCTCGGGTCCGCTCAGCAAGAAATCGTAGTGCAGGCCCACCGTACCCGCGAGGGCGATGAATCGCTGCAGGGCCGCGTCGATCATGCGGGCCGCGTCCAACTCACGGCTTGGCCTGCGCGGCGAACTTGCGCCGTTCCTCTTCCAGGAAGGTCGGATCGACCAGCCGGTTGGCCTTGGCCATGTCCAGCATGGCCCCCGAGCCGTGCAGCGCGCGCACCGCCGCGTCGAGGGCCGCCGCGGTGTCGCGCTCGCCCTTGCGCAGCCAGATCACGGAATCGGCCGGCTCCAGCTCGGTGGGGATGATGATGGCGTAGTCCTTCCACTCGCCCGGGCGATCGGCGAGCAGGAGCTTGATCGTTGGCGCGACATGGACCGCGACCACGCAGTTGCCGCCCTGGAGCGCCAGCATCGATTCGGGCTGGCTCGGGATCCCCTTCACCACGGCGCCGTAGGTGTCGGCCAGCGGCTGCGCGTAGTTCGAGCCCTGCGAGATGCAGACCGGCTTGCCCTTGAGGTCCGCCCAGTCGTGGATGCCGCTGTCCTTGCGGCCCAGCGCGGCGCCCCCTGCACGGTCGTAGGGCGTCGGCACGTGGTCGAGGATCTTCGCGCGATCCTCGGTGTACTGCATGTTGGCAATCAGGATATCGACCTTGCCCTGCTGCAGGAACTGCACGCGGTTGGGCGGCGTCACGGTGACGAGGTCGACCTTCACGCCGAGCTTCTCCGCCAGCGCCCGGGCGAGGTCGATGTTGAAGCCCTTCTCGGCATGGGTCTGCGGGTCGATGTAGCCGAACGGCGCGCCCGATAGGATAATGCCGACCGTGAGCTTCTGTCGGCCCTCGATCCGGTCGAGGGTCGCGTCCGCGCGGGCTGTCGGCGCCGCAAGCAGCCCCAGGATCGCCAGGGCGAGCGCGCCGGGGCGGCCCTTCGACCAAAACTTCGACGACGGGAAGCGCGCCATGAGGGCTCCGGTTCTCTGTGCGGGGCGAGCCCCTCCATACGGGGCCTTGGAGTGCGCGGAAAGCCGCCCCCGTCATGGAAGACCGCCAGACCCTGGAGATCCCCGCTGAGCATAGCGGGTACGCTGGCCCCCGAGGGATAAGAGTTCCCCGATCGCAAGAATTCCGAGCTCAAAAATCTATCCACACGCTTGTAATCAAAATATTGTTCTTATCGCCCATGCTGTTTTAACGGGCAAGATCT
>CAXTVD010000240.1:0-1447 GCA_964247575.1 uncultured Lichenihabitans sp.
CGGCGACCACGTCTACAAGATGGACTACGAGAAGATGCTGCAGCAGCACGTCGACGAGGGGGCCGACGTGACGGTGGGCTGCCTCGAGGTACCGCGCATGGAGGCGGTCGGCTTCGGCGTGATGCACATCGACGAGAGCAACCGCATCCTGCACTTCCTGGAAAAGCCCAAGGATCCGCCCTCGATGCCCGGCAAGCCGGATGTGGCGCTGGCCAGCATGGGCATCTACGTCTTCGAGACCAGCCTCCTCGTCGAGCAGCTCAAACGCGACGCCGCCGATCCGAACTCCGCGCACGATTTCGGCAAGGACATCGTTCCCTACCTCGTCAAGAACGGCAAGGCGATCGCCCATCACTTCACCGATTCCTGCGTGCGATCGAGCAACGAGGCGGTGGCCTATTGGCGCGACGTGGGCACGGTCGATGCCTATTGGGAGGCCAATATCGACCTGACGGACATCGTGCCGGACCTCGATCTTTTCGATCGCGACTGGCCGATCTGGACCTACGGGGAGATCACGCCGCCGGCCAAGTTCGTGCACGACCTCGATGGGCGGCGCGGCCACGCCATCACCTCTCTGGTTTCGGGCGGCTGCGTCGTCTCCGGCGCGTTCCTCAGGCGTTCCCTGCTGTTCACCGGCGTCCGCGTCAATTCCTACGCCAATGTCGAGAACGCGGTGATCATGCCCTACGTCAATATCGGGCGATCGGCGCGCCTGCAAAACGTGGTGGTGGACCGCGGCGTGCAGATCCCCGAGGGACTTGTCATCGGCGAGGATCCTGAACTGGACGCGCGGCGGTTCCGCCGGACGGACAAGGGCATCTGCCTCGTCACGAAATCGATGATCGAGAAGCTCAACAGCTGAGGGCGACGTGACGACATTGAAGGTCCTGTCGGTCGCTTCCGAAGTCTATCCCCTGATCAAGACCGGCGGCCTCGCCGACGTCGCTGGCGCGCTGCCGGCCGCGCTCGGTCGCGAGGGTGTTGCGGTCCGCACGCTGCTGCCGGGCTACCCCGCGGTGATGCGCGAGCTTGGCGAGGAGGCGGAGGTCGTCCACGCCTACCCCGCCCTGTTCGGCGGAGCAGCCCGGCTTCTGGCCGGCAAGGCGGCCGACCTCGACGTCTTCGTCCTCGACGCGCCGCACCTCTACGCCCGGGACGGCAATCCCTACCTCGCCTCGAACGGCTCGGACTGGCCCGACAACGCGTTCCGTTTCGCGGCGCTGGGCCGGGTCGCAGCGGATATCGGCCTCGGCGCGATCAGCGCCGAGGTGCCGGACGTCGTGCATGGCCATGACTGGCAGGCGGGCCTGACCTTCGCCTATCTCGAGGCCGCCGGCAGCCGGCGGCCGGGGACAATGTTCACCATCCACAACATGGCCTTTCCCGGCCAGTTTCCGAGTTACGTGATGCCCGAACTCGGGCTGCCCTGGGACCTCTTCACCGT
>CAXTVD010000240.1:1458-6757 GCA_964247575.1 uncultured Lichenihabitans sp.
GGTCTATGCCGATCGGATCACGACGGTCTCGCCGACCTATGCGACCGAGATCCTGACGCCGGAGAACGGGATGGGCTTCGACGTCCTGCTCCGCAGTCGGGCGGGCAGCCTGTCCGGCATCCGAAACGGCATCGACGAGACGGTGTGGAATCCGGCGGTCGACAGCCTGCTCCCCCATCGCTTCTCGTCCTTCACGCTTGAGGACAGGGCCAAGAACAAGGTCGCGCTGCAGGAGATGTTCGGCCTGCCGGCGGCGGAGGGCCGCCTGCTTTTCGGCGTGGTCAGCCGGTTGTCCCCTCAGAAGGGGCTGGATCTTCTCCTGGGCTGCCTGCCGCTCCTGGTCGAACTCGATGCCCAGCTTGTACTGCTCGGCTCGGGCGACCGCTGGATGGAGGAGGGCTATCGCGACGCGGCGCGGACCCATCCCGAGCACATCGCCTGCCGGATCGGCTATGACGAGGCGGTGGCGCATATCATCCAGGGCGGCAGCGACGCCATCCTCGTGCCCTCCCGCTTCGAGCCGTGCGGTCTGACCCAGCTCTGTGCGCTCCGCTACGGCGCCGTGCCGGTGGTCGCCCGCGTGGGCGGCTTGGCGGACACCGTGGTCGATGCGAACGAGATGGCCGTCGCCAGCGGCGCGGCCACAGGCATCCAGTTCAATCCCGTCACGCTCCAGGCGCTGCAAATGGCGCTGCGGCGTACGGCAGACCTCTATGCCGATCGCGAGGCTTGGACCCGGATGGTGCGGGCAGGCATGAAGACGGATGTCTCGTGGCGTCGACCTGCGCGACGAACCGCCGAACTCTATCGGCTGACCGCAAAAGCGGCAGCGGACCCGGTCCCCGAGGGAGCGCAACCATGACCCGCACCGTTCCCACGACTCCTTTCGACGACCAGAAGCCTGGAACCTCCGGCCTTCGCAAAAAGGTGACGGTCTTCCAGCAGCCGCATTACGTGGAGAACTTCGTCCAGTCGGTCTTCGACAGCGTCGAAGGCTTCGCGGGCAAGACGCTCGTGGTGGGCGGCGACGGCCGGTTCTACAATCGCGAGGCGATCCAGACCGTCATCCGCATGGCGGCGGCCAACGGGTTCGGCCGGGTCATCGCCGGCCGCGGGGGCATCCTGTCGACTCCGGCAGCCTCCCACCTGATCCGCAAGAAGAACGCCTTCGGTGGTATCATCCTCTCCGCGAGCCATAATCCGGGCGGCCCCGACGGCGACTTTGGTATCAAGTACAACGCCGGCAACGGGGGTCCCGCACCCGAGAAGATCACCGACGCGATCTACACGCACACCAGGTCCATCAAGGCCTTCAAGACGATCGATACCATGGACGTCGATCTCGACCGGATCGGGACCACGCAGGTGGGCGATCTGCTGCTCGACGTGGTGGATCCGGTCACCGACTACCTCACCCTGATGGAGAGCCTGTTCGACTTCGAGGCGATCCGCGCGATTTTCAAGGCCGGCTTCCGGATGAAGTTCGACGCCATGTCGGCCGTCACCGGCCCCTATGCCACCAAGATCCTCGAAGAGGTGCTCGGCGCAGGAGCCGGAACCGTGATGAACGGAACGCCCCTGCCCGACTTCGGCCACCACCATCCCGACCCCAACCTCGTCCACGCCAAGGTGATCTACGATCTTGCGATGTCGTCCGACGCGCCGGACCTCTGCGCGGCCTCCGACGGCGATGGCGACCGCAACCTGATCATCGGGCGCGGGCTGTTCGTCACGCCATCGGACAGTCTGGCGGTGCTGGCAGCGAACGCGCATCTGGCGCCCGGCTATGCCGGCGGGCTGGCGGGCATCGCGCGCTCCATGCCGACCAGCCAGGCCGCCGACCGCGTCGCGGCCCGAAAGGGGATCGGCAGCTACGAGACGCCGACAGGCTGGAAGTTCTTCGGAAACCTGCTCGATGCGGGGATGGCCACCATCTGCGGCGAGGAGAGCGCCGGCACGGGGTCGAACCATGTCCGGGAGAAGGACGGGGTCTGGGCCGTGCTGCTCTGGCTCAACATCCTCGCCGTCCGCAAGCAGAGCGTCATGGAGATCATGCGCGACCACTGGGCGACCTACGGTCGCAACTACTATGCGCGGCATGACTACGAGGAGGTCGCGCTCGAGGGTGCCAACGCCCTGATGGCGAGGCTGCGGGCCATGCTGCCCGCCCTGAAGGGCAAGACCTATGACGGGCTGACCGTCTCCGATGCCGACGATTTCGCCTACCACGACCCGGTGGACGGGTCGGACTCCAAAAACCAGGGCATTCGCATCCTCTTCGCCGATGGCTCGCGAATCGTATACCGGTTGTCGGGGACCGGGACTGCGGGAGCCACCTTGCGCGTGTACATCGAGAACTTCGAGCCGGGTCCGGACCGGCTCGACCTGCAGACCGGCGATGCCCTCCGGACGCTCATCGGGTTGTCCCGGTCGATTGCCGGTATCGAGCAGCATACGGGTCGGACCGAGCCGTCGGTCATCACGTGAGTCTGCGGGATCGGCGGGTCACCACCGGGACGCCCGACATCCTCGGGGTCACGCCGGACAGTGATGGCGTGAACGTGGCGGTCTTCTCCGCCTATGCGGAGGCGGTCGACCTCTGCCTCTTCGACGACCGCGGCGACCAGGAGCTCGAGCGGATCCGCTTGTACGAGCGGACCGGCGACGTGTTCCACGCCCATGTCGCCGGAGTCTCGGCTCAGGCGCGCTATGGGCTGCGCGCGCACGGCCCCTACGATCCGCGCAACGGACACCGCTTCAATCCCGCCAAGCTCTTGATCGATCCCTACGCCCTGGCGCTCGACCGGCCGCTCAGGCTCGACCGGTCGATGATGGGCGATGCGGAGGGAACCGAGCAGCCGGACGAGGCGGACAGCGCGGGCGTCATGCCCAAGGGCGTCGTCGTCAGCCCGACGACCGAACGGAGCTGGCGGGGCGCGCCGTCCTGGCCGCGAACCGTCATCACCGAGTTGCACATTCGTGGCTACACCAGACGGCATCCCGGCGTGCCCGAACCCTTGCGCGGCACCTTCGCCGGGCTCGCCTCGCCGGCCGGCCTCGAGCACCTCGTGAAGCTCGGCATCACGACGGTCGAGCTCATGCCGGCCTGCGCCTGGGGGGACGAGCGTCACTTAGGGCCGCTCGGCCTGTCGAATTACTGGGGCTATAACCCGATTGCCTTATCCGTGCCCGATCCGCGTCTCGCGCCGGGTGGCTGGGCCGAGGTGCATGCGGCCGTCACGGCCCTCAACGCGGCCGGCATCGAGGTGGTCCTCGATGTGGTCTACAACCACACGGCCGAAGGCGACGAATTCGGGCCGACCCTGTCCTGGCGGGGGCTCGACAATGCGAGTTACTACCGGCTGCAGCCCGACAACAGGGCGCTCTACGTCAACGATACCGGTTGCGGCAACATGCTGGCCGCGGATCGTTCGCCCGTGGTGCGTATGGCGCTCGACGCCCTTCGCAACTGGGCGCGCTACGGCGGGATCAACGGGTTTCGCTTCGATCTGATGACCACGCTCGGCCGTGGTCCGAGCGGGTTCGATCCGCAGGGCCCGCTGCTGACGGCCATCGCGCAGGATCCGCTGCTGCGGCACCTCAAGATCATCGCCGAACCCTGGGATGTCGGACCGGGCGGCTACCAGGTCGGCGCCTTCGATGCCAACTGGGGCGAGTGGAACGACCATTACCGGGATGCCGTCCGACGATTCTGGCGGGGCGACGGGTCACCGGCCGAACTCGCCGCGCGGATCACCGGATCGGCCGACCTGTTCGGACGCAAGCGGCGGCCGTCCCGTTCGATCAACTACGTCACCGCGCATGACGGCTTCACCCTGGCCGACCTCGTCGCCTACACGGCCAAGCACAACGAGGCGAACGGCGAGGGCAACCGCGACGGTTTCGACACGAACTGGTCCTGGAACTGCGGCGTCGAAGGCGCCACCGACGATCCCGGGATCCGGGCCGGCCGCCTGCGGGACCAGCGCAATTTGCTGGCGACGCTCCTGCTGTCGCGGGGCACGCCGATGCTGGGCCCCAGCGTGGAGCGTTGCCTCACGCAGGGCGGCAACAACAATGCCTATTCCCAGGACAATGCGTCGGCTTGGACTGACTGGTCCTCGCCCGACGACCTCACCGGCTTCATCCGGCGGCTCATCGACGTCCGGCTCAGCAACCCGGCCCTGACCGACGACCAGTTCCTCACCGGCGGCTACGGCGACGGGCAGCGCTTTCCGGACATCGAGTGGCGGCGCAGCGATGGCCAGTCTCCCCAGGCCTGGGATTGGGAGCATCCGTCCACCCGGACGCTGATCGCGGTCCTGTCCGCCCCCGGCGACGACGAGATGCAGCCCAATCGCGTCGCGGTCGTGCACCACAGCGGGTTCGAACCGCTGCAGGTCGTGTTGCCCTCGACCCGTCAGGACCACCGGTGGCGCGTGATCGTGGACACGGCCCGCGGCGACGATGCCGAGGTGCGCCTTGCGGCCGGGGAGACCGCCATCGACGTCGAGCCGCGTTCGGTCGTCGCGGCGGTCGAGGAGCCCGGTTCCGTCGGGGACAGCCCGCGCCGCAGCCCCGCGCCGGAAATGCTGGACCGGCTGGCGGCAGCCACGGGCATCGCACCCGACTGGATCGAGATGAACGGCACGCGCCATCTCGTGACCGGGGACACCAAGCTGGCCTTGCTGTCCAGCATGGGTCTGGCCGTCGGCTCCGCGGGAGAGGTGCGCGACAGTCTGGAGCGTCTGGCGGACGAGCGCGACCGGCGCCTCCTGCCGGCCTCGCTGGTGGCTTGGGCGGGGTCGCCTCCCCTCGTGCGCATCGCGGCGCGCCGGCGGCTCGGGGGACGCGTGTTTCTCGTGATCGCCCGGGAGGACGGATCGGGCGACCGGTTGCCGATCGACCTCGACCGCGCGCCGCGTCTGGCCGATTGGGGCGTGGATGGACGGCCGGCACCGGCCTTCCAGGTTCAGCTGCCCGTCCAGCCGGTCGGCCGCCACAGGCTCTGGCTCGACAGCGACCCCGCCACCGTCGCCGTGCTCACGGTGGCGCCGTCGGGCTGCTACCTTCCCGAAGCCCTGCTGGCCGGCCACAAGACCTTCGGGGTCGCGGCGCACCTCTACACGTTGCGAAGCGCTGGGGACCAGGGTATCGGGGATTTCTCGACGCTGACGCGTCTGGCCGACGGCGCCGGCCGGCATGCCTCGGAGATGATCGGCCTCAACCCGCTGCACGCGATGTTCCCCGAGCATCGCTGGCGGGCGAGCCCGTACCATGCGTCCGATCGCCGCTTCCT
>CAXTVD010000241.1:0-6751 GCA_964247575.1 uncultured Lichenihabitans sp.
GCGCTCACCACCATCGCGGCGGGCGCCGGCGCGGCACAGGCCGCCGGCACCCTGATCTGGGGCATGCCGGCCGAAACCGACACGCTCGATCCCCATGCGACAGGGGGCTGGAGCACGTACCAGATCACCTATCAGGTCTTCGAGGGCCTCGTGAAAGAGGATCTGACCAAGCCGGGCTCCGCCACGCCGCCGCTGGTTCCGGGCCTGGCGACGTCGTGGGACATCTCCGACGACGGCCTCACCTACACGTTCCACCTGCGGCAGGGCGTCAAGTTCCATGATGGGACGCCGTTCGACGCCGCCGCCGTCAAGTTCAACTTCGACCGGTTCTGGAACGAGAGTTCGCCGGACTTCTACAAGAAGGCCAAGGCCTTCGTGATCGCCTACACCAAATGGATCAAGAGCGTCGACGTGGTCGACCCGATGACCGTCAAAGTCACGCTCAACGCGGCGAACTACGAGTGGCTGCGGCAGGGCCTGCAGAGCTACGGCCAGCCGCTGATGGTGAGCCCCGCTTCCGTGAAGACCTACGGCAACGACGGGGTGGCCCTGCACCCCGTCGGCACCGGCCCGTTCAAGTTCGTCGAGCGGGAGCAGGGCGTCAAGACCGTGCTCCAGCGCAACGACGACTATTGGGGCACCAAGGCCAAGCTCGACCGCGTGATCTTCCGTCCGCTGCAGGATCCGGCGACCCGGGTCAACGCGCTCGAGAACGACGAAGTCCAAATGATCACGACCCCGCCCTGGGACGAGATCGACCGGCTGGTCGGCGAGGGTTTCGTCCTGTCGACGAACAGGAACGTTCCCTACATCAATTACATCAGCCTGAACTTCAAGAATCCCGCGCTGCAGGACATCCGCGTGCGCAAGGCGATCAACATGGCGATCGACCGGGCCGGCATCGCCAAGGAGATCATGCATGGGACCGCGCGGCCGGAATACGGCCTGCTGTCACCCGGCACGGACGCCTACGACCCCGATTTCAAGGGCGCCGGCTACGATCCCGAGGGCGCCAAAAAACTGCTGGCGGAAGCCGGCGTCAAGGATCTGAAGCTCGTCTTCGAGCTTCCCCAGTACGGCACGGGCGAGCTCGTCGAGACCTGGATCCAGCGCGACCTCAAGAAGGTCGGCATCGACGTCGAGCTGCGCAAATACGAGTGGGTCACCTATCTCGGCAAATGGGCCGGCGGCATGTCGCCCGACGTCGCCATGAACGAGATCGGCTGGGGCATGTCGACCGCGGCCTGGGTCGGCATAGTGAGCCGCTGCGACTCGGCGCCTCCGGGCGGGATCAACTCCGGCTACTACTGCAACAAGCAGGTCGATACGCTGCTGGACCAGGCCATCCTGGCGCGTGATCCCGTCGCGGCCAAAGCGCTGTACCAGAAGGTCAACGGCATCGTGACGGACGATGCGGCCTTCGTGCCGCTCGACGACGACCTGCAGCCCATCCTGCTGTCGTCCAAGGTGAAGGGCTTCGTGAACCCGCCGGAGGACTGGTACGATCTGTCCACCGTGTCGGTCGAGTAGCCGGGGTGGGGGCCTTCGTCCTCCGCCGGATCCTCGGCGTGCTGCCCGTCATCGTCGGCGTGTCGGTCGTGATCTTCCTGCTGATCCAGCTCGCGCCCGGCGATGCCGCGACCGTGCTGCTGGGACCGCAGGCGTCGGAGGCCGCAAGGCTCGAACTGCGGCACACGCTGGGCCTCGACCAGCCGCTGCCCGTGCAGTACCTCGCCTGGCTTGCCCGGACGGCGTCGGGCAATTTCGGCATCTCGGTCGCGACGCAACTCCCCGTCGCGACCCTGGTGCTGCCGCGCTTCGTGAACACGCTGATCCTGACGGCCGGCAGCCTCCTGCTGGCCATCGTGATCGGCTATGCGGTCGGCCTGTTCGCGGCCCTGCGCGCCCATTCGGGTTTCGATCGGGTGAGCATGGCCGTGGCGCTGCTGGCGGGCAGCGCCCCGCCGTTCTGGCTCGGGCTCATCCTGGTCCTGCTGTTCGCGCTGCAACTGCGCTGGCTGCCCGTCTCCGGCATGCAGGATCTGGCCGGCTCCGGCGGCGCGTTCGACGTGCTACGGCACCTGGTCCTGCCGGCGGTTACGACGGCGCTCGGTCCGGCGGCCATCATCGCGCGGCTCGTGCGGTCGAGCGTCATCGAAGCCCTGGGCCGCCCGCATGTCCGCGTGGCGCGCGCCAAGGGGCTGCCCCGCCTCACCCTGATCCGGCGCCACGTGATCCTGAACGCCCTGCCGCCGGTGGTCACCATCACCGGGCTCCAACTCGGCTACCTGCTCGGCGGCGCCCTCCTCACCGAGGTGGTCTTCGCCTGGCCGGGACTGGGCTCGCTGCTGTACGACAGCATCACGGCGCGCGACCTGCCGGTCATCCAGGCGACGACGCTGCTGATCGCGCTCGTCTTCGTGCTCGCCAATATCGCGGTCGACGTCATCAACGCCGCCCTGGATCCGCGGGTGCGTCTGGCATGAGCGGCATCGACACCTCGCCCCAAGGGGCCGGCCGCGCCGACGCAATCGTGCGGGAGGCCCTGCCGCGCCAGCCTGCGCTCGCACCGGCGCGGTTCTGGCGGCTGCGCTCCTTCGCCCGCGACCGCGCCGCTCTGGCCTCCGCCCTCCTGCTCGCGGCCGTGCTGGTCGCCGTGCTGCTGGCCGCCCCGCTCGGGCGCTACGGGCCGGACGAGGCCGACAACCTCGCCCGCTACGCGCCCCTCGGCACGGCCGGCCATCTTCTCGGGACAGACCAGCAGGGGCGGGACATGCTGACGCGGCTCCTGTTCGGCGGCCGGGTCTCGCTGCTGATCGGTGTGGCGCCCACGCTGATGGCCGGTGCGATCGGACTGGCGCTCGGCCTGGTGGCGGGCTACGCGCGCGGCCTGGCGGACCAGATCATCATGCGCTGCCTCGACGTCGTCTTCGCCTTTCCCATGGTGCTGCTGGCCATCGCGATCGCGGGCGCGATGCGGCCGGGCGTGCTGACGGAGATCATCGCGATCACGATCGTGCTGATCCCCTATTTCGCGCGCATCGCCCGCACCGCCACCGATACGGTCGCGACCATGCCCTTCATCGAGGCCGCACGGGCCGCAGGGGGCACGCCGGCGGCGATCATGCTGCGCTACCTGCTGCCGAACGTGTTCTCGCCCGTCGTGGTCTATGCCACGACCCTGATGGGGCTGATGATCGTCGTGGGCGCGGGGCTGAGCTTCCTCGGCCTGGGGGTGCAGCCGCCGACCGCCGACTGGGGCGCCATGGTGGCCGAGGGACGCGTGGTGCTCCGCCGGGCGCCGCACGTCACCATCCTTCCCGGCTGCGCCATCCTGCTCGTGTCGCTCGCCTTCAACTTCCTGGGCGACGGCATCCGCGACGCGCTCGACCCGCGGACGATCCGGCGATGAGCGCGCCGGCGGTCCTGACGGTGCGCGACCTGAGCACCCGCTTCGGAACGGCATCGGTCGGGGCCACCGTGGTCGATGGGGTCAGCTTCACGTTGCGCGCCGGTCGGACCACCGCGCTGGTGGGGGAGTCGGGCTGCGGCAAGTCCGCCACCGCGCTCTCGGTGATGCGCCTGATCGATCCGCCCGGGCGGATCCTGACAGGCTCGGTGACGCTGGGCGACCGCGACCTGCTCGGCCTCGACGAGCGCGCCATGCAACAGGTGCGCGGGGCGCGGATCGGCATGATCTTCCAGGATCCACTCAGCTCGCTCAATCCGGCGCTCACGGTCGGGCGACAGATCACCGAGACGCTGCAGGCCCACCGCCCGATGTCCAGGGCCGAGGCGGAACGCACCGCCGTCGGACTGCTGGCGCGCGTCGGGGTCTCGGAGCCCGGACGCCGGATCCACGATTACCCGCACCAGTTCAGCGGCGGCATGCGCCAGCGGGTGCTGATCGCGGCCGCGATCAGCTGCTCGCCCGAGGTGATCATCGCCGACGAGCCGACGACGGCGCTCGACGTGACGGTGCAGGCCAAGATCCTGCGCCTGCTGCACGATCTGCAGGCGGACATGGGCGCCTCGCTGCTGCTGATCACCCATGATCTCGGCGTCGTGGCCGCGATGGCGGACGAGGTGCTCGTCATGTATGCGGGCCGCATCGTCGAGCGCGCCGACGTCGACACGCTCTTCCACAATCCGCGCCATCCCTACACCCAGGCCCTGCTGGCCTGCTCGGCCGGGATCGAGGACGATCGGCGGGCGCCCCTGCAGCCGATCGGGGGTAGCGCGCCCGACCTGCGGGCTCCGCCGCAGGGCTGCCGGTTCGCGCCCCGATGTCCGGCCGTGCGGGACGTGTGCCGACGGCAGGACCAGCCGCTGCGACCGGTCTCGGCGACGCACGAGGCCGCCTGCATCCTGGTCGAGGCGGAGCCGGCCCTTGTCTGAGGCCTTGCTCACGGTCGATGGCCTCTCGAAGTCCTTCCCGGGGCCGACGGCCCGCGCCAGCGTCAAGGCCGTCGCCGAGGTGACCTTCACGCTGCGCCGCGGGGAGACACTCGGCCTTGTCGGCGAGAGCGGATGCGGCAAGTCGACCCTGTCGCGCCTCGTCCTGTCGCTGACCGAGGCGGATGCCGGCCGGGTGACGCTCGACGGGGCCGACTTCACCCACGCCGCCCCGCGTGACAAGCGCGCCCTGCGCCGCCGCATCCAGATCGTGTTCCAGGATGCGCTGTCGTCCCTCAACGGGCGCATGACGGTCGGCACCAACATCGCCGAACCTCTGCGGCTGCAAGGCCTCGGCACGCCGGCCAGCCGCCGGGCCGAAGCCCGCCGCCTGCTCGGCTTGGTGGGCCTGCGCGCCGAGGACGAGGAGCGCTACCCCCACGAATTCTCGGGCGGCCAATGCCAGCGGATCGCCATCGCCCGAGCCCTGATCCTCAACCCCGACGTCATCGTCTTCGACGAGGCCGTCTCGGCGCTCGACGTCTCGATCCGCGCCCAGATCCTGCGCCTCATCCTCGATCTGCAGGCGGAGTTCGGGCTGTCCTACCTCTTCATCTCGCACGACCTCGGCGTCATCAAGCGGATCTGCGACCGCGTCGCCGTGATGTATCTCGGCCGCATCGTCGAGATCGGGCCGGCCGAAGCGGTCTGCCGCGACCCGCGCCATCCCTACACGGCCGCCCTGCTCGGTGCGATCCCGGTCGCCGACCCCCGGCGCATGCGGGTCGCCGATCTCGCCCTGATCGCAGGCGAGACGGTCGGACCGGCAAAGCCCCAGGCCTGCCCCTTCGAGCCACGCTGCCCCAGCCGGTTCGCGCCGTGCGACAAGGCCCCTCCTGCCCTCGTCGAGGTCGCGGCCGATCACAGGGCGGCCTGCTATCTCAACGACCCTGAACCCTTCGGAGACCCGTCATGAGCCCTTTGCCCCGCATCGTCGTGACCGGCTTCGAACCCTTCGCCCACGGCACAGAGAACCCGACCCTCGACGTGCTGGCCCAGCTTCGGGCCGCCAACGACATCGAGGGCGAACTGACCGCCGTGCAGATGCCCGTCGATTCGGGCCGGATCGCCGCCATGACCAGCGAAAGGCTCGAGGCGATCAGGCCTCATCTCTGGATCAGCCTCGGCGTGGCGCCCGGTGCTTCGGTGATCGCGGTCGAGCGGCTCGCGGCCAACGTGATGGATTTTCCGATCCCCGACAATGTCGGGGCCCAGCCTGGCGGCGGTCCGGTGTTCGAGGCCGGCCCGGCGGGCTATCTCGCGACCCTGCCCGTAAAGGCCACCGCCTCCGCGCTCCGGGCGGCCGGCATCCCCGCCAAGGTCTCGAACTCGCCCTCGACCTATCTGTGCAATCAGATGATGTACACGGTGCTGCATTTGATCACCGAGAAGGGGATGGCGACGCGCGCCGGCTTCATCCATGTCCCGGCGCATCCCGGCTACGTCGCCAAGCAGGCCTATCCCTTCGTGGAGATGCCCTCCATGAGCATCGACCTCATGACGGCGGCCGTGAAGACCGCCATCCGGACCGCGATCGCCGTCGAACAGGACCACCGCGACCCGGCCTTCAATTATTGACGGCTGACCACAGCGAAGATTGACTGGGCGCCCGGCTACCGCGCCCTCAACCGCCGCACCGCGCGATCGCCGGCGAACTGGACGATGCAGACCATCGCGACAAGGATCGCGATCACGACGGCCATGACGGTCGTATCGAACCGCTGGTAGCCGTATCGGATGGCGACGTCCCCGAGCCCACCCGCGCCCACGGCCCCCGCCATGGCGGAGGCGCCGATCACCGTGACGAGGGTGACCGTCAGGCCGCCGATGAGGCCGGGCAGCGCTTCGGGCAGCAGCACGTGGCGGATGATCTGCCAGCGGCGGCAGCCCATCGCCTGCGCGGCCTCGATCAGCCCGGGATCGACCTCGCGCAGGGACACTTCGGCGATGCGCGCGAGGTCGTCGATGCCCGAATAGATCAGGCCGCTGGCGGGATCGAAGGCCTGGCCGCGACGATGAAGTGTGGATAGCCGAGCGCGAGATCGACGTCGCCGGTGACGCGCACAAGCTTCCGCCCCTCGACTTCGATGAAGGTGAGCTTCTTGGGATTGTCCACGATGTCGTCGAGCGTCGCACCGAAGCCGGCGCCGTCCTTGAGCTTGATCAACCCGGCCTTCTGCAGCAGCAGCAGGCCCCGGCCCTCGTTCACCGGATCGTTGGCGATGGCGACGCTGCCGCCCTGGGTCTGGGCCGCCCCGGCGGGAAGGGTGGCGGCGAACAGGAGAACGGCCAGCCC
>CAXTVD010000242.1:0-6736 GCA_964247575.1 uncultured Lichenihabitans sp.
TCTCGGTGCTCTCGCAGGCGTTCAAGGGGCAGACGGGCTGGACCCCCCTGTGGCGGGAGCCGGAACCCAAACGGGCCTACGACGTCGTGATCGTCGGCGGGGGTGGCCATGGTCTCGCCACCGCCTACTACCTCGCCAGGAACCACGGCCTCCCCAACGTCGCCGTCGTCGAGAAGGGCTGGCTGGGCGGCGGCAATGTCGGTCGCAACACCACCATCGTGCGTTCGAACTACGGAGAGGCCGGCAACATCCCCTTCTACGAGAAGTCGCTGCAGCTCTGGGAGGGGCTGGAACAGGACATCAACTACAACGCCATGGTGAGCCAGCGTGGCGTGCTGAACCTCTGTCACTCCGACAGCCAGCGCGACGCCTATATCCGCCGCGGCAACGCCATGCGGCTGCACGGCATCGATGCCGACTACCTCGACCGCGACGCCGTTCGCTCGCTCGTGCCGATGCTCGATTTCGACAACGCCCGCTTTCCCATCCAGGGCGGCTTGCTCCAGCGGCGGGGCGGCACGGTTCGCCACGACGCCGTCGCCTGGGGCTACGCCCGCGCCGCCGATGCGCTCGGCGTCGACCTGCTGCAGAACTGCGAGGTCACGGGCATCCGTACGGAAGGAGGGGCGGTGCGCGGGGTCGAGACCGCCCGCGGCTTCATCGGGGCCAGGAAGATCGGCCTGGCCTGCGCCGGCAACTCGTCCCGCGTCGCCGCCATGGCCGGCATGCGGCTGCCCGTCGAGAGCCATGTGCTGCAGGCTTTCGTCTCCGAGGGGATCAAGCCGCTCGTGCCAAACGTGGTCACCTTCGGCGCAGGCCACTTCTATTTCAGCCAGTCCGACAAGGGCGGGCTCGTCTTCGGCGGCTCCATCGACGGCTACAACTCCTACGCCCAGCGCGGCAACCTGCCCATGTTGGAGGAAGTGGCGGAGGAGGCCGTGGCCGTCATGCCGGCGCTCGGACGGCTGCGCGTCCTGCGATCCTGGGGCGGCATCATGGACATGTCGATGGACGGCTCGCCCATCATCGACAAGACCGACATCGATGGCCTTTATCTCAACTGCGGCTGGTGCTACGGCGGCTTCAAGGCAACCCCGGCCTCGGGCTTTTGCTTCGCGCACACGATCGCGCAGGACGAGCCGCACGACCTGAACGCCCCCTACCGGCTCGACCGCTTCGCAACCGGTGCCCTCATCAACGAGCACGGGGCCGGCGCGCAGCCGAACCTGCACTGACGGATCCCTCATGCGCATCGCGTGCCCCTTCTGCGGCGAAAGAACCCATGCCGAGTTCGCCTATCTGGGGGATGCCGGAGCGGTGCGTCCGGCCACCCATGACGCGCGGCCCGATCCGACGCTGTTCCACGACTACGTCTACCTCCGCGACAACGTGCCGGGTGCGCATCGCGAGTACTGGCAGCATGTCGGGGGCTGCCGCAGCTGGCTGGTCGTGACAAGGAACGTGTCGACCCATGCCATCCTGGCGGTCGCGACGGCCCACGACAGCGCACCGGCGGTCGGGAGGGTGACGCGGTGACCGACCTGTCGAGCACGGCACCTGCTGGCGCTGTCGTCGAGCGGGTCACCGCGGACCGACCGGCAGCCGACACGCCGCACGTCTCGGCGCCGTCCGAGCCGTTCCGCATCAAGTCGGCCCTGCGGCCCGACACCCCGGCCGTGTCCTTCACCTTCGACGGTCGCAAGCTCGGCGGGATCGCGGGCGACACGCTGGCCTCCGCGCTGCTCGCCAACGGCGTGCACCTCGTCGGACGCTCCTTCAAGTATCACCGTCCGCGCGGCATCCTGTCGGCCGGCCCCGAGGAGCCGAATGCCCTCGTCGAGCTGCGCGAAGGCGCGCGGCGGGAGCCCAACACGCGGGCGACCACGGCCGAGCTCTACGACGGGCTCGTCGCCCGCAGCCAGAACCGGTGGCCCTCGCTCAGGCACGATCTGCTTGCCGTCAACTCGCTGGTCGCTCCGGTCCTGGGAGCCGGCTTCTACTACAAGACCTTCATGTGGCCCGCCGCCTTCTGGGAGCGGATCTACGAGCCGCTGATCCGGCGCGCGGCCGGGCTCGGGCGGGCGGCGGACGCGCCGGACCCCGACAGCTACGACCGGATGTCCGCCTTCTGCGACGTGCTCGTGATCGGCGGGGGCCCTGCCGGGTTGATGGCGGCGCTCACCGCCGGACGTGCCGGCGCGCGGGTCATGCTGGTCCAGGAGGATTTCACCCTCGGGGGACGTCTGGGAAGCGAGAACCGGTCGGTCGGCGGCCAATCCGGCCGCGCCTTCGTGGAGGCCGTGGTCGCCGAACTCGCGACCCTCCCGGCGGTGCAGGTCCTGACGCGGACGACGCTGTTCGGCGTCTACGACAGCGGCAGCTACGGTGCCGTGGAGCGGGTTGCCGACCACCTGGCCGTCCCCGCGCCCTTCCAGCCACGCCAGCGCCTGTGGCGGATCACGGCGCGGCGTGCGATCCTGGCCGCCGGTGCGATTGAGCGGCCGATCGTCTTCGGCGACAATGATCGGCCGGGCGTGATGCTGGCGGGCGCGGTGCGGAGCTACATCAACCGCCACGCGGTCAGGCCGGGGGCCCGCGTCGTCCTGTTCGGCAACAACGACGATGCCCACCGGACCGCACGGGACTGCGCGGACGCCGGCATCGCCGTCGCCGCCATCGTCGATCCCCGTCCCGACGTACTCGCCGATCTGACCGACCTTGCCAAGCAGACCGGCGCGCGGCTCGTCGAGGGTGTCGTCAGCCGGGCCCTCGGCACGCTGCAGGTTGAGGGCGCCGTCATCCAGCCCGCCGACGGCGCAGCCTTCACCCTGCCCTGCGATCTCATCGCCGTCTCCGGCGGCTGGCAACCGACCGTGCATCTGTCGACCCATCTCGGCGGCACCCCCGTCTGGGATGCCGCCCTCGCCGCCTTCGTTCCCGGCGTCCTGCCGCCGGGCATGGAGGCCGCTGGAGCGGCCAAGGGCGACTTCGCACTTGCGGCCTGCCTGGCCGACGGCGTGCGGAGCGGCGCGGATGCGGCGGCGGGCTGCGGCTTCCACCCCCGGTCGGTCATCGTTCCGTCGGCCGATGGCGAGAGCACGGCCGTGACGCCGCTGTGGCAGGTGAAGTCCGCCCAGGGCAAGGCCTTCGTCGATTTCCAGAACGACGTCACGGTGGGCGACGTGGCCCTCGCCGAGCGCGAGGGCTTTCGCGCGGTCGAGCACCTCAAGCGCTACACGACGCTCGGCATGGCCACGGACGGCGGCAAAACGGCCAACGTCAACGGGCTCGCCCTCATGGCCGAGCTGACCGGCCGCAGCGTGGCGCAGACCGGGACGACCCGCTTCCGGCCGCCCTACACGCCCGTCGCGATTGGCGCGCTGGCAGGGCCGCATCGCGGCAAGGCGTTCAAGCCGACACGCCTGTCCCCCGGTTACGACTGGGCGAAGGGGCGCGGCGGCGTCTTCGTCGAAACCGGGCTCTGGATGCGCCCGGCCTATTTCCCGGAGGCCGGCGACAAGGGGTGGCGCGACGCCTGCGACCGCGAGGTGGCGGCCGTGCGCGAGCATGTGGGCCTTTGCGATGTGTCCACCCTCGGCAAGATCGAGGTCGTCGGGCCCGACGCGGCAGCTTTCTTGGACAAGCTCTACTGCAATGCGGTGGCGAGCCTGCCCGTCGGCCGCGCCCGCTATGGCCTGATGCTCCGCGAGGACGGCTTCGTCCTGGACGACGGCACGGTCGCCCGGCTCGCGGCGGACCGCTACGTCGTCTCGACCACCACCGCGCATGCGGTCGCCGTCATGAGTCACATGGAGTTCGCAAGCCAGGTGCTGTGGCCCGAACTCGATGTGGCCTGCCTGTCCGTGACCGATCAATGGGCGCAGTGGGCGGTCGCCGGCCCGCACGCGCGCGACGTCGTCGCGGCGGTCATGGACGCCGCGGTCGACCTCTCGAACGAGGCCTTTCCCTTCATGGCGGCCGCCGAGGCCAGACTGCGCGACGGCACCGCCGCCCGGCTGTTCCGCATCTCCTTTTCCGGCGAACTCGCCTACGAGCTTGCCGTTCCGGCGCGCTTCGGCGCGGCGATCGCCGACGCCCTGATGGCGGCGGGGGAGCCTTATGGGATCCGGCCCTACGGGCTCGAGGCCCTCAACGTGCTGCGGATCGAGAAGGGCCACGCGGCGGGCGGCGAACTCAACGGCCGGACGACGGCGCGCGACCTCGGGCTGGGACGCATGGTGTCGGGCAAGAAGGACTATATCGGCGCGGCGATGGCCCAGCGCCCGGCCCTGACCGCGGCCGACCGGCCGATCCTGGTCGGCTTCAAGCCGATCATCGCGACCGAACAGATCGGCGCGGGCGCGCATTTCATCCGGCCGGGTGCGGAGCTCAAGTTGAGGAGCGACGAAGGGTACATGACCTCGGCGGCCTGGTCGCCGACCCTCCAGTCCTATCTCGGCCTCGGCCTGATCGTGCGCGGCACCCAGCGCTTCGGGGAGCAGGTGCGCGCCTACGATCCCCTGCGCAAGCGCGACACCCTCGTCGAGATCTGCCCGCCGGTCTTCGTCGATCCCGAAGGGGAACGGCTTCGTGGCTGATCTTCGACTGGCGGCACGGGGCAGCCTGGACGGTCTCGCAGAAGCCGGACGGCACGGCCGGGAGGGCGAGACGGGAGTCACCCTTTCGGTCGTCCCATCCGGCCGCCAGACCGCGATCCTGGCGCGTCGCGGGCAAGGCGAAGCCCTGGCCGAGATGAGCCGGCTGCGCGGTCTCGCCCTGCCTCCTCCGGGCCGGGTGAGCCTGGGCGACGACCTCACGGTCGTCGCGATCGGGCCGGGCTCCTGGCTGGCCTTCGGCGAGGAGCAGGGGGCCGACAGGGCCGGCCAGTTCTTCGGCGCCCTGTCCGCCGCCTGCACGCTCGTGCGGGTCGACGATGCGCGCACGCGGCTCGGGGTTGGCGGTCCCGCCGCGCGGAAGACGCTCGCCAAGCTCCTCACCATCGACCTGCACCCCCGCGTCTTCTCGCCCGGGATGGCCGCCGTGACCTTGGCCGGCGGCATCGCCGTCACGCTTTGGCAGCTCGACGAGACACCCCGCTACGCCCTTGCGGTGCCCCGCAGCTTCGCCCGGAGCTTCTGGCATTGGCTCCTCGACTCGGCCGCCGAGTTCGGCTCGGTGGTAGCGGACGGGGGCGGGCCGGACGGTCTCGCTCCCGTCGCGCCACACGCCATGCCCCGTCCGGACTGAGCGACGTCGCCGGGCCGCTCGGGGTGGGACAGGTTGGGGCGAGGGCGGAGCCCACCCCACGGACGATCTGCCTCACGATCTGCTACAGGGAGAACCTGCGGTCGCGGACGTGACCGGAGCGGGCGTGGCCCTTCCCTTGTCTGGTCGCGTGAGGGAGGTGGCTCCGCGTCATCGGAGAAGGCGCGACGTTGCCCGCTCCGCACGTCACGCGGCGGCCTTGACCAGCCGATCGAGCGACATGAGATGTTCAAGACCTCCACATGTGTGAGAAAAGCTAGACGATGCGGTTTTGCGACGCGTCGCGCCTCCTTGGCGCGCTGATTATGGGCCTGATCCTGCTGCTGCCCGGCCTGGCCCGGGCGGGCACCATCAGGCCGTTCCGCTACGAGAGCGCCGCACTCGGCCGTAGCGAGACGGCCCAGGTCTATGTGCCGACGGGCGACGAGCCCGAGGGCGGCTGGCCGGTCCTGTACCTGCTGCACGGCCTGCGGGGGATGGCGGCCGACTGGAACAGCCTGGGCGGGATCGGCAGAACACTCGACCAGATGATCGCGGACAAGCGCATCAAGCCGCTTCTCGTCGTGATGCCCGAGGGGGCCGACTCCTGGTACGTCGACTCCGCCGACGTGGGTGGACCCGGCAACTACGCGACGGCCATCGCGCGGGATCTTCCGGCCGCGATCGAAGCTGCCTTCCCGGTGGGCGTCGGGCGAATGCAACGGGCCATCGCCGGCGTTTCCATGGGAGGCTATGGGGCGCTGCGCCTCGCTCTCGCAGCGCCGGACCGGTATGCGGCCGTGGCCGCGCTGTCGCCGGCGATCTGGCAGAACATCCCTGCCCCGCCCGCCGAAGCCGCTAGTGCTGGCCAGCATGACCGCTCGACGACACCGCCCTACTTCCAGAAGCTCGACCCGGCGACGGTGACGATCGGCGTCGACCTGCCCCCCGTTGGTGACCACTTCGGACGCGCCTTTGGAGCGCCTTTCAACCCCGTGCGCTTCAACGCCTCGAACGTCTTCACCTTGCTGGAGCGGGCGGTCGAGGCCCATCGCACGGTTCCGCCCATCTTTCTTTCGGTCGGCGACGACGACAGCCATCGGCTGTGGCGCGGCTCGATCGCGTTCTTCGAGACGATGCAGATGAATCACCTCGATGTCGATTTCCGGGTGACGGATGGCGACCATAACTGGGCGCTGTGGAAGACGTCCGTCGTGGAGGCGCTCGTCTTCGTGGATGCGCATCTCGGCCGGCCGGCGGTGCGGTGAAGCCGCTCCGGCTCCTGCTGGCCTGCCTCGTCGCGAGTTCGGCCGTCGCGCCCGCCTGCGCCATCGTCGGGCCGAGTCAGGACGGCGCCGGCTTCGCGTCGGCGGTCGTGATGGTGCTCAGCCGAACGGGTCGGACGGCCGGCTTCTGCTCGGGGCTGGTCGTCGGGCAGCAGGCGGTGCTGACCGCGGCCCATTGCGTGCCGGCCGGGGCGGCGGTGAAGGTC
>CAXTVD010000243.1:0-6650 GCA_964247575.1 uncultured Lichenihabitans sp.
CTCGGCGCTGCTGCTCGGCAAGGCGAAGGACAACAACGCGTCCTGTGCGCTCGGTCCCGTCCTGCGCTTCTTCGACGGCAGCTTCAGCCTCGACGATGTCAGGACCATGGACCTGACGCTGACCGTCGACGGACCCGAGGGGTACCGGCTGGAGGGCGCGAGCTCCATGAGCAAGATCAGCCGCGACCCCACCGATCTCGTGCAGCAGATGATCGGTCCCCACCACGGCTACCCCGACGGCGCCGTGCTCTTCCTCGGGACGCTGTTCGCGCCCATCGAGGATCGGGACGAGCCCGGCAAGGGATTCACGCACAAGGTCGGCGACATCGTCGCGGTCGCCAGCCCCAAGCTCGGCCGCCTCGTCAACCGGATCCGCCACAGCCACGACTGCGCGCCCTGGACGTTCGGGGCGAGCCACCTGATGCGCCACCTGGCCCGGCACCACCTGATCTGAGCCGCGCGGCCGCCTCGGCGGGTCCGCTTGATCTCGGCCCCGCAAACGAAGCACAAGACACGACGGACCCGCGCCTGCGCGGGCACAAAGACGTGATCGGGGGGGATGCGGGATGGCGGCTAGCGATGATCTGATCCTTGTCGCGGGCGAGGCCCTCGTGGACCTGATTCCGACGGACGCCTCGACTTATCAGGCCGTTCTCGGTGGCTCGCCCTACAACACTGCGATCGGCGCCGGCCGCCTCAACGTGCCTTGCGGCTTCGCCGGCCGGGTCTCGACGGATGCGATGGGCGAAGGAATCATCGCCGGGCTCGTCGAGAGCGGTGTCGATACCAGCTTCTGCGCCCGCGACCGGCAGCCCTCGCCCCTCGCCTTCGTCACCCGCGGCACCGAGACGACAGGCGCCCGCTACGCCTTCTATCTCGGCTCGACCGCCTATGACGGCCCGGCGCCCTTTCCCTCCGATTGGCCGGGTCGGGTCGGGCACCTTCACATCGGGTCCTTCTCGGCGACCGAGGGGCCGATGGGCGCGGCGGCCCTGCAGGCCTTCTCCGCCGCCAGGGGCCGGATCACTCTCAGCTACGACCCCAACATCCGGCCACTGGTGATCAGGCCGCCGGCGGAGACCACCCCCGCCGTCGAGGCGCGGGTGAAGCTCTCGACGCTGGTCAAGGTCAGCGACGAGGACATGCTGTGGCTCTATCCGAACGAGGACCCGCACGCCGCCGCGGCCGGATGGGCCAGGCTGGGGCCGCGCCTCGTCGTCCTGACGCGCGGCGGGGCCGGGGCGGTCGGGTTCTTCGACGGACGTCAAGTCGAGCGGTCGGCCCCGCCCATCACGGTCGTCGATACCGTGGGTGCCGGCGACAGCTTCATGGCGGCACTGATGGCGACGATGATCGGCGACGGTGCGCTCGGCCGCGCCGCGCTGGGCCAAGATGGCCCCTATACGGAAGCACAGGTCGACGGCTGGATCAGCTATGCGATCGCGGCGGCGGCGATCACCTGCACCCGCAAGGGTGCGAACCCCCCGACGCTGGACGAGATGCGGCAGGCCATGGCCGGCGTGGTTCCGAGGGCCTGATCCGGCCTCAGTAGGCGACGGAGACGAGATACAGGCCCTCGGCCGGGGCGACGGTTCCGCAGCGCGCCCGGTCGCGGGCCTCCAGCGCCGCGCGCAGGTCTCCCGCCGTCCATTTGCCGGCCCCCACAACTTCGAGCGAGCCCACCATCGAGCGGACCTGCCGGTGCAGGAAGGAGCGGGCGGAGACGTGGATGTCGATGGTCTCCCCGGTGCGCACGACATCCAGCCGGTCCAGGGTGCGAAGCGGGCTGGCGGCCTGGCATTCCGAGTCGCGGAACGTCGAGAAATCGTGCCGGCCGATCAGCACGCGGGCCGCTTCGTGCATCGCATCTGCATCGAGAGGCCGCTTCACCAGCCAGGCCCGTGTCCCGGCGAGCGCCAGGGGCGGGCGGCGATTGACGATCCGGTACAGGTAGTCACGGCGGATGGCGGAGGACCGGGCGTCGAACCCGTCGGCCACCTGCTCGGCCGCGAGGACCGCGATCGGTTCGGGACGAAGATGGGCGTTGAGCGCGTCGCGCACGGTGTCCGTCCGGTAGTCCTTCGGCAGATCCAGATGGGCGACCTGTCCCGTCGCATGGACGCCCGCATCGGTCCGCCCGGCGCCTTTCACGGCGACGAGCGAGCCGGCCAGGGCAGCGGCGGCGCGCTCGAGCTCGCCCTGGACCGATCGCCCGTTGGCCTGCCGCTGCCAGCCGACGAAGGGCGTGCCGTCATATTCGACCGTCAGCTTAAAGCGCGGCATGGGTCCGGCGCGTCACGAGGCGAGCCGCGCGCCCGGCTTGAGCTGCGTCCCCCGCAGGAAGGCCTCGCCGTCGAGGACGCCCTTGCCGGCGCGCTGCACCTGGGCGAGCGTGACCGCTCCCTCGGCGCAGGCAATCGTCAGGCCCTCGCCAAGCAGGGTGCCGGGCGCGCCCGCGCCGGTGCCGCGGCGGCTGCGCAGCACCTTCACCCGCTCGGGGCCGGCCCCGAGGTCGGCCTCGAACCAGGCGCCCGGAAAAGGCGAGAGCCCCCGTATATGATCGTGCACCTCGGCGGCGGGGCGGTCCCACCTGATGCGGCACTCGGCCTTCTCGATCTTGTGGGCGTAGGTCACCCCGTCTGCGGCTTGCGGGCTGAACTGGAGCGAGCCGCGTCCCATGGCCGACAGCGCCCGCCCCATGAGGTCGGCGCCGATCGGCGCCATGGCGTCATGCAGGTCGCCGGCCGTCATGTCGGGGCGGATCGGCACGGTCTCGGCCATGCCGACCGGCCCGGTGTCGAGCCCGGCCTCCATGCGCATCACCATGACCCCGGTCCGGGCGTCGCCGGCCATCACCGCGCGCTGGATCGGCGCGGCTCCCCGCCAGCGCGGCAGCAGCGACCCGTGCAAATTGAGGCAGCCGAGGCTCGTGGCGTCGAGGATGCGCTGGGGCAGCAGAAGCCCGTAGGCGACGACCACCGCCGCCTCCGCTTCGAGTGCTTCGAAGGCGCGCGCCTCGTCCTCGCTCCGCAAGGTCGCCGGCGTGCGGACCTCCAGTCCGAGCCGCTCGGCAAGGGCCTGCACGGGCGAGGGGCGGTGCGCCATGCCGCGGCCAGCGGGGGCGGGCGCCCGGGTGTAGACCGCCGCCACGTCATGGCCGGCCCCGACGATCTCGGTCAGGGTCGGGACGGCGAAGTCCGGTGTGCCCATAAAGACAAGGCGCATGCCGCTCAGGCTTCGCTAGCCCGGCGCGGCGCCTTGCGCTCGGGCGGGGCAGGGCGTTCGCCCCCGCGCGGGTTGAACGCGCGGCCCTCGTCGCGGGCCATGCGGGCCGCCTTCTCGAACTTGCGCTGGACGCGGTCGCGCTTGAGCTTGGACAGGTGGTCGACGAACAGCACGCCGTCGAGATGATCGATTTCGTGCTGCAGCACGGTCGCGAGCAGACCGTCGGCCTCGATCTCCTGCGGCGCGCCCTCCCGGTCGAGGAAGCTGACGCGCACCCGTTCGGGGCGTTGCACCTCCTCGTAATAGTCCGGAATGGACAGGCACCCCTCCTCGTAGATCGACTCCTCGGGCGAGGACCAGACGAGGGTGGGGTTGGCGAGGCAGATCGGCTGGCGCGGCTCGTCCTGCTTGGCGGTGTCGACCACGATCAGCCGCTGCATGATGCCGATCTGCACGGCGGCGAGCCCGATCCCCGGCGCGTCGTACATCGTCTCCAGCATGTCGTCGAACAGGCCGCGGACCGCATCGTCGACCCGCTCGATCGGCGACGCGACCAGGCGGAGCTTCGGGTCGGGAAGGGTGAGGATCGCGCGGACGGCCATGAGAAACTCGAAAAAACGGGGCGACCCGGAGATAGGCACCGTCGTGCCTCCGGTCAAATCGCTTCGACCTCCTTTCCGTATGGTGACGGGATTGGCTCGGATGCATTGCTTTTACCCTGCCGTGCAAAGCCATTCCCTGCCCAAGCCGGACTCACGCTTCTGAAACGAGCAGACGGCACCCTGTTCTCCAGTTGAAGAAAATATAGACAGGCGGAACACGGGGATGGTCACTGTAACCTGCGAACTATGCGGTAACCTTGTAGCCGGACGATGCTTCAGTCGGCGCGACTACATGAAAAAATCCTTTTGCAGCATCGCCTGCGTCGAAGCCTTCGAGGTGCGCGCCGGCTTGCCGAGCGGCCGCGTCTACGAGACACGACCGGGCTGGTCGCATTTTCCGCTCGTTCCAGTCCCGTCGGCGCAACTCGCCTGCTGACTGCTCACGCCGCCTTCGCGCCGCCGAACCGGCCGTAGAAGGTCTCGTGGTCCTTGGCCATGTCGATGAGCAGGCCGGGCGGATCGAAGCGCGGACCATGCTTTTTGGAAAGCGAGTCGCAGAGCAGCACGAACTGCGGCAGGCCGATTCCCTCGATGTAGGAGAGCGTGCCCCCGGTGAAGGGCGCGAAGCCGAAGCCGACGATGGAACCCACATCCGCTTCGCGCGGATCGGTGACGATGCCCTCCTCCATCGCCCGCGCGGCCTCGATGGCCTGGGCCACCAGGAAGCGCTGCTTCAGTTCGGTCACGTCGATCGCGTCGGGGTCGAGCGGCACCGGTTGGAAGGCGGCGAGGCCGGGCCAGAGCGTCTTGGTGCCCTTTTCGGGATAGTCGTAGAAGCCCTTGCGGTTCTTCCGGCCGAGGCGCCCCTCGGTCACCACCAGGGTGTCGAGAAGGTCCATCTGCGCGGCATCGACGGCTTCCGCGCCGAGGTCCTGCCGGGCCGCGAGCAGCACCTTGCGGCAGAGATCGATTGCGACCTCGTCGGTCAGCGAGAGTGGACCCACGGGCATGCCGGCCTGCCGGGCCACGTTCTCGATCATGGCGGGCGGCACGCCTTCGAGCAGCATCTTGTGCCCCTCGAGGAGGTAGGCGAAGACGCAGCGGTTGGCGTAGAAGCCGCGCGCGTCGTTGACCACGATGGGCGTCTTCTTGAGCTGGCGCACGAAGTCGAGGGCGAGGGCGACGGCCCGGTCGCCCGTATGCGTTCCGCGAATCACCTCGACGAGCGGCATCTTCTCCACGGGCGAGAAGAAGTGAATGCCGATGAAGGTCTCGGCCTTCTGGGCGACCTCGGCCAGCGAGGAGATCGGCAGCGTGGACGTATTGGAGGCAAAGACGACGTCGGGTCCCAGCACCGCCTGGGCCTGCCGCGTGGCCTCCGCCTTGACCGTCCGATCCTCGAACACGGCTTCCACGACGAGGTCGCATCCGGCCAGGGCCTGGTAGTCTGCAGCGGTCGTGATTCGGGCGAGCAGGGCGTCGCGGTCGGCGGTCTTGGCGCGCCCCCTGGCGATCTGGCCGCTCATCAGCGTGTGCGAGTGCGCCTTGCCCTTTTCGGCGGCCTCCTCCGTCTGGTCGAGCAGCACTACGGGAATGCCGGCCTGGGCCGCCACATAGGCGATGCCGGCGCCCATGAAGCCGGCACCGATCACGCCGAGCCGGGTGACCTTCGCCGGCGCCACGTCCTTGGGGCGGCGGGCACCCTTGTTCAGCTCGCCCATGGAGATGAACAGCGAGCGGATCATCACCGCGGCCTCGCGCGAGCGCAGGACCTTGGCGAAGTAGCGGCTCTCGATGCGCAGGCCGAGGTCGATCGGCACCTGCAGGCCTTCGAAGACCGCTCGAAGGATGGCCTTGGCCCCGGGATAGTTGTCCTGCGTCTCCTTGCGGCAGATGGCGTTGGCCGCCGGCCAGACCATCATGCCGGCGGGCGAGTAGACCCGGCCGGAGGGCGGCTTGAAACCCTTCTCGTCCCAAGGCGCCACGCCCTTGCCGTCGCCCGCGATCCAGGCCTTGGCCGCCCCGACAAGGTCGGCGGGAGCTGCAAGGGCGTGGACGAGGCCCATGGTCCTGGCGGCCTGTGGCTTGATCTGCTCGCCCCGCAGCAGCATCTGCAGCGCATCGGCGGTCTGCATGAGACGGGGCACCCGCTGGGTTCCGCCGGCCCCGGGGAACAGGCCGACCTTGATCTCCGGCAGCCCCACCTTGGCTTTGTCGCTGTCGGCCATCACCCGATAGTGACAGCTCAGGGCCAGCTCGAATGCGCCCCCCAGGCACAGGCCGTTGATCGCGGCAACCCACGGCTTGCCGCAGGTCTCCAGCTTGCGGTACAGCACGGAGAGACGGCGCGAGCCGTCGAAGAAGGCCCGCATGGCGGTCTCGGCGTCGCCGTCCCGGGCGAGCCGATCATGGTCCCGCCCGAGCGCCTGGAGCATGGTGAGATCGGCGCCGCCGGAAAAGGCGTCCTTGCCGGAGGTCACGACGCAGCCCTTCACGGCGGGGTCGGCCGCGACATGGTCGATCACGCGGTCGAGTTCGTCCATGACCGCCTCGGTGATCACGTTCATGGACCGGCCGGGCATGTCCCAGGTGAGCAGGGCGATGCCGGCCTCGTCGCGGTCGAAGCGGAAGTTCTGCAGCTCCATCGGCGATGCTTCCTTTTCTGCCATCACGGTAAAGGCTCCGGCCCCTGCAGCTGGCGGCGGGTTTCCTGGCCGCGAGCGTGGTCCTGATCGGCCTCTCGCCCGCCTCGGCGCTCCTGCTTGCCCTCGCCGTCGGGACCATGGTCCGCCCGACGTTCGACTGGCTGGCCTACCGCCGCGA
>CAXTVD010000244.1:0-6592 GCA_964247575.1 uncultured Lichenihabitans sp.
GGACGGAGCCGCCCGTGACCTTGGTCGACGAGCCGGGAAGCAGCCGCATCAGGGCGCGGCAGCTCACCGTCTTGCCCGAGCCGCTCTCGCCGACGAGGCCCATGATCTCGCCGGCCTCGAGCGCGAAGCTGGCATCCTCCACCAGCGGGATCATGGCACCGTGCCGCTCGAGCCCGACGGCCAGCCGTTCGACCTTCAGCAGAGGCATGGCTCAGCCCCTCCGCTCGAGGCGCGCGCCCAGGCCGTCGGCCACCAGGCTGAACGAAAAGGCGAGGAGCACGATGGCGAGGCCCGGGAAGAGGTCGATCCACCAGGCCTGCTCGATGAAGTTCTGCCCCTCCGCGATCATCACGCCCCATTCGGGGGTGGGGGGCTGCACCCCCAGGCCGAGATAGCTCAGCGCCGAGCCGAGCAGGATGTTGAGCACGACGTCCGACATCGAGAACACGATGCAGGGCACGAGGGCGTTGGGCAGAACGTGGCGCAGCAGCACGCGCAAGGGTCCGAAGCCGAGCGACCGCGCCGCCAGCACGAATTCCGACGAGCGCAGCACCAGCGCGCGGGAGCGTGCCAGCCGCGCATAGGACACCCAGCCGACGAGCGAGACGGCGATGAGGAAGCTCATCAGACCGGCGCCCAGGAGCGACACGATCGAGATCATCAGCACGAAGAACGGGAACGCGATGGTGACGTCGACGATGCGCATGAGCACCGCATCGAACAGGCCGCCGACATAGCCTGCCGCGACCCCGATGACCGATCCGATGCAGATGGGGATGACGACCGCCATGGTGCCCATGGCGAGATCGAGCCGTGTTCCCGCCATGACCCGGGACAGGACATCGCGGCCGAAATTATCCGTGCCGAACGGATGCGCCCAAGATGGTGGCTGAAGGGCCACGGCCAGGTTCTGCCCGATCGGGTCGTAGGGCGTGATCGCGCTTCCCAGGATGCCCATCAGCACCCAGAGCGTCAGCATGGCGATGCCGATCCACAGCGCATTGGGGGAGGCCCAACGGATCCGCAGGGCCTGGGCGGGCAGGAGCATCGTGGTGTCGGCCTGCGTCATGCCTTGATCCGCGGGTCGAGCGCGAGGGTCGCCAGATCGGCGAGAAGGCTGACGAGGATGGTCCCGATTGCCAGCACCAGGGTCACGGCCTGCACGACCATATAGTCGCGGTCGATGATCGAGTTGACCATCAGCTGTCCAAGGCCCGGGATGGCGAAGACGGACTCGATCACCACGGTCGCCCCGATCAGGAACCCGACCGTCACCCCCAGCAGGTTCACCGTGGGGATCAGCGAGTTGCGGAACACGTGGGCCAGGAAGATGTGGCGTTCCCGCAGGCCCTTGGATCGTGCCGCAACCACGTAGTCGGACTGCTGCTCGGTGATCAGGCTGGCGCGCAGGTTGCGGATCAGCACCGGCGCCAGAGCGAGGGCCATGGTGAGCGCCCCGAGGAAGAGGTGGTGCAGGTGGTCGACGAAGCCCGTGCCGTAGCCGGAGACGGGAAACAGCCCGAGCTTGAGGCTGAACAGGAGGATGAGCACGATGCCGAGCCAGAACGGCGGCAGGCCGAGGCCGAGCGTCGAGAAAAGGCGGATCAGCTGATCGGGCCAGCGACCCGCCTTCCGCGCGGAGATCACGGCGGCCGGGATGGTGAGCGCCAGGGCCAGGACCACGGTGTAGAGAAGCAGGAAGATGGTCGGCGCGAGGTGATCGACGATCAGCCCCATGACCTCCACCTTGTACACGATGGATTTGCCGAATTCCCCGTGCAGTGCGTTCCTGACGAAGTAGAAGTATTGCACCGCGACCGGCTGATCCAGGCCGAAGCGGGCTCGGATGGCGGCGATCGCCGAAGGGGTCGCCTTGATGCCGAGCAGAATGCGGGCCGGGTCGCCCGGGATCGACCGCACCAGCAGAAAACTGACGAGGCTGACACCGATCAGCACCGGTACAAGTTCCAGCGGGCGCCGCAGGAGGAAGCGGTAGCGTCCCATGCGCTGCGCCTAGCCGGCGTTGGCGTCGAGAAACGCGCCGAGCACCGCGAAGTAGGCGTCCGGCTCCTCCCAGAACGGCATGTGCGAGGAGTTCGGGAAGACCGTGATGGCGGCGTTGGCGAGACCCTGGTGGATGAGCCGCGAGCAGGCGGGCGTGAGCTCGTCGTGCAGCCCGCACAGCACGAGCGCCGGCTGCGTGATGGTGTGGAGATCAGGGACCCGGTTCCAGTCCTTGATGCTGCCGGTGTAGCAGAACTCGTTGGGCCCCTGGATGGCCTTGTAGGGCGCCATGTTCCAGCGATCGAGCGAGGCATTCACCGCATCGGGCCAGGTCTGCAGCCGGCACACATGGCGGTAGTTGAGGATGTCGAGGGCGCCCTTGTATTCGGGATGGTCCAGCGTGCCTTCGGCCTCGTGACGCTGCATCATCGCCACCGTCTCAGGTCCCAGGGCGCCGCGCAGGCGCTCGAGCTCGCCGACCAGGTGGGGGATGTTGGCGGCGCCATCGGCCAGGATCAGGGTCTTGAAGGCGTCGAGATGGGTCAGGGCATATTCGATCCCGAGCCACGTCCCCCAGGACTGCCCGAGCAGATGCACCTTGCCGAGCCCGAGCGTCGTGCGGACGATCTCCACCTCCTCGACATAGCGCTCCAGGGTCCACAGGCTGTCATCGTCGGGGCGGTCGGAGGCGCCGCAGCCGAGCTGATCGAAGGCGACGACGCGAAAGCGGTCGCCGGCCAGCCTCGAATGACTGTCGCGGACATAGTCGCAGGGCAGTCCGGGGCCGCCGTTGAGGCAGAGCAGCACCTCGTCACCGCTGCCGAAGCTGTAGGTGACGACCTCATATCCATGCACCGGGACTCGCCTGATCTCGTCCGCCGTCCTGTACAAAGCGCACTCCACTGTACCACTCGGGCAGAATGGCTGCAGGTTTCATGCCGGTGGACTTGGCCTGTGGGGGACGGCGGCTCGGGCCTCAGCTTGGTATGTGGGCTAGCTATTCTGCTCAATTTTTAGGCTACTTGCCACCGTGCGGATGGGCTCGCGTCCGCGATCACCAGGGGAGCAGCCTTCAGGCCACGGGCCGACCGTGCTACACGTCCAGAACAGATGCTGCTGGCTTCCCTCCACCTGTCCGTTGACCGGGACCTGCCCATCCCGCTGGGTACGCAGCTGCGTGGCCTGCTGGAATTCGGGATCGTCTATGGCGAGTTGCGGCCCGGCGATCGCCTGCCGTCCGTGCGCGAACTGGCCGAGGAGCTCGGGGTCGCGCCGATGACGGTCGCGCAGGTGTACCGGGACCTCAAAGCGGTGGGGTTGATCGAGGGACGGGCCGGCTCCGGCACCTTCGTGGCGCGCCGGACGGCGGCGGAGGTCTCGGATCGCCGGTTGCTCGATTTCCATGGACGGATCGACGCGCTCATCGACGAGGGGCTCTCCATGGGGCTCGGCAGCGGCAATCTCGCCGGCCTGGTCATGGCGCGCCTGTCCGCCCGCCAGGGCAGGGGACGGGCACGGCATGTCGTGCTTGTGGGGATCTTCGCGCAGGCGACTGCCGGCTATGCCCGCGCCGTGGCGGATGCGCTGGGCCAGAGCGTCACGGTCGAGCCGATGACCCTCGACGAGTTGCAGCGCAGCGACGCGGCGCGGCACCTTGCGGTGGCGGCCGATCTCGTCCTCACCATCGCGCATCGCCGGCGCGAGGTGGCGGCGCTGCTGCCCCACCAGCAGGTCGTCGCGATCAGCTTCATCCCGTCGGAGGCGACACGTCGCGCGCTCGCCTCGCTGGACCCGCGCGCGCGGGTGCTGGCGGTGTCCCGCTTCCCGGCTTTCCTGCCCCTGATGGGGCCCGGCGTGAAGCGCTTCGCGCCGCATGTGACGGCGGTCAAGGCCACGATCGTGGACAGCCCGGATCTGGAGGACCAGTTAAAGGGTCAGGACGTCGTGGTCTATGCCACGGGCGCCGAGGAGGTGCTGGCCCACCTTGCGCCTGGGGTCCTCGCGATCGAATACCGCCACAGCCCCGACCTTGGCGACATCGATCGCATCGTGCGGCCGCTTCTCGGGCGCAGCGAGCCGAGCGCCCGGTCGTCGGGCGCCGCCTCATGACAACCCGACAGCCGCGCACCACCGCGGATTGACAGCCGCACGGAGCTGCACCCATGGACGACGCCTTCGACGGAGTCTTCGCATCCGTGGCCGCGCTCGGCGCGGCCTATCGGTCGGGCGCCACGACGCCGCGCGCCGTCGTCGCGGCGGCCCTCCAGCGGGCGGAGGCGCTCGAACCCCGGCTGAACGCGATCGTCGACCGCATGGCCGAGCCCGCCTTCCGCGCGGCCGACGCCGCGACCCGCGAGCTGCAGGAGGGCCTGGACCGCGGTCCGCTGCACGGCATTCCCATTGCGATCAAGGACCTGATCGACGTCGCCGGCGTGCCGACGACCTATGCCACGCGCGCGGTCGATCCCGCATGGCCGGCGCAGGATGCGACGCTCGTCCGCCACCTGCGGGAGGCCGGCGCTGTGCCGCTCTTCAAGTCCAATCTCCTCGAATTCGCCTATGGCATCGCCCATCCCGCGGTCGGGCAGACCAACAATCCATGGGCCCCGACGCGCACGGCCGGCGGCTCCAGTGGCGGCTCGGCGGCTCTCGTGGCCGCCGGGATCGTGCCGGCCGCCGTGGGCACCGACACCGGCGGCTCGATCCGCATTCCGGCGAGCTATTGCGGCATCGTCGGGCTGAAGCCGAGCTACGGTCTCGTTCCGACCGCGGGGGTGTTCCCGCTGTCCTGGTCGCTCGATCATGCGGGACCGCTGGCGCGCTCGGTAGCCGGCGCTGCGGCGCTGCTGGGTGGCATGACCGGTCGGACGCTCACGCTTCACGACCGCTCCCTGCGAGGCCTGCGACTCGGCCTCGTCGGTGCACACCTCGACTCGCCCCTGGTCACGGCCGGGGTCCGCGCCGCCATTGCCTCCGCGCTCGAGCGGCTCGGTGCGGCCGGAGCGGAGCCCGTGCCGGTCGAGATCCCCGAGATCGACGCCGTCAACCTGGGCCTGATGGCCGTGCTCCTGCCCGAAGCGTCCGTGGTTCATGCGCCCATCCTGGCGGCACGACCGGAAGGCTATGCTCCGGGAACGCGGGCCCAGGTGGAAGCGGGGTTCGCGGTGACGGCGGTGGACTATGTGCGGGCCCAGCGCCTGCGCGCCCGCCTGACACGGGCGGTCGAGGCGCTGTTCGACCGCGTCGACGTCCTGATCGCACCGGCGGTCGCCTTCGTGGCACCGGCCGACGATCCGGTCATCGGAGGGGCCGAGGGCGATGGCGAGATGCTCTCCTCAGGCCTGGCCAACATGACCGGCCACCCCGCGCTGTCGCTTCCGTGCGGATGGAGCGAGGGCCTGCCGGTCGGCCTGCAGCTGACGGGGCGAGCGGGCGGCGACGTCGATCTGCTCGCGATCGCCGGGGCCATCGAGGCCGCCTTGGACGCATCCCGCCGCCCGCCTCTGCCCGACGCTGCCTTGGGACGGTGAGGACGGGACGCCAACTCTGGACCGTCGGTGTCCCTTCTGGGGTCTTTCTCAGCAGGCTCGCCACGACCGGCGGGGCGCCGGCAAGGGCCCTGTCAGAAAAAGCATGGACAAGCCGGAGCCGGCTGTAGGACATAGGCTGGCAAGCCTGAGGGCGAGGGACACTGACGTGGCGCGCAAACCAAGCTACGATTTCGAACGACGGGAACGGGAAAAGGCCAAGGCCACGAAAGCGGCAGAGCGCGCGCAGGCCAAGGGCAAGAGGAAGGCCGACGCTCCGGAGGGAGATGAGCCGGACACCTCCTCGCCCGCCGCCGACAAGACGGCGCCTCCATCGTGACGGACCGGCGGCGCCCGTCGAGGGCAGCCGCCGCATGGCCTCTGAAACGGGATGACCGCCGGTGGCGGTGCCTTGGGGACCTGCCTTAACCTTTGCAAAGGCGTTCCGGCCTCAAACAGGGGCATTCTCGGGAAACGTTGTTCTTTGGTGCGTTCCAGACGTTGCTCTGCCTCGCCCGCCGCCAATCGGAGCGGACATGACCGATCTTGCCGGCTTCGGGCCCGATCACGGCCGCCTCGTTCGCAAGCTCGAAAGCATCGCCACGCTCTCGGCTGATGAGAGGCGGGCCATCGGGGCCCTGCCGTTCACGCTGCGGTCGGTTGCCGCGGACGTCGAGATCTTCAAGGATCACGACCATCCCGACCGCTGCTGCCTCCTCCTCGACGGCTTCATGCACCGCTACAAGATCCTGCCCGATGGCGGCCGGCAGATCATGTCCTTCCACACGCCGGGCGATTTCGTCGACCTGCAGAGCCTACATTTGGGAACGATGGATCATAGCACCGGCACGCTCGTCCAGAGCCGGGTCGCCTTCGTTCCGCATGCGGCGCTTCTTGATCTGACCCGGCAGTATCCCGGCATCGCCGCTGCCCTCTGGCGAGACTCCCTGATCGACGCAGCCATTTTCCGCGAATGGATCGTCAACCTCGGCCTTCGCAGCGCGCCGGAGCGAATCGCGCACCTGTTCTGCGAGCTGTTCCTTAAGTTCAAGGCTGTGGGA
>CAXTVD010000245.1:0-6545 GCA_964247575.1 uncultured Lichenihabitans sp.
CCATGGACGTGTGGTCTCAGGCGCCGGCCATGAAGGCGCGGGCCCGCGAGCAATAGGCTCGGTTGGCAGCATTCATGTGCCGCGCCAGGTGGCCGGACTGGTAGCGCATCAAGGCCCCGCAGGTATCTCCACCCGCCGCCTTGTAGGCTTCCCCGAGCACTTTCATGCCGTAGCGCAAGTTGATCTCGGCAACGAAGAGCGCCACCGCGGGACCGGTGAAACCCACCGCACGCGCCGTACCGTATTTGATCTGCATGAGGCCAAGCGCGCCGTGGTTCGCCGCACGGGCATTGCCGCGGCTCTCGATCCTCACCACGGCCTTGGCGAGTGCCAGGGGCACGCCGTTCTCGAACGCATGTTTGGCGAGCAGCGCCGCGACCGTCTCTGATCCTGCCTCGCGGGGGCCGCTGGCGCTGCGCGGCGTCTCGGGCGTCGGTGCGGCGGCCTCGACGGGCCCCGCTGGGGGTTGGGTCTCCAGCGTCGCGACGGCGTCGGCGACCTGGCCGTCCTCATGCCTCGGCGGCAACGGGGCCGGAATGGCACCAATGGTCAGCGGCTTGCCGGCGGCATCCAGGCTGGGCCTGATCCCCGCCAGCGCGGCATTCCGCGACGCCCGGCTTCGGGCGACACGAGTGCGGCGACGCGAGGAGCGGCCGTGACCGGTCGCGGGCGCAGCCGCAACGGCAGTGGGAGCCGAGGGCTGGAGGGGGGCGGCAGTGGCAGACGGCTCCAGCAGATCGGGCGAGAAACTCGCATGGTCGCCGGCTTGGGCCAGCGAGGCAGACGCCAGCAGGGCGCTGGCTGCGAAGATCGCACGCGACATCGAAGACAAGCCGCTTCCTCCATTCAGTTTCAACGCGGCCCAGACCGTCGCGGAAATGCGCCGGAATCCAGGCCCGCGGCCCGACCCGATCGTTTAAGGCCGATGAAAGCCCGGATCGGCAAGTCGTTTTTTGTCTTCTGTGTGGTTTTCAACACAGGCTTGGGCGGAATCGTGCCCAAGTCCTGTCTGAAATGGTTCGAAGAGGAATTCGGGAAGGGCGTCCCGACAAAAGCCGCGTTTCCTCGGGAATGGAGCTCCGGTCGGCCCCGAAAGGTTCGGCGCTAGCGCAAAAGATTAGGCTGGCGTTCACCCTGACATCCGCAGGATGCAGGCGGGGTGTTCAGGTCACGACGTCGTGCCGCGAGGAGAGGACATGGGATTGAGATTCGCTGCTGCGGGCGCCGCCATGGCGTTGGCGCTGGCAGGCTGCGCCGCCCAGACGCCGGAGGAGTACAATGCCGGCCGCGGAGCGCTGATCGGCGGTACAACGGGCGCTCTGATCGGCGGCTTGGCGACGGGCCGGCCCGGGGGGGCCCTTGCAGGCGCCGCAATCGGCGCCGGCAGCGGCGCCATTCTGGGGGCGGCCTCGACACCGCGCTACGCGCCGCCACCGCCGGTCGAGGGCTACGGACCGCCGCCGCGTGCCTGTGCCAAGATGGGTTATGACGAATACGGCCAGCCGGTCTGCCTCAAGCTCGCCGGCTATCGCGCCGTTCCGCCGTCGAACTACTGACCTTGTGACGGGGGACACCCCCTTCGCGCCGGACAGCCGCTGCGTGGCGGCCGTCCGGCCCTCGCCCAATCACAACGAGAGGCGAGGCGCCGGCCTGCCGGATGCCATCGTGCTTCACTACACCGGCATGACGAGCGGAGACGCGGCCCTGGCCAGGCTGTGCGATCCCGCCGCCGAGGTCTCCTCCCACTATGTGGTCGAGGAGGACGGAACCGTCGTCCAACTCGTGCCCGAAATGCGTCGGGCTTGGCACGCCGGACGAGGAAGCTGGGCCGGCGAGGCCGACTGCAACTCCGCCTCGATCGGCATAGAGATTGTCAACGGTGGCCATGATTTCGGCTTGCCGCCCTATCCCGACATCCAGATCGACGCCGTGATCGCGCTCTGCCGCGACATCATGGAGCGCCACGGCATCGCGCCCTCTCGCATTCTTGCCCATTCCGACATCGCGCCCGCGCGGAAGCAGGACCCCGGTGAGCTTTTCCCGTGGCGGCGCCTCGCCGCCGCCGGCGTCGGCCTCTGGGTGCCACCCTCTGATGACCCGTCGCTGCTCGACCCCGAGACGACCCTGGCGTTCCAGCGCGAACTCGCCCGTTTCGGCTATGCTGTTCCACCAACCGGGCTGTTGGACGAAGACCCCCGCCTCGTGGTGATGGCGTTTCAACGCCGCTTTCGTCCGTCGCGCATCGACGGCGTGGTGGACGAGGGCACGCGAGATACGCTGGCCCGGCTCATGGCGCTTCGGTTCGCCGGGGATCCAGCAGGGCCACAAGCGCGCGCTTGACGGCGTCACGGTCGGCCTCGGCGGCGCCGAGAATGCGCGAGAAGCGGAAGAAGTCCAGGACCTTGAAGTCGCTGACCGGCGGCCTGATCAGCAGGTCCGGCGCGCGTTCGCGCAGCATCTTGGCCGTGATCGCGCCCTGCATGATCTGCGCCGAGCCGAACATGGCCTGGAACGGCGTCGGCGTCTCATCGTCGCCCGATACCGGTCCCGCCACGACATCGCAGGCGACGACGCGCGTCGCGGAGAGCGGAAGCCGGTCGTAGGGCAGGGGATTGGTGGCGGCTCCGTCGACGAGGGTGCGGCCGTCGCGCAGCACTGGACGAACAAGGCCGGGGATCGCCATGGAGCCCGCAACGGCGCTGCGCAGCGGTCCTTCGGCGATGACCAGCTCCTCCCGGGCGTAGAAATCCGTCACGACGGCGGTGAAGGGGATGGCGAGGTCCTCGAACCGCTCCGGCATGCCGGCCGGCCAAAAGGCGGAGAGCACCAGTTCGGCATCGACCATGACGGGGTTGGCGAGACCGCCGCGGAGCACAGCCGTGAATCGACCGACCCGCGCCTCGAGCAGCAGCGCCATGACACGGTGGCGGCGGCCAAGGACGCGCAGCAGGTGCGATCGCAACTCGCGCCCCGAGAGGCCGGCCGCGTAGCAGGCGCCCACGACCGCACCGATCGACGTGCCCGTGATGGCGACAGGCTTGACCCCGAGGTCGTCGAGCGCTTCGAGCAGGACGACATGCGCAAGCCCGCGTGCTCCACCGGCGCCGAGCGCGAGGCCGAGGTCTTCGACCGGTACCGTCTTCCCCTCCGGGTCCGTCAAAGGAAGGCCGTCAAGGCGGCGAGGGTGGCATCCGGGTTCTCTTCCGCCATGAAATGCCCGCAGTCGATCTCGACCCCTTCCGCGTCGGGAGCGAACGAGTCGCGCCAGACATCGATCGGCGCCGGGGCACCGGGGCGGATCAGATTGTGGCGACTCGCAAGGACCAGTGTCGGGCAGTCGATCGTCTGTCCTGCAGCCTCGTCGGCGCTGTCGGCCTCGACGTCGATCGTCGCGCCCGCCCGGTAATCCTCGCACATGGCATGAATGCGGGACGGATCGCCCCAGGCGGCGCGATAGTGAGCCAAGGCTTCCGGCGCGAAAGCCTCGAGGCTCTTTGCCCGCGTCCACTTGGCCATAAGACCTTGGAAGTAGGCGTCGGGATCCGCCTTGATGGCATTTTCGGGCTCGGGATCGGGGCCGGCGAGCCAGGGCCAGTGCGGCGACACCTCCGGGTCCGTCTCGCGGGCGCGCCACACCGCAACTGTCGGGACGATGTCGAGCAAGGCCAGACGTTCGATGCGGCCCGGTTGATCGAGCGCCAGGCGATAGGCGACACGCGCGCCGCGGTCATGGCCGGCGAACCGGAAGCTCGCGTGGCCGAGATCCTCCATCAGGGCGACAATATCGGCACCCATGAGACGTTTCGTGTAGGCCGACCCGCCGTGGCTTGCGGGTGCCGAGGACCAGCCGTAACCGCGCAGGTCGGGGATGACGAGCGTAAACGTCTCGGCCAGCACCGGGGCGATCCGGTGCCACATGGCGCCGGTCTCGGGGAAGCCGTGCAGCAGGACCAACGGCGGCCCCGAGCCGCCCACCCGCGCGAAGATCCGGCCGGCGTCGGTCGATGCCGTGTGGGATGCGAAACCGGGGAAGAGATCGGCGAGGTCTGGCATGGTGGTCCTGCTCCGGCGTTAGCCAGACGTCAACGCGAGCGGCACGGCGAAGGACCCATGTGGATCGTTCGAGACGGGGAACTCACGATGTGCCTGGGACTGTGACAGTCGTGGCGGGGACGCCGATGCCGAAGCGCTCTCGATAGTCCTGAGGCGACGCCCCGAGGACTCGCAGGAAGGCGCGCCGCATCGTTTCGTCAGTCCCGAAGCCGCAGCGCTGCGCGACTCGCTTGATGGGAGCCATCGTCTCGCAGAGAAGGTGGCGAGCCGCCTCGATCCGCAGGCGTTCCACCGCACGGGCCGGGGTCAAGCCGGTCGTCGCTGGATAGTGTCGCAGGAAGCTGCGCTGGCTCATGCCCGCCTCCCGCGCCAGAACGGCAACGCCGAGATCGTCGGTGAGATGGTCTGCCATCCACGCATGAAGTCTTTCAAAAGCGCCGCCGGAGCTCTGCAGATCGAGGGCCACCGCATGTTGGCATTGACCACCGGGGCGCTTCAGAAAGACGACGAGTTGGCGCGCCACGGCCAGGGCTGCAGCTCGCCCGAGATCGTCCTCGACCAAGGCCAAGGCGAGATCGATACCGGCGGTGACACCCGCCGATGTCCATAGGTCGCCATCGCGGATGAAAATCGGATCGGACTCGACTCTGACAGCCGGGTGTCGCCGCCGGAGGTCGTCGCAGTGCTCCCAGTGGGTGACGGCCCGGCGCCCGTCGAGCAAACCGGTCTCCGCCAGAAGGAAAGCGCCGCTGCAGACCGAGACGATGCGCCTGCATTGCGAAGCCTTGGCCCGGATCCAGGCCACGAGATCCTGATCCCGCGACGCGGCGTCGACACCCCGGCCACCCGCCACGATCAGCGTGTCGAGCTGCTCATCCGAAGAAGAAAGAGGCTGCGCGATCAGAGCCAGACCCGACGACGTCGCGAAGCTTCCCCCGCCCGCAACAATCACCACCGCTTCGTACGGCCGACGTCCGTACCGCGATCCCGTCCGTAGTGCGAGGTCGCAGGCCGTCGCGAAGACCTGCAGCGGGCCGGCAACATCGAGCAGCTGCACATCGGGGAAGGCCACGACCTCGATACGGCGCGGCGCCTCTGGCGCGAATGGTGGGGTGGACGGCGACATTGCCAGACGGTCACGCCTTAGGCTGGACTCGTCAACCCTGGAGTTACGACATGTCCGCCCCGCTCAGCTTCGGCTTTCTGGTTTTCCCCAACATCCAGCAGCTCGATTTCACCGGTCCCTACGAGATCGTCTCGGTTCTCGACGCGCCGAAGGACATCCACCTACTCTGGCACGACCTCGAACCAGTCCGGTCCACCACGGGCATCCTGCTTCATCCGACCTAAACCTTCTCGGACTGTCCACCCCTCGACGTCATCTGCGTTCCTGGCGGAGTCGGGGTAAACGCATTGATGCGGGACGTGCCGGTGCTCGACTTTCTGCGGCGGCAGGCCGAGACAGCGCGGTTCGTAACCTCTGTCTGCACCGGATCTCTGGTCTTAGGTGCAGCGGGACTGCTCCGCGGCAAGCGGGCGACGAGCCACTGGTCCGCGCGAGACCTGCTCACGGCCTACGGCGCTGAGCCGACCTCCGGTCGAGTCGTCCGGGACGGGACCACGATCACGGCGGGCGGCGTGACGGCGGGGATCGACTTCGCCCTTGGGATCATCGCCGAACTCTACGGCACTGAGGCCGCACAGGCGTGTCAACTCCAGCTCGAATATGCTCCAGCGCCGCCCTTCGACGCCGGAACACCGGAGACCGCACCGGCGGCCGTGGTCACGATGCTGCGCGCCCGAGGTGGCGCGGTCCGACGCGAGAGGGAAGAGCTGGCCGAGGCATGGCGCGCTTCACAGGCCCACTGAGGCCAAACGAAAAAGCCCGGCGCGATGGCCGGGCTTTCCCTCATCAGTGATCGATCACGCCGAAGGCTGCGGCTCCAGCCCGCCCTCAGGACCCTGTCGAGGCCGCGTCTTACCGACGTTGGGCACCGGCGAGGCGCGGGGCGGAGCCGGCTCGTCACCGGTCTCGCGGATTGGCGGGATACCCTTGATAACGCCGCGGATTTCGTCACCGCTCAGCGTCTCGTATTCGAGCAGGCCCTGGGCCAGAGCTTCGAGGTCGGCACGCTTGGTCGTGATGATATGCGTGGCGTCGGCGAGACCGGATTCCACCAGCCGCCTCACCTCCGAGTCGATCTTCTGCGACGTCGATTCCGAAATGTTGTTCTGCTTGCCCATGGAGTAGCCGAGGAACACTTCCTCCTGGTTTTCGCCATACATCACGGTTCCGAGCTCGTCCGAGAAGCCCCAGCGGGTCACCATGGCGCGGGCGAGTTTC
Organism: uncultured Lichenihabitans sp.; assembly: GCA_964247575.1. GTDB lineage: Bacteria > Pseudomonadota > Alphaproteobacteria > Rhizobiales > Beijerinckiaceae > Lichenihabitans. Next base: position 6,398 of record CAXTVD010000245.1, read on the forward strand.
GTCGCCTGCTCGATGTCCGACTGCGCGCCCGACGTCACCTTCTCCTTGCCGAAGATGATCTCCTCGGCGACGCGGCCGCCCATGAGAACGGCGAGGCGCGAGGTCATCTGCTCGTAGCTCATCGACAGCTTGTCGCGCTCGGGAAGCT
>CAXTVD010000246.1:0-6498 GCA_964247575.1 uncultured Lichenihabitans sp.
GGCGAACGACTGAGGGGTCTGCCATTGGTGGAAGTCGCCGCGCGGCTGGGTGGCTACGAGTTCTCAGCTATTTTTCGGGCCGGGAGCGTCGAGGAGGCCGAGCGTGCTGCGGGGAACATCATCCAGGAGATCAGCCAGCCCGTGCCGGTCGGCGAGCGCAAGATCGCGCTGGGAGCCAGCATCGGCCTGGCGAACTTTCCGGACCACGCGACCACGGCGAGCGATCTCGTCAAGAACGCCGATCTGGCTCTTTATGCCGCCAAGCAGGCAGGCCGCAAACAGGCCCGCCTGTTCGATCCGCGCATGCGGGCTGCTCTGGATGCGCAGACGGCCCTGGAAGCCGAGTTCCGATGCGCCTTGGACGAGGGGCGCATCATTCCCTATTACCAGCCCAAGATCGATCTCGTCAGCGGGACGCTGGTGGGCTTCGAGGCCCTCGCACGCTGGCACCATCCTGTCCGTGGTCTGCTGACCCCGGCCGTGTTCGGCCCCGTCTTCAACGACGCCCTGCTGGCGCGCCGGATCGGACAGGTCATGCGGCAAGCCCTGCTGAAGGATCTCAGCGCCTGGCTTGCGGCCGGGCTCGAGGTGGGCCGCATCGCCTTCAACTGCGCGGCCCATGATTTCCGCATGCACGACCTGGCTTCGGCCGTCCTTGATGATCTCAGAACCTTCGGCGTCTCCGGCTCGCACCTCATGGTCGAAGTCACCGAGGGGGTCATGGTCGGCCGGGACGTCGAGATGGTGGAGCGAGTCCTGAACGAGCTGCACGATGCGGGCTTGAAGATCTCGCTCGACGATTTCGGCACCGGTTTCGCGTCACTGATCCATCTCAAGCAGTTCCCCGTGGACGAGATCAAGCTCGACATGTCCTTCGTGGCCGACATGGACAAGCCGCCCAACCCCGCCATCATCAAGGCCATTCTCGCCATGGGGCAGAGTCTCGGCCTCACCACCGTGGCGGAGGGCGTCGAGACACGAACCCAGGCCGACGCGCTGCGGGCGATGGGCTGCGAACAGGCGCAAGGCTATCTCTTCAGCAAGCCGATGAGCGCAGGGCGCGTTCCCTGGTTTGTGCGCCAGGGCTCGGGTAAGGCCCGGTCACGACGGCAGCCGCTCGCCTTGCGGGCGGGCTGAGCGCGCCCGGTCTGCGCGCCAGGGGACGGTCAGCCCGGCAGACGCTCCCCTGCATCCAGGATCCAGGTCCGGTCGCAGAACGAGATGTAGAGCCGCTCCTGCCCGAGCGCCGCGCCGAGTTCGACCGCAAGCTCGTTGAGCATGGCCTCGATCTCCGCGTCGGGCAGGTGGCCGAGATAGGCATGCACCGCCTCCCCGGTAAAGATCGCCACAGGCTCGCGGTCCGAGCCGACCGAGCTGTCGGGGCGGCGCCACGCATAAGTGACTTCGCCGCGCGTGAACATGCCGGACAGCGCTGGCCGTTCCGTCTCGACCCGTCGTTTCATCCAGGCGCGCGCCGTCCGCACGGCCTCCGAGACGTCGTAGACGCGTCCTTCGTCGTCCCAGCCCTCGCGCAGGCCGACGGCGATGCGGAAATCCCGCCGCGGCCCGCGCGACCCGTCTACGACCCTGTAATCTCCCTGACGCGGTCCCGCGGGGCGTTCAGCTGACGATGGCAAAAGGCGTCCTCCGGTCGGGGAACCGACAGGGGATCGCTACGCCCGGGTCCTCGGGAGGTAAAGAGCCACCGGCGGCCGCCTTCGGCCAAGCAGGCGTGTCGCCCCCATGGGCAGAAGCGAGGATCAAGTCAGCGATCGACCGCATTACCCCACGCTTCGTACCCTCTCGCGTCGAGTCCCGACATGGCCTTCATCGACCTTCTGATCGGCCGCCGATTGTCGAATCGCGAGCAGGAAGCCCGCAAGATCGGGTGGTTCGAGGCCGTTCCGGCCATGGGGCTGGACGGGCTCGGCTCAGCCTCCTACGGCCCCGAGGCGGCCCTGACCATCATGATCCCGCTCGGCGCCTCCAGCCTGAACTGGGTCGGCCCGGTCATGGCGCCGATCGTCGCGCTCCTCGTCGTCCTCTACCTGTCGTACCGACAGACCGTGGTCGCCTATCCCAGCAACGGAGGCGCCTACACGGTCTCGAAGGAGAATCTCGGGCGCCATGCGAGCCTGCTCGCCGCCGCGGCCCTGATGGTCGACTACATCCTGAACGTGGCGGTCGGCATCTCGGCGGGGGTCGGAGCGCTGACCTCGTCCGTGCCGGCGTTGCAACCCTATACGCTTGTCCTCTGCCTCGGCATCCTGGCCGTGGTCACCTTGGCCAATCTCAGGGGCACCTCGGAAGCGGGCTTGCTGTTCGCGCTGCCGACCTACGTCTTCATCGCCAGTTTTCTCGGCTTGGTCGCGGCCGGCCTCTGGCAAATCGTTGCGACAGGCGGCCATCCGCAGCCGGTCATCGCGCCTCCTCCGATCACCGGCGCAACCGAGGCAATGAGCGTCTGGCTTTTCATGCGGGCTTTCGCCAGCGGATGCACGGCGATGACCGGCGTGGAGGCCGTGTCCAACGGCGTGGGCGCTTTCAGGGAGCCGGTCGTCAAGCAGGCGCATGCGACCCTGACCATCATCTGTCTCGTGCTCGGGCTGCTGCTGGCCGGCATCGCGGCGGTCGCCAAGGCCTATGGATTGGCCGCCATGGACCAGACCAAACCCGACTACCAGAGCGTCCTGTCCCAGCTGAGCGGTGCCGTGGCCGGCCATGGCGTGATCTACTACGTCGCCATGGCCAGCCTGCTGGCTGTCCTGTGCCTGTCGGCGAACACCAGCTTCGTGGGCTTCCCCCGCCTGTGTCGGATCGTGGCGGAGGACAATTTCCTGCCCCGCTCCTTCGCCGTGGCCGATCGCCGGCTGGTCTTTTCCGTCGGCATCGCGGTGCTGACGGTGACTGCGGGCGGGCTCCTCATCCTGTTCGGCGGCATTACCGACCGGCTGATCCCGCTCTTCGCCATCGGCGCCTTCCTCACCTTCTCGATGAGCCAGCTCGGGATGGTGGCGCATTGGCGCAAGCAGCAGGGCCGCAACAGGACGCGTCTGGCCATCAACGCGGCGGGAGCCGTCACCACCATCCTCGCCCTGGCCGTGATCCTGGCCGCGAAATTCCTCGAGGGAGCCTGGATCACCGTTCTCGCGATCCCGCTCATCATCGGACTGCTGGTCTCCATCCGCCGCTACTATGATGGCCTGGACGGAGCCTTGCACACGGCAGGCCCCTTCCAGATCGAGGAGACCGAGCCCCCAACCGTCCTCGTCGCCGTCGAGGGGCGCAACCGCATGGCCGACCGCGCGCTGCAGTTCGCCATGACGCTTTCGCCCGACGTGAGCGCCATCCACCTCCTGCGCCTCGCCGGACCGGACGCGGTGGACGACGGGACGGCCCTGAAGGAGCAGTGGCGCACGGATGTCAGCGCACCCTTGGAGGCGCGCGGGATCAGGGCGCCACGCCTCCTCCTCATGGCGGCGCCCTTCCGCGAGATCCATGAGCCTTTGCTGGAGCTGATCAGGACGATCGACGCCGAGACGCCGGGCCGGTCGGTTGCGGTCCTGATCCCGGAGCTCGTCAAGCGCCGATGGTGGGAACGGCTCCTCCACAATCACCGGGCCGAGCGCCTCCGCAAGATGCTCGTCAAGCACGGCGGGCCACGGGTCAACGTCATCATCGCGCCGTGGCGGCCGTGATCCGGACGGCAGGGCCCGCAGCGCAGAAAACGAGCGCTTCCGGTCAACGCTTCCTTAACCAACGCTTCGCAGGATACGATTTTCGGAGGCTGCGATGCGCAAAGGTTACATCATCCTGCAGGCACCGGATGAGTCCTGGTCGGTGCTGGTCGAAGAGACCGGCACGCCGGTCCGCCTCGCCGGCATCCCGCAGACCGGCCTCGAACGGACGGAAGCCGAGAACTTGCTCAACAAGCTCGTGCCGCGGTCGGCCGAGCGACCGCGTACCACCGAGCTCGCCAGAGCGCTTTCGCGCGAGCGCGCCGCAGCGGCCTAAGGGCGGCCTCGACACGGCCAAGATCCTGTCGCCTGATCGTGAGGCGACACGAAAGGACGCCTCGAGTGCTACGATCCCGCATTCTGCTCACCCTGGCGACCTTGTGCCTGACCGGCACCGGTGCCCTCGCGCAAACCGGCGGTCCGGCAACCACGCAGAACTACCTGTCCGCCATCCTCAAGGGATCCCCCGCCCAGCGAGCGGCCGAGGCGCGGGCGCGCAGCGCCGTCGCTCCCCGCGAGGAGGCATCGGCCGGTCGCAGCAGGGGTCGCCGCCGCATGGGATCGCCGATGGCTCCCGCGGAGTGACGAGCCTCGGACCAAAATTGCCTGAGGCGACAGCGTCGCGCCACGCCTTCACCCTGACGTCTAGTTCCCATCGTCTTGTGAGTGCCGCCGCAGGTTGAGGGCCAGGGCCGCCCCGAGGTCGCCTCGGTCCGTGAGGCGCCGACCCTTGCGACGCAACGCCCGCAGCAGGGCACGATCGGGAAACGGGCAGTAGGGCAGCGTCGGAAGGACCCGTCCCTCCGGCATGCCCTGTTGCGCGATGGTGTCCAGCACGTCCTCGAGCAACACCCGTCCCCGCTCGTGGAGCAGGATCGAGGCCCGCGAGGCAGTCGTCGTCGAGGGCAGGGCGACCGCCTCTTGCGCGAGGATCGCGCCCGCATCGATCTTCGCGACCAGGCGGTGCACGGTCACGCCGAAGGCAGGGGGATCCTCGGCCAGCGCGTGAATGGTGGGCACAGGCCCGCGATGGCGGGGCAGGAGGCCCGGATGGACGTTCAGGCCTCCGAGCGGCGCCAGGCCAAGCGTCGCGGCCGTGAAGATCTGATCGAAGTGGAAGGCGACGAGGAGGTCGGGCCTGAAGGAACCGAACGCATCGGCGACCGCCGCGCCGTTCACGTCGTCGACGCTGAGCGCCGGAATGCCATGGGTTCGGCACAGCGTCCGAAGCGGGACGGCCGTGACCGGCTGCTTTGCAGGCGCCAGCCCGCGGAGCACCGGATCCACGGCCTGCAGGAGGTCGGGAAGGCCGAAATTCACCGTAAGATAGGGCAGGATCGCGGGGCCCGACCGCCTGACGTGCCTCCACGTCTGGCCGAGCAAGCCTCCCGCACTGGGCCGTTCGGCATTCGACAGCCCGACAAAGGCGATCTGGGCGGCATGGTCCTCGACGAAGCGGCGCACCGCGCGCGCATTCGGCAGCGCCTCCAGGACGAAGAGAGCGAGACGGGGCGATCTCACGCGGGCAGGCGCCGAGCAGGCGCGTGTTGCCCATTGGGTCGGGCGCCGACCGCCGATCGCGCAGGAGGTTCGACCATCCGGTTCTCCTTCAGCATCGCACAAGATCCATCGATCGGTCCCCTGGCGCTGCTCAGGCCGGCCATGCTTCGCCGCGGCCCGGGCGTCGCGCGCGGAGGCATATCCCTCCTGCGGCGTCCCTTGTCCAATCAGGGCTGGCCACCGCTGAACGGTTTGTCGGCTTCGCGGCACAGCAGGCCGGGGCTCGATCGGAGGCAAGTCGATCGCCCGCGGCCCCACGCCACGCAACGCAACGCGGCATGACGAGGCGCGGAGACCGAATTCGCTCCGCTCGCCTCGCATCGCGGCGCAAGCCTCGCTAAGGTAACCTCCAGCGTGGGAGAGGGACCGGCCGTGAGCGACTCGAACCAGTTCAAGGCGAAGCCCCGTCGCAAGCCGTTGCGGGGCCGGACCATCGTTGTCTCGGCTGAAGCCAAGAAGGCTTACGCCGACCTGATGGAAGAGCTTGCCGCCAAGGAACGGACCGTCGGTCGCCACCTGCCGCCCGACATGAAGCGCTGACGCCGGATTTGCGACGGCATGCCCGCGCCGGACAGCAGTTTACGTCGTCCCCTTGCGCGATCGGGGATGCTATCGCAGGCCGGGTCGCCTAAGGTGCCGGGCGCCCCGCCAGTCGGCCAGGGGCCGGAAAGATCCATCATGTCAGACCAGAACGCCCCGCGGCAGGCCCCGAAGCACCAGGCGCTCCTGCGCTTCGTCATCTCCATCGATGGCCAGCGCAAGATGAGCTATGCCGACCGGGCCGCAGCGGAAGACGAAGCGGCTCGCCTCAGAGCCGAATACCCGCTCCCCACGGTCGTCGTCAGCGACCAGGAAGAGGCCTTGATCCGCGATCGCGCATGACCGTGCCGGGCGGGTCGACGTCCGCTCGAGGGACACGCTCGCTGCGACCGGATCAGCGCCCCGGATGCTGGCCGTGGTGGTCGATCGCTGAAGGGCACAGCGCGACCACATCCTGTGCTGCTGCTCCCCATCGCCATGGTCCGGGACCTTCGGTTCCGGCCGAGCGGCTCATCTCGAAAAGGGTTCCCACGAACCTGAGAGGGTTACTGAGCGAGGTGGGCGCTGACGCGCAGTCGTCGCATGGCGCGCGTCTGGCGGAAGGGGTGGGATTCGAACCCACGGTGGGCTTGCACCCACGGCGGTTTTCAAGACCGCTGCC
>CAXTVD010000247.1:0-2749 GCA_964247575.1 uncultured Lichenihabitans sp.
TGGCCATTTCGAGGCGATCGGGCATGGGCAGGGAAGGATCATGCCAGGGCGCTTCGCCGTCGTCGCCGTCATCCAGCGGATCGTTGGACGCCGCGGCGGCGCCGGGCGCCGGCATGAACGCGGCGGTCTCGGCGGCCGACAATCCGACAGCGCCCGGCCCGTCGATCGCGAGGATCCCCGCAAAGAAGCCGTTCAGCCAGGAGCGCTGCTCGGCGGTGAAAGGCGCGTTGTCCGGCAGCAGGGGTGCGAAGCTCGTCGGCCGCTGTTCGATGCTCATCGGGCGGTCTCCTCGGCAAGGCTGGCCAGGGCGTCGGGCTCGTGCCGCCCGGCGAATCGATGGAAGGTCTCGGCCGGGCTCTCCCGGTGGGCGAGATAGGCCTTGAGCAGGCCCTCGACGCGCATCGGGGCCTCCTCGGCCTTCACGTCGTGGAACACCTCCCGCGCAATGCCGGCTGTCTCGCTGAAGCCGCCGCCCGCCACGATGTGGTAGCCGGGCACCGTGTCGCCCTCCTCGTTGACCGGCACCTTGACGCTGATCAGGCCGATATCGCCGATGTAATGCTGCGCGCAGGAGTTGTGGCAACCGGTGACGTGAATGTTGACGGGCGTGTCCATCACCAGCCGCGGCTCGAGATAGTCGGCGATCGCCTCCGCGTCACCCTTGGTGTCGGCGGAGGCGAAGCGGCAGCCGCGCATGCCGGTGCAGGCGACCAGGCCCGCCCGGATGGCGGTCGCCTCCGTGCCGACGCCGATCGCCTGGAGCTTGGCCTTGACGGTCTCGATCTCGCCTTCGCGAATGCCCGAGATCAGGAAATTCTGCCAGACCGTCAGCCGGATGTCGCCGTCGCCGTGTGTCCTGGCCAGGTCGGCGATCGCCCGCATCTGGTCGACGGGCATCTTGCCGACCGGCAGCACCACGCCGCAATAGTAGAGCCCGTCCTGCTTCTGCCGGTGGAACCCGATATGCGCGTGACGGTCCTGCGTCGCGCGGGGCGCCACGAGGCCCGGATCGACCCGCCAGAGCTTGCGCTTGAGCTCCGTCTCGACATGTTCGAGGAAGGTTTCGAAGCCCTGCCGGTCCAGCACGTATTTGAGGCGGGCCTTCGCGCGATTGGTCCGGTCCCCCTCCCGGATGAAAACGCGGACGATCGCGTCGGCGACGGCGGTCGCCTCCGAGGGACGCAGGATCACCCCCGTATCGCGCGCAAGGTCCCGGTGGCCCGAAATGCCGCCGAGGATCAGCCGGTAGTAGATGCCCGGCGCGATCGGCTCGCCGGCGAAGCTCGCGCCGTCCAGCACCTGGACGGCCTGGAACCCGATGTCGTTGGTGTCCTCCAAGGTCGGGATCGGGCCGCCGCCGTCGAAGGACACGTTGAACTTGCGCGGCAGGCCGTAGAGCGCACGGTCGTTCAGGATGTGGAAGTGCCACTGGCGGGCATGGGGCCGCGTGTCGAGCAGTTCGCCGGGCGCGATCCCCGCCGTCGCATCCCCCGTGACGTTGCGGATGTTGTCGGCGCCCGATCCCCGCGCGGTCAGCCCGATATCCGACAGGCCCTCCACGACGTTCACGGTGTCCTTGGCCAGGATGCCCCGGAACTGCAGGTTAGCCCGGGTCGTCACATGCGCATGGGGCATGCCGAACTTCTCCGCGAGGTCGGCGACGCCGGCGAACTGCCAGTATTTGAGCACTCCGTTGGGAATGCGCAGCCGGCACATGTAGCTGTTCTGGTTGGGCGCGACGTAGAACAGCCCGTAGTAGCGCCAGCGGAAGTTGTCGGCGGGCTTGGGGAACTGGTCCTTCTCGGCCTGTTCGACGAGCCGTGGATAGGCATCGAACGGATGCTCGTCCCGCTTCCACTTCTCCTGCTCGTTGAGCTTGCCGCCCCGGGCCGTCGTCGCGTTCTGCGCGTCCATATGGATGGCGTCAGGTCCGGTCACGGCCGGTTCGGCCTTGCCGCCCGGGGCGGATGGCCCGCCGGCCCGCCCCAGTGCGTTCAGGCCGCTGTTGGAGCGGACGGCCTGGATACCGGTCACGAAGCCTTCCAGGTAGCGCTTCTGGTCGGCGGAGAAATCACCACTCATGACGTCGTCCTCAACGGAACGGCGGCGTCACCTCGCTCCCTTCGGGGCGATCGACACGGCATTCCGGCTGACAGGGATGGTTCGGTGCATCGGCAGGGTCGGCGACGGTGGCGAGCCTCAATGCGCGTCACCCCGACACTACAAGTTCCGTGCCATCCAAGGCGACGGGCAGGATGGACGATCCTGAGGATGCTCGGACCGAAAGGGTGCCAGGCTGCCTGCGAAGACGCCAGCCGGCTCTCTGCTTGGGCAGCCTGGATCGAGGTGCCTACTCGCCTGCCGCGGGTAGCGCCTGCGGGCGGGTGGCGCCGCGGCTGGAACGCCGGGTGCGCCACCGCGCCCAGCGGGCCCGGAGGTTGCTGAGACTAATATAGATGGCCGGTGTCGTGTAGAGGGTCAGCACCTGGGAGAAGACGAGACCGCCCACGATCGTGACCCCGAGCGGCCGCCGCAGCTCCGCGCCGATGCCCGTGCCGAGCGCCAGCGGCATCGCGCCGAGCAGCGCCGCCAGGGTGGTCATCAGGATCGGGCGGAAGCGTTCGAGGCAGGCCTCGTAGATCGCGGCATCCGGCGCGAGGGCCCGGGCCCGTTCGGCATGGATGGCGAAGTCGACCAGCATGATGCCGTTCTTCTTCACGATGCCGATCAGGAGAACGATGCCGACGAA
>CAXTVD010000247.1:2759-6478 GCA_964247575.1 uncultured Lichenihabitans sp.
CGGGAAGGCGATCAGCGACAGTTCCATCCCGGCCACGTTGAGGGCGACGAGCGCCCCCAGGCCGGCCGAGGGCAGCGTCGAGATGATCGTCAGGGGATGGACGAGGCTTTCGTAGAGAATGCCGAGAATGATGTACATCGCCCCCAGCGCCGCCAGGAGCAGGATGCCCTGCCCCCCGCCGCTCTGCTGGAACAGTTGCGCATCGCCGGCGAATTCGGCGTGCAACCCGTCGGGGAGGTGCATGCCGGCCACCGCGTCGAGGACGGCGGGGCTGGTCGACGCCAGGGTCGCGTTCGGCCCGAGGTTGTAGCTGATGGTGATGGAGGGGAACGCGCCCTGGTGATTGACCACCAGAGCCGCCGAATCCCGCTCGAGATGCGCGATCGCCGAGAGCGGAACCGGGCCGCTCTTGCCGGGAACATAGATCCTGAGAATGTCGACGGGGTCGCGTTGCTCGCGCGGGGCGACGTCGAGCACGACCCGGTACTGGTTCCGCTCGGTATAGATGACCGAGATCTGCCGTTCCCCGAACGCATCGTTGAGGGCGTCGTCGATGTTCTGGATGCCGATGCCGAACCGCGCGGCCGCCTGGCGGTCGATGACGACCTTGGCCTCCAACCCACCTTGTTCCCGGTCGCTTGAGACATCGACCAGACCGGGGATCTTCCGCATGCGCTCCAGCACCTTCGGCATCCAGGTCGTCAGCTCGTCGAGATCGTTCTCCCACAAGGTGAACTGATACTGGCCCTTGGTCTGGCGGGCGCCGGCCCGCAGGTCCTGAACGGGCACCATGAAGTTCGAGATGCCGGGGATGTTGGAGGTGCGCTTGCGCAGCCGGTTGACGACCTCGTCGATCGGCGGACGCTGGCCATCGGGCTTCAGGCTGATGAACAGCCGCCCCTGGTTGACCGATCCTCCGCCGCCCCCGATGAACGAACCGACCCCCGCCACCGCGGGATCGTGCTCGACCCGGTCGGCCAGTTCCTGCTGCAGCGTGGCCATGGCGGGGAAGGACGTGTCGGGCGAGGCCTCCGTCATCGACATGATCAGACCGGTATCGTCCTGCGGGAACATGCCCTTCGGCGTCACGACGAACAGGGCTACCGTCGCCCCGATGGTCGCCAGCGTGACGAGCAGCATCAGCCAGGGATGGCGGAGCGTGGGTTTCAGGGTTGCGGCGTAGAGGCCGACGACCCGCCGCAGCGCCCCGTCGATCAGCCGGTCGATCCATCGCGTGCCGGGACCCTGCTCGCCCGTCATGAAGTAGGCGCACAGCATGGGCGTCAGGGTCAGCGAGACGATGGTCGAGATCACCACCGCATAGGTCAGGGTCAGGGAGAACTCGCGGAAGAATACGCCGACAAGGCCCGGCATGAAGAGCAACGGCACGAAGACGGCGATGAGCGACGCGCTGATCGACACAACGGTGAAGCCGATCTGGCGCGAGCCCAGTAGCGCCGCCGACATCCGGTCCATCCCCGCTTCCATGTTGCGGGTCACGTTCTCGATCATCACGATCGCATCGTCGACGACAAAGCCGACCGAGATCGTGATGGCCATGAGCGACAGATTGTCGAGCGAGAAGCCCGACACCCACATCAGCAGGACCGTTCCGGCGAGGGAGAGCGGCACGGCCGCGCCCGCCGCGAGGGTCGGCGTCCGGCGCCTCAGGAAGGCGAGGACCACACCCATGACGAGGACGACCGTAATCAGGAGCGTGAACTGGATGTCCCGCACGCTGGCGCGGATCGTGGTGGTCCGGTCGGAGAAGACGTCGACGTTGATGCCTTCGGGGATGAACTTCTTCAGCTCCGGCAGCATCGCCTTCACCCGATCCACCGTGTCGATGACGTTGGCTTCGGGCTGCTTGGTGACGATGAGCAGGATCGAGGGCTTCTTGTTGAACCAGCCCGCGGCCCGCCGGGTGCGGACCCCGTCGCGGACGTCGGCGACGTCCCCGAGGCGGACGATCACGCCGTTGGCGCTCTTGACGACGACCTGGCGGTAGTCGTCGGGCGTCCGGAGGCGATCGTCCGTGGCCAGCGTCTCGGCGCGGTCCGGCCCGTCGAAGGAGCCGACCGGTTCGCCCACATTGGCATTGGCGATGGCGTTGCGCACGTCGTCGAGCGCGACGCCCATGGCGGCCAGCCGCGGCGGCTCGATCTGCACCCGGATGGCGGGCTGGTCGGCGCCGTTCACGGAGACCTCCGCGACGCCGTCGACCTGCGACAGGCGCTGCGCCAGGACCGTGTCGGCCGCATCGTAGAGCGCGGTCGCCGGCAGCGTGTCCGAGGTCAGGGCCAGGATCATGACCGGTGCCGCGGCCGAATTGATCTTGCGATAGATCGGCAGGGTCGGCAGGTCGCCAGGCAGGTCGGTGACCGCCGCGTTGAGCGCCGCCTGCACGTCGCGCGCGGCATCGTCCGCGTTGCGGCCAAGGTCGAACTGCACGGAGATGTTGGTCGTGCCCAGCGTCGAGGTGGAGGTGAGCTCGGTGACGCCGGCGATCTCGCCGAGACGACGCTCCAGCGGGGCCGCCAGCGTGGCCGCCATCGTCGCGGGGTCGGCGCCGGGCCGACCGGCCGAGACGCGGATGACGGGCACCGCGATGGTGGGCAGGCTGGCGACGGGCAGCTGGAAGTAGGCGACGACCCCCGCGAGGAACAGGCCGACGCACATCAGCGTGGTGCCGATCGGCCGCCGGATGAAGGGGTCGGAGAAGCCTACCATCACTCGGCGGCCTTGGACGGCGGATAGGCCGGATAGGGCTGCACCGCGGCTTCGGACGAATGCGGCACGACGTCGTGCTCGGGCGCGTGGAGCGGCGCGTCGCGCAGGCCGAGCCGCGCCCCGAGCCGCCCGAGCTGCAGGTAGATGACCGGGGTCGTGTAGAGGGTCAGGAGCTGGCTGAGCAGCAGGCCGCCCACGATGGACACGCCGAGCGGCACCCGCAGTTCAGCCCCGCTCCCATGCGCCAGCGCCAGCGGGATGGCGCCGAAAAGCGCCGCCAGCGTCGTCATCATGATCGGGCGGAAGCGCAGCGCGCAGGCCTGCTCGATCGCCGCGCGCGGGCTCAGGCCTTCGTCCCGCTCGGCGTCGCGGGCGAAGTCGATCATCATGATCGCGTTCTTCTTCACGATGCCCATGAGCAGGATGATGCCGATCAGGGCCACGATCGTCAGGTCCTGTCCCATGAGCATCAGGGCCAGCAGCGCCCCCACGCCGGCCGAGGGCAGCGTCGAGAGGATCGTGAGGGGATGGATGTAGCTCTCGTACAGGATGCCGAGCACGAGGTAGATCGTGACCACGGCCGCGAGCACCAGGAGCGGCTCGCCGGCGAGGGCGTTGGTGAACTCGGCGGCATCCGCGCCGAAGCTGCCGGCCACCGTGGCCGGCAGGCCGATGTCCCGCTCGGCCGATTTGATCGCCGCGACGGCCTGGCCGAGCGAAGCGCCCTCGCCGAGGTCGAAGCTCAGCGTCGCCGCCGGAAACTGCTCCTGATGGGCGATGACCAGCGGCGCCGTGGTGCGCTTCAGCGAGGCCAGCGAGACGAGCGGCACCTCGGCCCCGCCAACGATGCCGACATACAGCTTGTCCAGCACGTTGGGATCGGTCTGGTACTCCGGAGCCGCTTCGAGGATGACCCGGTACTGGTTGGACTGGGCATAGATGGTCGAGATCTGCCGCTGGCCGAAGGCGTCGTTCAGCGTGTCGTCGAT
>CAXTVD010000248.1:0-6413 GCA_964247575.1 uncultured Lichenihabitans sp.
GCCCAGGACGGCGGCTCGGTGCAAGCCGATCCGCCGAGCGACCGACGGGGTGTGACCGTCGGGTCGGAGAGTCGAGACGATGGACCTCGGCGGTCGTGACACGATCTTCGCCATGGCGACCGGTTCCGGCCGGGCCGCGGTGGCTGTCGTCAGGATCTCAGGACCGGAGGCCCGCCGGGCGCTCGAATTGATCGGAGGCGCCTTGCCCGAGGCGCGCCGGGCGACGATCCGCTCCCTGCGGGACCCCGCCACCGGGCACGTCCTCGACCGCGCACTCATCCTGTGGTTCCCCGGACCCGGCAGCTTCACGGGCGAGGACTGCGCGGAACTGCATCTGCATGGCGGCCGCGCGGTGGTGGCCGCCACGTTGGCTGCCCTGGCCGCCCTCCCCCGGTGCCGGCTGGCCCGGCCCGGTGAGTTCACCCGGCGCGCCTTCCGAAACGGCAAGATGGATCTGGCCGAGGTCGAGGGTCTCGCCGATCTCATCGAGGCCCAGACGGAGGCGCAACGGCGTCAGGCCCTGCGCCAGCTCGACGGGGTCCTCGGGGCCTGGGTCGCTGTCCAGCGGGACAAGCTGCTTCGGGCGCTCGCGGCCACGGAGAGCGCGATCGACTTCGCTGACGAAGGCGACGTCGCCGATGGCCTGGGGGCCGAGGTGCAGGCCCTCGTGACCGATCTGCTCGCGGCGATCACGCTCGAACTGGACCGCTCGCGCGCAAGCGAGCGCATCCGCGAGGGGTTCACCGTGGTGATCGCCGGCCCGGCGAATGCGGGCAAGTCGACGCTCCTCAACGCCCTCGCCCGGCGCGACGTCGCCATCGTCTCGCCCCAGGCCGGCACGACGCGCGATCCGATCGCCGTCGACCTCGACATCGAGGGGCAGCTCGTTCACGTCGTCGATACGGCCGGCCTGCGGGAGAGCACGGACGAGATCGAGCGTCTGGGGATGATCCGGACACGGCAGCGGGCGCAGGCCGCCGACCTGGTCCTGTGGCTGCACGATGCCCGGGCGCCCTGCCCCCCCGATCCCGCGCTGGGATCCTGCCCGGTCTGGGTCGTAGCCACTAAGACGGACCTGCTGCCCGGCCCGCCTCCCGGCTCGCAGCGCGCGGTGTCGGTCCTGACCGGCGCCGGCCTTCCCGATCTCATTCGGGCGATCCAGGGAGTCGCCGTCGAGGGAGCCGGTTCAGGAGACGGCGTGGCGACGCGCCAGCGCCATCGCGACGCCCTCCTGCGCGCCCGGGACGGCCTTCAGGCGATCCAGGCGGCGGGCGATGGACTCGGCCTCGAACTGGTCGCCGACGAGCTGCGGGTCGTCACGACGCAACTCGAAAGCCTGGTGGGCCGGATCGAGCCGGAGGAGGTGCTCGGCGCCATCTTCGCCCGCTTCTGCATCGGCAAGTAAGACAGCCCAAACGTCCGCGAAGGGACGGCCTTACTCGTCGATGTTGCTGCCGGGAAGACCGTTCGCGCCCAGGCCGCTCCCCTGGCGCCGCCCGGACAGCACGAAATTCGGGCTCGTACCGTCCGGCACCATCACCCCGAAATCGGACCGATGAAAACCGGTTTTGCCCGAGATGATGGTGTCGCCATAGCCGATGGTCACGGGGTAGCCCGACCGCCTGGTCCTGACCACGCCGTAACGGTGGTGACGATAGTGGTGATGCCGCGGCCGCGCCTCGGCGGCGCCAGCGGTCACGCAACACAGGCCGGCGGCGACCAGGATAAGCTGCTTCATCATTGTACCCTGCTCCAGAATCGAGTGGTCGGCATCTTGAACGCGACGCGGTCCTCCGTCCACCAATGCTCTAAATCAGTAAGGTTAATCGCAGCCTGCGTGACCCCGGACGCGCCTGTTTCACGTGAAACACCCTCGCTACCGCGAGGGGTCGCAGCGTGCTAAAGCCTGCAGACAACAAGCCGCCGAGAGATGGCCGGCCCCCTCTGGTCTCATTCGAACCATGCAGCAGTATCGATTTGATGTCGTCGTGATCGGCGGCGGCCATGCCGGATGCGAGGCCGCTGCGGCTGCCGCACGCATGGGCGCACGCACGGCGCTGGTGACGCACCGCGTCGAGACGATCGGGACAATGTCGTGCAATCCAGCCATCGGGGGGCTCGGCAAAGGCCACCTCGTGCGGGAGATCGATGCTCTGGACGGGTTGATGGGCCGCGTGGCGGACCGAGCCGGCATCCAGTTCCGCCTGTTGAACCGGCGCAAGGGTCCTGCCGTGCGCGGGCCGCGCGCCCAGGCCGATCGTCGGCTCTATCGGGAGGCGATGCAGGAGGCCCTGGGCTTGCAAGCCGGGTTGACCATTCTTGCGGGCGAGGCGGATGATCTCGTCGTCGAGAACAAGCGGGTCGAGGGACTGCTGCTGGCTGACGGGCGCCGCCTGGCCTGCCCTGCCGTGGTGCTGACCGCCGGCACGTTCCTGCGGGGTCTCATCCATATCGGCGAGCAGCGGGTCGCTGCGGGCCGCGTGGGCGAGGCGCCCGCGCTCGGCCTGTCCGCGACACTCGAGCGGGCGGGCTTTTCGCTGGGGCGGCTGAAGACCGGCACGCCGCCCCGCCTGGATGGGCGGACCATCGCCTTCGACAGGCTGGAGCGACAGCCCGGCGATGCCGAGCCGGAGGCGTTCTCCAGCCTCACGACGCGTATCGAGCAGCGGCAGGTCGACTGCTTCATCACGCGGACGACCGCCGCGACCCATGCGGTGATCGCCGGCAACCTGCACCGGGCGCCACTCTTCTCGGGCGCGATCACGGGCAGGGGCCCGCGCTACTGCCCCTCGATCGAGGACAAGGTCGTTCGCTTCGCCGATCGCGAGAGCCATCAGATCTTCCTCGAGCCGGAGGGGCTCGACGACGACACCGTCTATCCCAACGGCATCTCCACCTCCCTGCCCGCCGAGGTGCAGCAGGCCTTGCTGGAGACCATCCCCGGATTGGAGCGCGTTCGTGTGCTGCAACCCGGCTACGCCATCGAGTACGACTATATCGACCCGCGCGAGCTCAGCCCGACGCTGGAAGCCAAGCGGCTGCCCGGCCTCTTCCTCGCAGGCCAGATCAACGGCACCACGGGGTACGAGGAAGCGGCCGCGCAGGGCCTGGCGGCCGGCCTGAACGCCGCCGCTGCGGCCGGCTGCCGGGACGCCATCCTGTTCGGCCGCGCCGAGTCCTATCTCGGTGTCATGATCGACGACCTCGTGACGCGCGGGGTGACCGAGCCCTACCGCATGTTCACGTCCCGGGCGGAGTACCGGCTGAGCTTGCGGGCCGACAATGCGGACCAGCGCCTGACCGAGCGGGGCGTGGCGCTTGGCTGTGTCGGTGCGGAGCGTCGCTCGGTGTTCAGGGCGAAGATGGCGGCGCTCGACACGGCGCGGGCGCAACTCTCGGCCCTCGCCGCGACGCCGCAACAGGCCGAGCGCGCCGGGATGGCCGTCAGTCGCGACGGCGTGCGCCGCAGCGCCTTCACGCTCCTGTCCTATCCGACGGTGGAATGGGAGCAGCTCGTCGCCTTGTGGCCTACGCTGGCCGCCCTGCCCGCCGGCGTCGTCGCGCAGCTGGAGGCGGACGCGAAATATGCGGTCTACTTGGACCGTCAGACGGCGAGCATCGAAGACACGGCGCGCGAGGAGCACATGGCGCTGGCGCCCGATCTCGACTATGGCGCCCTGCCCGGCCTGTCCCGGGAACTCTCTGACAAGCTCAAGACCATCCGCCCGATGACGCTGGGCCAGGCCGGCCGGATCGAGGGCATCACGCCGGCGGCGCTGACCATCCTGCTGGCGCATGGACGACGTCCGGTGAAGCGAGCCGATGCAGCCTCGGCGGCCTGATCGGAGCGTCCGGGCGAGCGATCCAGCCCAGGCTCTCGAGGCCGGCGCGGATCGGGCCGAAGCCTTGCGTCTCGTTCCTGTTTCACGTGAAACAGAGGAGCGGCTCGCGCTCTACGTGGAGCGTCTGCGCCGCTGGCAGACGATCAAGAACCTGGTCGGACCGTCCACCCTCGGGGAGATCTGGACCCGCCACATCGCCGATTCGGCGCAGCTTCTGGCGCTCGCGCCGGCCGCACGACACTGGGTCGACCTCGGGTCGGGTGCCGGCTTCCCCGGCCTCGTCATCGCGATCATGCTGGCCGGAACAGCCGACGCCCAAGTCCATCTGATCGAGAGCAACCAGCGCAAATGCGCCTTCCTGCGCGAGGTCGCACGCGATGCCGGGGCGCCCGCGATCATTCATGCCGGCCGCATCGAGGAGGTTGTTCCGACGCTTGCCGGTCCGCTCGACGTTGTGACGTCCCGCGCGCTCGCGCCGTTCGACCAGCTCATGGGCTTGGCAGGACCCGTCCTTGAGACGGGTGCGCTCGGGCTCTTCCTGACGGGGAGCAGCGATCCACAGGCCGCACCAGGGCAGGGCACGACCGGGGCAAGCTCCGGCTGGCATGTGAAGACGACCGTCAGTAAGACACATCCGACAGGACGCATCGTGATGGTGCGTCGGAGCGGGGCGTGGGACAACGGTTGAGATCGGCACCAACGGGAAGGCCACCCATGCTGAATGCCTCTGAGGCGTCGACCGGCACGGTTCGCGTCATCGCGCTGGCCAATCAGAAGGGCGGCGTCGGCAAGACGACCACGGCCATCAATCTGGGGACCGCGCTTGCGGCCATCGGTGAGAAGGTGCTTCTGGTCGACCTCGACCCGCAGGGAAACGCTTCGACGGGGCTCGGCATCGACCGCAAGAGCCGCGCAATCTCGACCTATCAGGTCCTGTCGGGCGAAGCGGGCCTGGTCGAGGCCGCGGTCCGGACGGCCGTTCCGAACCTGTCCGTCGCGCCGGCGACCATGGACCTGCTCGGCATCGATCTCGAAATCGCTGATCACACCGACCGGCCGTTCAAGCTCCGGTCGGCGATTGCCGATCTTGCCGGACAGATGGAGCGAGGGGAGCGATACACCTATCTGCTCGTGGACTGTCCGCCCTCCCTCAACCTGCTGACCATCAATGCGTTGGCCGCTGCCGACAGCGTGCTCGTGCCGCTGCAATGCGAGTTCTTCGCGCTCGAAGGGTTGTCGCAGCTCCTCTCCACGGTCGATCAGGTCCGCCGGACCCTGAACAGCCGATTGGCGATCCACGGCATCCTGCTCACGATGTTCGACCCGCGCAACAATCTTGCGACGCAGGTCGTCGCCGACGTGCGTCAATTCATGGGCGCGAAAGTCTACCAGACGGTGATCCCCCGCAACGTCCGGGTGTCGGAAGCGCCGTCCCACGGCAAGCCCGTGCTCCTCTACGATCTTAAATGCGCGGGTAGCCAAGCCTATCTGAAGCTCGCGTCCGAGGTGATCCAGCGCGAAAAGGAGCGGCAGGCGGCATGACAAACCCGAAAATCCGGGACAGGTCTGCAACCGACGATCCACGTCCCCGCCTCGGGCGCGGTCTGGCCGCCCTGCTGGCCGATCCGGCCGTGCCCGGCTCGGAGGGTGTCGCGGGTCGGGAGCATCGCACCGTGCCCGTCGAGTTCCTGCGGCCGAACCCGCGCAACCCCCGGCGGCAGTTCGGGGAGCACGACCTGCGCGACCTCACCGAGTCGATCAGGGCCAAGGGCATCCTGCAGCCCATCATCGTGCGGACCATCAAGAACGTGACGGGCTCCTACGAGATCATCGCCGGGGAGCGACGGTGGCGAGCGGCGCAGGCGGCCGAACGGACCGACGTGCCCGTGATCGTGGTCGAGGCCGACGACCGCGAAGCGCTCGCCTTCGCCATCATCGAGAATGTGCAGCGCACCGACCTCAACGCGGTGGAAGAGGCGCTCGGCTATGAACGTTTGGGTCAGGACTTCGCCTATTCGCAGACCGACCTGTCGGCCGTGATCGGCAAGAGCCGGAGCCACGTCGCCAACACACTCCGGTTGCTCAAGCTTCCGCCCGCCGTGCTGGACCAGGTCGCCTCGGGCACGCTCACCGCGGGCCACGCCCGCACGCTTCTCGCTTTCCGCGATCCGGCGGCCATGGCCGAGCGCGCCATCGCGGAAGGGTTAACGGTTCGTGAACTCGAGGCGCTGGCCCAGCGCGAGCAGGACCAGGCCGCCGATGGCGGGCAGGGCGGTTCGCCCACGCCGGCGCGCGCCCGGCCATCTGAGGCGAGCCGGGCGCTGATGGCGGAATTCAGCGCGGCCCTCGGCCTGGCCGTCAGTCACAGAGCGAAAGGCGAGGCGGGCGAGATCCGCATTCGATACTCGTCGGACGCGGAGCTTGACGTGTTGCGCCAGAGGCTCGGCGGGAAGCCCGAGGGGGCCTGACAGCCCCGCCCGGCGGCCGGCCTGGCTGCCATCCGCAGTGCCGCCAGGGTCAACCCTACGGTGCCTTGCGTGGCGCGTCGGGCGCGAACGAGCGGCCGGCAGG
>CAXTVD010000249.1:0-6286 GCA_964247575.1 uncultured Lichenihabitans sp.
ATCTCGCTGCGGATCTCCGGCCAGGGCGCCGTCGTGTAGGCGTTGGTCGCCACGACGATCCAGTCGGCCGTGACGGTGCCGCTCTTTGTGACGACCTGCCAGCCCGACCCCTCGCGCTCGAAGCGCTCGACGCCGCTTTCCGTGTGGATCGTCGCGCCCGCGGCCAGGGCCGCACGGGCGAGGCCCCTGACATAGGCGAGCGGCTGGATGGTGCCGGCACGCCGGTCCAGGAGCGCCGCGGAGTAGACGTTGGTTCCCACGAGCAGGGCGGTTTGGTCGGCGGTCAGGAGCTCGACATCGGCGCCGCGCTTGCGCCACTGTGCCGCGCGCTCGGCGACTTCGGCCGCGCCCCGGGCGCCGACGCCGCAATGGAGCGTGCCCGCGCGCACGGGCTCGCAGGCGATCGCGTGCTTGGCGACGAGATCGAAGACGGTACGCGGGCCCTCCCCGAGAAGGGCGAGCAGGCGTTCCCCGCGCTCCGGGCCCAGCAGGCTGGGAACCTCGTCCGGCATGACCCAGAGGCCCGCATTGACCAAGCCGGCATTCCGGCCCGAGCCGCCGAACCCGACGGCCGTGCGGTCCAGCACGACGACGCGCGCGCCCTCCTCGGCGAGGTGCAGCGCGGCCGAGAGCCCGGTAAAGCCTGCGCCGACCACGACGACGTCGGCGCGGACCGAGCCGGCCAGGGCAGGGGTGTCCGGGGCCGGGGGCGCCGTGCGTTCCCACAGCCCGTGCGAGCGCGGATCATTCAGCATGGGGAGCCGCTCCGGCGACGTGAGGGCATGAGGCGGGACGCATCATCGAGGCGAGGCCTTCGGGGAAAACGGACGGCGGCGCAAGACCACGGGCGGGCTTTCCCGCTCAACCGAGGGCGACGACGCTCGCCGCCCCCGCAACGACCTGAGACCGGAGAAAGGACGTCTCGCCGACGATGTTGGCGGCAAAGAATTGCAGGATCGCCCTCTCCTCTGACCGCCCGGCGGCCATCCCTGCCAGCAGGCAGCCGCCATAGGCCAGGGCGAACAGCCTGAGATAGGGGGTCGCGCCGGCAAGCGCGATCTGCGTCCAGCCGTGCCGGAGCGCATCCAGCAGAAAGGCGGTCGCCTCCTCGAGATCGTCGATGGCCGTCCCGAGCGACGCGAGGGCGGGGGCGAGGTCCGCAGCTGGAGGCAGCCCGGCCCGCAGCGCGGCGATGAGGTCACGCAGGCCGGCTCCCTCGGCGATGGGCAGCTTGCGGGTCACGAGGTCGATCGCCTGAATGCCGTTCGTGCCCTCGTAGATCGGCGCGATCCGTGCGTCCCGCAGAAGCATGGCCGCGCCGGTCTCCTCGACGAAGCCCATGCCGCCATGGACCTGGATCCCGAGCGAGGCGACCTCGACGCCGACGTCGGTCGCGAACGCCTTGGCGACCGGCGTGAGCAGGTTCGCACGAGCCTGCCACGCGTCCCGGTCCTCGGCCGGCCCGGCGCGCGCGAGATCGATCGCCTCGGCGCAGGCATAGCAGATGGCCCGGGCCGCCATCGTCAGGGCCCGCATGGTCAGCAGCATGCGCCGGACATCGGGGTGCTGGACGATGGCCGAGGCGCCTTCGCCCGCATGATCGGCCGCCCGGCCCTGCCGCCGCTCCCGGGCAAAGGCGAGCGCCTTCCGCGTCGCGGCCTCCGCGACGCCGACGCCCTGGATGCCGACGGCAAGCCGCGCATTGTTCATCATGGTGAACATGCAGGCGAGGCCGCGGTTCTCCTCGCCGACGAGCCAGCCGAGAGCGCCTGCGGGCTCGCCGGGGACGCTGCCGCCGCCGAACACCATGGTGCAGGTGGGCGAGGCGTGGATGCCGAGCTTGTGCTCGATCCCCGCGCAGAGCACGTCGTTGCGTCTCCCAGGCTCGCCGTCCGGACCCGGCAGCCACTTCGGAACGAGGAAGAGGGAGATGCCGCGCGTGCCGGCCGGTGCGCCGGGCAGGCGCGCAAGCACGAGATGGAGGATGTTGTCGGTCAGGTCGTGTTCGCCGTAGGTGATGTAGATCTTCTGCCCGAACAGCCGGTAGGTGCCGTCGCCGACCGGCTCGGCGCGCGTGCGCAGGCCGCCGAGATCCGAGCCGGCCTGCGGCTCGGTGAGGTTCATGGTGGCCATCCAGGTCCCGGCCGTCAGCTTGCCGAGGATACGGGCCCGCAGCGCCTCGCTCCCATGGGCGTGCAGCGTCTCGATCGCGCCCATGGTGAGGGTCGGCCCGATCGCGAAGGCCATAGAACCGGTGTTCCACAATTCCAATGCGGCGATGCCCAGCAGGGTGGGCAAGCCCTGGCCGCCATGGTCCGTCGGGGCGGTGATGCCGTTCCACCCGCCCGCGATCCAGCGTTGGTAGAGATCGCGCCAGCCCGGCGGCATCGTCACCGCGCCGTGCTCCAGCTTCACCCCGACCCGGTCGCCGGACTGGCGCAGAGGCGCGATCTCGGCGGCGGAAAAACCGGCCGCCTCCTCCAGGATCGACCGCACGAGGTCGGGCGAAAGGTCCTGCCAAAGCGAGCAGGCGAGCACGCGGTCGAGGCCGGCGGCCGCCGTCATCGTGAGCCAGATGTCGTCGATGGGCAGGCGATCCATGCAAACCTCGGGCGATCGTTCAGCGGAAGGATACACCATCGGGGCCCGCCGATCTTCCAGCCCCACCGTCGCGGCTGTCGGCTAAGCGCGACGCGGCGGACGGCTCGCAAGCGCGGCCCAGCCGAACTCCAGCAGGGGCAGGCCGGCCGATACGAACTCGACGAGCACGTCGACGAGCTCCGGCCTGACCAGCTCTCCGGGATGGATCGGCCGGCTCACGACGAAGGATTTGAGGCGAAGCGTATTCCCGAGGCCGTCCGCCTTGGCGCCTGCGAAAGCAGGGGGTAGACGCGCCGCGGCGTGATCACGGCTGAGCGTCAGCCCGCCCCTCGCGAGCGCCTCTTCGACAGCCGACCAGCGCTGCGGCGCCTCCACAATGCGGGTCCGGATGGCGTCGAGCTGATCGGGCTCCGGCTGGTAGAAGCCAAGCGCTGCGAAGCTGCCGGCGAGACCGACATCGACGTAGAGCAGGCCGGGGCTCCGCTTGTCGCCGTCGCGGGTCAGGACGGCGCTGACATTGGTCTTGTAGGGGCGCTTGTCCCTGGCGAAGCGGACATCGCGATGGATGCGGAACAGGGAACGTTTCGGATCGCCCGTTAGCGGAATGTCGCGGGCGGCCAGCGCGAAGCCGAGCGAGACGACGAGGCTCGCCATCGGCCCACGCGCCTCCGTCTCGTAGCGCGCGCGGTTGGCCTCGAACCATTCACGTGTTTGATGCGCGTCGAGTTCGGCGAAGAACGGGATTGCGCCCGGGCCGAAACCGGTGAACGGGAGCACGGTTGCGTCGTCGAGCTTGCGGCTGCGGCTTGCCATGACGAGACCCTTCCCTGCTGGCCGGAATGGATGAGACTGGGGTGAAGAGTGTTTGAACAGCAAGGCCCCGCGAGCCCCGCCTCGCTCGACCACGCGAGGGCGACGGTCGTCCGCACGCGAGAGGGGCTCCTGAGGGGGAGCCGAAAGGACGGCGTCGGGTCCTGGCTGGGCGTGCCCTACGCGGAGCCGCCCGTGGGTGCCCTGCGGTTCCGCGCCCCCAAGCCGGTGCAGCCCTGGACCGGTCTGCGCGACGCCTCCCGCTTCGGCAGCTCCGCGCCGCAACCCTTCTCGCTGGCCGAGGAAGTGCTCGGCCTGGACGGACACGTTCCCGCCTCGGAGGACTGCCTGACCCTCAACGTCTGGTCCAGGGGCCCGGGCGGCCCGCCGCGCCCGGTGATGGTCTGGCTGCACGGCGGCGCGTTCCTCACCGGGGCGGGGTCCGATGCTCCGTATGACGGGCACCGCCTCGCGGCGCGCGGCGATGTCGTGGTCGTCACGCTCAATTACCGGCTCGGTGCCCTCGGCTTCCTGCACATGGCGGGCCTCTGCACGGCGGAGGTCGAGGAGAATCTCGGGCTGCGGGATCAGATCGCCGGACTGGCCTGGGTGCGCGACCACATTGCGGATTTCGGCGGCGACCCCCGCCAGGTCACGCTGTTCGGCCAATCGGCGGGCGCGATGGCCATCGGCGCCCTGCTGGGCTCGCCGCATGCGGTCGGCCTGTTCGCCCGCGCGATCCTGCAGAGCGGAACCGCTCAGTACGTGCACGGTCGCGCGAGCGCCGACCGGGTGAGCCGGCTGTTTCTCAAGACGCTCGGCCTGCGCGAGGCCGACCTGGCCGTCCTGCGCGACCAGCCCGTCGAGCGCCTCGTCGCCGTCGGTCGGGGTCTGATGGGGACAGTCCGGCTTCTCCGCCTGCCGTTCCAGCCGGTGGTTGACGGCGTCGTGCTGCCCGCCCCGCCGCTCGAAGCCGTGCGGGCGGGGGGAGCGGCCGGCGTGCCGCTTCTCATCGGCACCAACCGCGACGAACTCACGCTCTACGACGTGATCGACGAGATCGATCCGGCGCCTGCGCTGCGCAAGCGGTGGCGCCGGCTTCGCGCGGTGGCGGGGCTGGCCGCCGCGCTGGGGCCCCGGCACCTGCGCCGTCTTCGCCGCGCCTACCGGCAGGCGGGCGACGGCCTGCGGGATTTCGTCACGGATGCGGCGTTCCGCATCCCGGCCATCCGGCTGGCCGAGGCGCAGGCACGCCACGCACCCGTCTTCATGTACCGCTTCGATTGGCCGAGCCCGGCCTATGGGGGCAGGCTCGGCGCCTGTCATGCGCTGGAGGTGCCCTTCGTCTGGAACACGCTCGACAAGTCCCCGGCGCAGGTCCTCGCACGCGACGAGCCGACGACCCGGGCTCTTGCAACCACCATGCAGGATGCCTGGATCGCCTTTGCCCGCACCGGCAACCCGCAGGCCGGACCCCTGCCGGCCTGGCCCTGCTACGAGCCGAGCGGGCGCGCCACGATGATCTTCGATGCGACCTGCCGGCTCGAGGCCGACCCGCAGCGCGCACAGCGCCTGGCCTGGGAGCTCTGACGGGACGTCCCGCCAGGTCCCGGTCCGCCATCCGACGTCAGAACTGTTCCTTGCCGTACATCTCCTTGGCATTGGTCTGGTCGATACGCTGGGTGGGCACCACGATGCTGCGGGGCACCTCCGTGGCGCAGTCGATCAGGATCTTCTTGGCCAACTCCAGCGCCTCGGCCGCACCTGTGGGATAGGTGAAGGTCGCGGCCCACTGCCCGTCGGAAACAGAGCGGATCCCGCCCGAGGGGCCCGGCAGGCCGTCCGTCCCGATGATCTTGACCTGGTCGGCCTTGCCGGCCTGCTTGGCCGCGATATAGGCGCCGGATGCGGCGAGATCGTTGCTGGCGTAGACGAGCTTGATGTCGGGATGCGCCTGAAGCATGGCCGAGAACACCGTCACGGCCTTGTCCTCCATCCAGTCGACCGGCTGCACGGCGACGAGCTTGATCTTGGGGTTGGCGGCGATGCCCTCCTTGAAGCCGTCGAGCCGCTCGATGGCCGGCGAGGAACTCGGCAGGCCTTCGAGGATCGCGGCCTCGCCCCCGTCCGGCATCAGCGTCGTCGCTGCCCATTCGCCCGCCGCCTTGGCGATCGCCTTGTTGTCGCCGCCCACGAAGGCCGAGTAGTCGTCGCCGACCGTCTTGCGGTCGAGCTCGATCACGGGCACCCCCGCTTTGTAGGCGCGCGACACGGCCGGGGTCAGCGGCGCGGCCTCGAAGGGCGAAATCATCAGCAGATCAACCTGCTGGGTGAGGAAGTTCTCGACCTGGCTCACCTGCGTGTTCACCGAGGCCTGGCCGTCGGCGATGGTGAGCTTGAATTTCGGATAGTTCTTCACGAGTCGCTCGAGCTCGTGGTTGACGTGCTCCCGGTAGGGCTCCTTGAAGTTGGCCTGGCTGAAGCCGATCACGTAGTCGTTGTTCGGGCCGCACTCCTTGTAGAGCGGCTTGCCGTCGGCGGCCATCGCGCTGCTCGCCAGGGCCGTTCCCGCCAGAAGGGCCGCAAGTTGGGCATAGGTTCTCATCGTTCTCTCCCTTGTCTGTCTTCGGTCCGGGCTGGACGCCCGGACCGCCTCTCGTCGCCTGACGTCCCGGATCAGCGCCCGCCGCGCCCGACGACAAAGGTCTGAAGCGCCGCCGCGATGACGATGATCGCGCCGGTCGCCAGCAGCTGCATGGCCGCGCTGACGTCGTTCAGTTGGAGGATGTTGGCGAGGGCGCCGAGCATTACGGCGCCGGCAATCGTGCCGATCATGCTGCCCGCGCCGCCAAACAGGTCCGTCCCGCCGATCACC
>CAXTVD010000250.1:0-6250 GCA_964247575.1 uncultured Lichenihabitans sp.
CCGGTCGCGCGACAGCAAAGGGCGGCGGCCGGGTCGCCTGGCTTGCTCCTTGCAACCAGCTCCCGGTGGTGGGTGGAGGCATGGGTGGAGATCAACGAGGCGGCCGTGGTGGCCGAAGTGCGGGCCGCCTTCGAAGCCTACGAGGGCGGCTTGCGAAGCGCGGATGCCCCGCTGCTCGACCGGCTGTTCTGGGACAGCCGGCACACGGTCCGCTACGGGGCCGACGAGATCCTGCATGGCCATGACGCGATCGCAGCCTTCAATGCGCGCCGCCGCGCGCTCGGTGACAGCCGCCGCCTGGACCGGACCGTGATCACGACCTACGGGCGCGACACCGCCACCGTGTCGACGCTCTTTCTCGAAACGCCGCCGGGCACGGTCGGGCGCCAGATGCAGACCTGGGTCCGCATGCCCGAGGGCTGGCGCGTGGTCGCGGCCCATGTCAGCGTGATCCCGACCCCATGATGGCCGACTACGCCCGCTACGATGCCGTCGGCCTCGCGGCCCTGTTGCGCCGCGGCGAGGTGTCCGCCCTCGAGCTGGTGGAGGCTGCGGTCGACGCCATCGACCGGCTGAATCCCGGCCTCAACGCCGTGGTCCATCGGCTCGACGATCGGGCGCGGCAGGCCGTCGCCGCGGGCGTGCCGCAGGGGCGCTTCGCGGGCGTGCCGTTCCTCCTCAAGGACCTCGATCTCCACCTCGCCGGCACCCCGCTCACCAACGGCAGCCGGCTGTTCGACGGAGTCCTGTCCGATCGCGATTCGACCCTGGTGGCGCGCTACGAGCGGGCCGGGCTCGTCATCGTGGGGCGGACAAATTCGGCCGAGCTCGGCCTCAGCTTCACGACCGAGCCGCGCGCCTTCGGGCCGACCCGGCACCCGCGCGACCCCGCGCTGTCGCCCGGCGGATCGAGCGGGGGAAGCGCCGCGGCGGTCGCGGCCGGTCTCGTGCCGATGGCGCATGCCACGGACGGGGGCGGCTCGATCCGCCAGCCGGCTGCGCTGTCGGGCCTGTTCGGCCTGAAGCCGAGCCGCGGACGCCTGCCGCCCGGCCCCTCCGCCAGCGAAGTGTTCTTCGGCATGGCGGTGTCGCATGCCCTGACGCGAAGCGTGCGCGACAGCGCGGCGCTGCTCGACGCCACGCAGGGCGCCGAGCCCGGCACGCTGCACGGCCTCGATCCGCCGTCCATTCCCTACGAGGCCTCCGCCTCCCGCGATCCCCCGGCGTTGCGCATCGCCCTGCAGCGCCGCCCGTTCGGGGGCGGTGCGGTCGACCCGGCCTGCCTGGCGGCGGTCGAGGCGGCCGGACGGCTCTGCGAGGCGCTGGGCCACCATGTCGAGGAGGCCGCGCCGCCGCTCGACGACGTTCCCTTCGCGATGCTGTTCCGCCGGCTAGAGGGGGCTCTCACCGCAGCCTTAGTCGACGACCTCGCGCGGGAGCATGGCATCGCCGACCCGCTCGACCGTCTCGATCCCGTCAACGCCCTGTGGATCGTCGAGGCGCGCGCGACCGCGGCGACGGACCTCGTGCGGGCCCTGGCGGCCGTCCACGCGGTCGGGCGCGCCTATGCGGAGTTCTTCACTCGCTTCGACCTGATCCTCTCCCCCGTGATCGCCACGCCAACCCTGCCGCTCGGCTGGCTGGCGGGCGACCACCACGACCTCGACCGGCAGATCGCGCGCTTCCAGGCCCACGCGCCCTTCACCTTCCCCTACAATGCGGCGGGTTGCCCGGCCATGAGCGTGCCCTTTGCCGGCGACCGCGAGGGTCCGGTCGGCGTCCAGTTCGCGGCAGCCCTCGGCCGGGAGGACACGCTGTTCGCGCTGGCGGGACAGATCGAGCGGGCCCGCCCGTGGACCGAGGCGTCCCCGGGGAGCGCCTAGCCGCTATCCAGGCGCGACGTCGGCCAGGCCGCGCCGCTCGAAATCCTGCGCGATGCCGATCAGCTGGGCGTCCGATCCGCGCCAGCCGATCAGCGACAGCCCGACCGGGAGCGACCCGGCCCAGCCGAGCGGCAGGCTCACCTGCGGCAGCCCGGTCAGCCCCGCGATGCAGGTGAGCTGCGCGAGGCGGTCGACGGCGGCCGTCATCTCCGACAGGCGGGCGTCGCGCCGGATCGGCAGGATCGCCGTGGTCGGGAGGGCGAGCACCTTGCGGCCCTCGAGCATCGCCTCGAGCCGCTGGCGGGCCTCCTCGCGAAACAGGCGCGGCGCGACGACATCCGCCTCGCGCAGGGTCGCCGCCTGCGCGAGCGCGCCGGCGACCTCGAAGGAGAAGCGCGGATTGCAGCGGTCGATCCACCCCGCAAAGGTCTGGCCGAACTCGTAGCTCTGCAGGAGGCGCTGGTTGCGCGACCAGTCGAGCAGATCCTGGGCCGCCAGGCGGACCTCGGTGACGGCCACGGCCGCGCGCAACCGCGCCAGGACAGGCGCGAGGGCGTCGCGAATGGCGGGATCGGCGAGCGCGAAGGCGTCGGTCGCCACCAGGAGCGCGGCAGGCGGGGCCGATGCGGCCCGCTCGCCCAGCAGGGCCGCCCCGCCTCGCGCAAAGGTGTCCGCGTCCCGTGCGAAGAACCCGATTGTGTCGAAGCTGGGCGACTGCGTCATCAGCCCCTCGACGGGAAGACGCCCGTGCGTCGGTCGCAGCCCGTAGAGGCCGCAGAAGCCGGCGGGCACCCGCACCGAACCGCCCGAATCCGTGCCGAGCGCGAGATCGACGCGGCCGCTCGCCACGGCCGAGGCCGAGCCGCTCGAAGAGCCGCCGGGCACGCGATCGGGCGCGCGTGAATTGAGCGGGGTGCCCTGGTGCCGATTGATGCCGAGCAGCCCCAGCGAGATCTCGTCCGTGATCGTCTTGCCGACGAGATCGGCGCCCGCGTCGAGCAGTTGCTGGACCGCCCAGGCGGAGCGGGCGGCCGGCCCATGGCTCGCCGCCCAGTCGGGGTTGCCGCAACCGGTCGTGGTGCCGGCCACGTCGAACAGATCCTTGGCGGCGAAGGTCAGGCCCGCCAGAGGCCCGCCGATGCGTCCTGCGATCGCGGTGCGGTCGCCGGGTACGAAGGCGCTGTCGGACGTCGGCGCAACGGTCATGGGGCTCCCGCGAGGCCGCGCTGGCCCGGTGCCGAGCATAACGGGCTTCCGTCCGCTGTCATCCCAGGTCATCCACGCCCCGTGCCCGTCGCCTGCCCGGCGACACGGGATCCCGTGTCTGGCACCTGTTCACCGCCCGGCGGCCGGGACCTCAGTGCTCCAGCTTGTCGAACTCCGTTGCGGTCGCATAGGCCTTCTGGGTGCCGCGGCGGGTGATCGAATCGGCGGCATAGCGGGCCGCCCGGTTGAGCGCGGCCGGGATCGTCTCGCCGGCGACGAGGTACCGCGCGAAGCTGCCGATGAAGGCGTCCCCTGCGCCCGTGGTGTCGACCGGCGTCACGCGGACGGGTTCGATCACCGTCGCCTCGCCGGCCGTGACAAGCAGGGCACCGCGCGAGCCCATGGTGACGACCACGGTCTCGACGCCCTTGGCGATCAGGCTGCGGGCTGCCGCCGCCACCTCGTCCCGGCTTGCGACCGGCAGGCCGGTCAGGATAGCGAGTTCGGTCTCGTTCGGGACCAGGAAGGTCGCGTCCTTGACGTAGTCGAGGTCGAGGTCGGGCAGAGCGGGGGCGGGGTTGAGCAGCGTCCGGATGCCGTGCCGCTTGCCGAAGCGCAGGGCGGCGTAGACGGTTTCGACCGGGATCTCCAGCTGCAGCAGGATCAGGTCGCAGCGCTTGAGGTCCTCCGCCGCGGCCTCGATGTCGGCCGGCAGGAGGTCGTTGTTGGCGCCCTTGACGATGAGGATCGAGTTCTCGCCGGACGGGTCGACCATGATGGGCGCGACCCCGCTCGACCGGCCCGGCACCCTGCGGACATAGGTCGTGTCGATCCCGCTGGCCTGGAGGTTGCTGATCGTGGCGTCCGCGAAAGCGTCGTCGCCGACCTTGGTCAGCATCAGGACGTCGGCGCCGAGCCGGGCGGCCGCGACCGCCTGGTTGGCGCCCTTGCCGCCGTGGCCCATCTCGAAGGACGGCGCCTCGAGGGTCTCGCCCCGGGCCGGCATGCGGTTCACGTAGGTGACGAGATCCATCATGTTGCTGCCGATGACGGCAATCCGACCTGCCATGAATCCTCCCGTGCGATCTGCTGGGCCGAGACGGCGGCCCTGTTGCGATCGGCATAGCCGAGTTTGGTGGAGAAGGTCACGGTGTCGCCGCCGGGAGCGCGCGAACGTGCCTCTTCCGGCGCTCGGCCGCGTGGCCTTCTGGCTCGCAGGGGGCCCGGCATCGCGGAGCCGGCCGTGCGCTGCTCGCCGTAGGCAAGCCCCCACCGGATCGCCCGGCCCGTGCCGCTCGCTCCGCCTTCCGGTGCCTTGCATTTTTGTTATGAATATCACAAGATCGCGTGAGGATTGCACCATCGGCGAAACGCGTCAAGCGGATCCGCCGGGGTCATCGGCGCTGGCCGCCGCCGCCGATCGGCTCAGGGGCGCGAAGGCAGCTCGGCGAAGAGGATGAACAGCGATGGCGCATCAGGACGGCACATCCCTCCATGCCGACGGTGGCCGGTCGCCGCGGGCGAAATCCGCGTTGCAGGCCGTGGCGAACGTGCCCTTGCCGATGCTGGAGGCCTCGGCCGAGCACCGCAACCCCGGCACGGCGCTCAAGCCCGAATGGTTCGACGGCATCCAGGTCAATCTGAGCGCCGTGGAGCGCCGGGCCGCCACGATGGGCACGCGGCGATCGGTGAAGAAGGAGTTCCAGGCGGCCTGGCTCGTCAAGGCCCTCACCTGCATCGACCTGACGACGCTGGCCGGGGACGATACGCCCGGCCGCGTCCATCGCCTGGCCATGAAGGCGCGCAAGCCGCTGCGTGACGATCTCACGGAAGCGCTGGGCCTTGGCGATGCGCCGCCCAAGGTGGGCGCCGTCTGCGTCTACCCCACCATGGTGGGGCCGGCCGTCAAGGCCCTGCGCGGCTCCGGCATTCCCGTCGCCTCCGTCGCGACCGGCTTTCCGGCCGGCCTCACGCCGCTGCCGCAGCGCCTGGCGGAGATCCGGTACGCGGTGGAGGAGGGGGCGGGCGAGATCGACATCGTGATCACCCGCGCCCATGTGCTGCTCGGCCAGTGGCAGGCCCTCTACGACGAGGTCGCGGCCATGCGGGAGGCCTGCGGGCCGGCCCATCTCAAGGCGATCCTCGGCACGGGCGATCTCAAGACGCTGCGCAACGTCTACAAGGCGTCGATGGTGGCCATGCAGGCGGGGGCCGACTTCATCAAGACCTCGACCGGCAAGGAGGACGTCAATGCGACGCTCCCGGTCAGCCTCACCATGATCCGGGCGCTGCGCGACTACGGCGACCTCACGGGCGAGCGTGTCGGCTTCAAGCCGGCCGGCGGCCTGAAGACCGCCAAGGACGCGCTCGCCTGGCTGACGCTGATGAAGGAGGAACTCGGCCGCCCCTGGCTCGAGCCCCAGCTGTTCCGCATCGGCGCCAGCTCCATGCTGGCCGATATCGAACGCCAGATCGAGCACCACGTCACCGGCCATTACGCGGCGGCGTCCCATCACGCGATGGCCTGACGGCCGTCGTCCCCGCCCGCCGCGGCGGGCGTCGGCCTGTCGAGCGGTCGAGGGAGCGCCCGGGCGCCGATGCGCGCGGGAAGCAACGAGGAACCAGCATGCCACAGATCAAAGAGATCCTCGACACCATGGCGTACGGTCCCGCACCCGAAGCCGCCGATCATGCCCGGGACTGGCTGAAGGCCCATCGCAATGGCTTCGGGCATTTCATTGACGGGGCCTTCACCGCGCCGGTCCCCGGCCAGAGCTTTCCGGTCCGCGACCCGGCGCGGGACGAGACGCTCGCGACCGTGGCCCAGGGAACCCAGGTCGACGTCGACGCCGCCGTCGCCGCCGCCCGCGCCGCCTTTGCGAGCTGGTCCGGCACCCCTTGCCACATCCGGGCCCGCCACCTCTACGCGCTCGCCCGCCACGTCCAGAAGCGGGAGCGCCTCCTGTCGGTGCTCGAGTCGCTCGACAACGGCAAGCCGATCCGCGAATCCCGCGATATCGACATCCCGCTCGTCGCCCGTCACTTCTACCACCACGCCGGCTGGGCCGAGCTGATCGCGAGCGAGTTCCCTGGTCACGGGCCGGTGGGCGTCTGCGGCCAGATCATTCCCTGGAACTTCCCGCTGCTGATGCTGGCCTGGA
>CAXTVD010000251.1:0-6202 GCA_964247575.1 uncultured Lichenihabitans sp.
GGCCGTGGCCGTGCAGGCCCTCGATGTCACACCATTGGCTCCGTGGCACACCAGAGCAACCCCACCCTGCCGCATGACGCTGGCCTGATGTCTCGGCCCGGTGATGGCCACCACGCCCGTGCGCGTCGTTTTGGCGAATTGCAGGAGTTTTGGAAATGACCGGGGCCATGGCTGCACGGCGATCATCAGGATCAGGTCGTCGCCCGCCGCCGTCGCCAGGTCCTCGGGCCAGGTTTCCGGGTCGTCGCTCAGCAGCAGAACGTTGGGCCTGAGCGGCGCCAGAACCGCCCGTGAATAGCGCGCCAACCCGGCTTCGGCGCCGAGCCCGACGAGCCACAGCCGCCGTGCGGTCGCGCAGCGCTCCGCCACATCGGCTAGCACGTCGGACCGCAGGGTTTCGAAAGTCCTAACGAGGTCCGCGGTCTCGCGCTCCAGATGGGTCGACACGCTCGCGATCGCGTCCCGCCGTTCGAGGGCCGCTTCCACCTGCTGGACCGGTGCGGTCCGGTTGCGCTCTTCGCGCGCCTGCAGTCGAACGTCGTTGAAATCGCGATAACCGAGGCTTTGGAAGAGCCGGGCCGCCGTCGCCTTTGAGATGCCCGCGAGCCCTGCGAGTTCCGTGGCCGAAAAGGTCAGGAATTCGTCGGGGCGGTCGAGCAGAAGCGAGGCGAGCTTCTGCTCGCTCGGGGTCAGTTCGTCGAAATGCTCCTGGATGCGCAGCACGAGTCGTGTCCCCATGACCTCCTTCCATCTCCCTTCGGCTCAGCCGGTGAGCAGCCATTGCCCGCAAATTCAGCGTGACAGAACTGCAAGATAATGAAACACTTGTTTCACTATCCAACCACCTTGAAACCAGCGGTTCAAGCGCGATGACGCGAACCAAGATCGTCCGGGAGAAGATCTGGGAACGGCTGCGCCCCGTGGCGCGCCCCGACTCCCGGTTCCATTTCAACTTCGCCGAGGTCATCCCCGACTTCGAGGGCAGCGAGACTGCGACGGCCCGGGTCACGGAGCTGCCTGCCTATCAGAATGGCAGCTTCGCCTTCGTCACGCCCGACAACGGCCTGGCCGCGCTGCGCCAGCACATGCTCGAGGCCGGCAAGTCTCTCGTCGTCTCCACCTACGGCATCTATCGCGGCTTCTACCTTCTCGAACCCGCGATGGTGCCGAACGGTCAGGAGCGCTTCGCATCATGGCTCGACGGTCTCGAATATTTCGGCCGGCCCATCACGCTGGCCGAGATCTCGGCACGGGGTCGGTTCGATTTCATGGTGACCGGAGCGTCCGCGGTGTCGCTCGACGGTGTCCGCTTCGGCAAGGGGCATGGGTTCTTCGACATGGAATGGGGCATGTTCACGGAAGTGGGGCTTGCCGACGAAGCGACCCCCGTGGTGGCGATGGTCCACGACGTGCAGGTGATCGAGGAGAAGCTGTTTCCGAGTGAAACCGACATCCTGGTCGATGTGATCGCGACCCCGACCCGGCTCATCCATGTCAAACGGCAGCAACGCCCGCGCGGCATCAAATGGCACCTCCTCGAGCCGGAGCAGATTGCCGCAACGCCGCCCTTGCAGGAACTGCAGAAACTCCGCGGCATGCGCCCGGCCTGAATAAACCGATTGCCACGCAAGGAGAGCACCATGACGCACCAGCTCAGTCGAAGACAGGTTCTCGCCGCCGGCGCCGCCACCGCTCTGGCCATGCCGGCGATCCTGGGGAAGGCGCGCGCCGCAACCTCGCCCCTCACGATGCAATCTTCCTGGAACAACGACGCGGAATTCGCGGGCTACTTCACCGGCATTGAGGCCGGTTACTACAAGGCCGAGGGGCTCGACTTCACCTATCTGCCCGGCGGCCCCGACGTGATCCCGGAAAGCGCGATCCTGTCGGGCAATGCCGATGTGACGCTGACGACCCCGGATACGACCGTGAAGGCGATCGCCGAGCAGGGCGCGAAGTTCAAGATCATCGGCACGCAATACCAGAAGAACCCGCTCGGCATCGTGAGCCTCGCCAAAAACCCGATCCTCAAGCCGCAGGACATGGTCGGCAAGACCATAGCGGTGCCGCCGGTCAACGTGATCTCGATCGAAGCGGTGCTGAAACTCAACAAGATCGATCCGGCCTCGGTCAAAATCGTGCCCTACGCCTATGATCCGACCCCGCTTATCAAGGGCGAGATCGACGGGTCGAGCGATTTCACCACCAATGTTCCCTACACGATCAGCCAGCAGGGCGAGAAGGCTGTGTCGTTCCTGCTCTATGACTACGGCTTCACGATCTACAACGATACCGTCGTGGTCACCGAGGACACGCTGAAGACCAAGCGCAAGGCGCTCGTGGCGTTTCTCCGCGCGAGCCGTAAGGGCTGGGCCGAGAACCTCCACGACCCGGCCGTGTGGCCGCCCAAGTTCGCCCAGAGCTGGTACAAGGGCACCGGCAGGACCATCGAGAACGAGATCTACTTCAACACGGCCCAAAAACCCTTGATCGATCACCCACGCGGCATTTTCACGATGGATGACGAAGGGATCGCCAAGAACATCGAAGCCTTAGGCCAGATCGGCATCAAGGCCACCAAGGACATGTTCGACACCTCGCTGCTCCAGGAAGTCTAGGTGCCCGCGGGAGCTTCGCTGGCCTTCAAGAACATCGCTAAGAGCTTCGTCATTCGCGGCCAGGGTTTGCCGGTGTTGGACGGCGTCAGTCTGGCCTGCCCTCCGGGGTCCTTCACGGCGCTGATCGGCCCCTCCGGCTGCGGCAAGTCCACGTTGCTGCGCCTCGCCATGGGGCTCGAATCGGTCGATGCGGGCGAGGTTGCGATTGGCGGCGAGCGGCCGGAGGTCGCGCGCAATGCGGGTCACATCGGCGTCGCCTTTCAGGACCCGGCGCTTCTGCCGTGGCGGAGCGTGACCGAGAATGTGGCATTGCCGCTCGACGTTCTGGGCCGCAGCAAGCGGCGCGCCACGGAGGCGATCGGGCATCTGATCGCCTTGGTGGGCCTCGAACAGTTTCGCTCCGCCTTGCCCTCCGAACTGTCCGGCGGCATGCGCCAGCGAGTCGCCATTGCGCGCGCGCTGGTCACCGATCCTACCGTCCTTTTGATGGACGAGCCGTTCGGCGCGCTCGACCTCATCCTGCGACGCCAGATGAACCTGGAACTACAGCGGATCTGGCTCGAGCGCCGCGCCACGACGCTTCTGGTCACCCACGGCATCGACGAGGCCGTGTTCCTGGCCGACCGCGTCGTTGTCATGAGCGACCGGCCAGGCCGGATCGTCGGCACGGTCGAGATCCCGCTGCCGCGGCCCCGCCCGACCGAGTTGTTCCGGACCGCGCCGTTCCACCGCTTCACGGACGAGGTCGAGGCCCTGCTGACCGGGGGGTCGGGGTGACCCTGCGGGGCCTGGCCACGAAACGTCCCACGGCACAGCTGCTTCTGGTTGTGGTCGTGCTGTGGGAATTTGCCGGCGACCGCGCCCTGGTGGCAAAAGGCGCCTTGCCCTCGCCGAGCGCGATCCTGGTCCATTTTTGGGCGGACCGCGCCGACTACGTCCCCCACGTCCTCGCCACCCTCCAATCGGCGACGATCGGCTTTGTGATCGGCAATGTGTTCGCCATTCTGGCCGCGCTGTTTTTCGTCCGCTGGCCTCTGACCGAACAGCTGTCGCGCGGATTTAACATCGCGATCTTCGCCATCCCGCCGATCGCTATCGCGCCGGTGCTGGTGCTGGCCTTGAAGGGCGATTGGCCCCGGATCGTGCTCGCGGCGCTGGCGGTCTACTTCCCGACCATGATCGCCATGTCGGTCGGCCTCCGCGATGCCGACCCGCGGGCCGCCGACGTGGTGCGAGCCTATGGGGGTGGCGCCACTGCGATCCTGCGCTGGATCCGGCTCAGATCGAGCCTCCCGGCGCTGCTCGGCGGCCTTCAAGTCGCAGCCCCCAACGCCGTGCTCGGCGCCATGCTGGCCGAATTCGGTAGCGGTGCCCGATGGGGCCTCGGCACCTACCTGCTCGGCTCACTCGGACGGGCCGACCCGGCTCGCTTGTGGGGGATCGGCCTCGTGGCGACTCTGGTGTCGGGCGCCGCCTATGCGATCCCGGCGACCCTGGCGGTCGCGATCACTGGCCGGAGCCGGGCCGTGACGATCGCCCCCGGCGTCGCTCCGAGCCGATCCCCCCGAGGCGGCCGGCGCGGTGCGCACATCCTCGGTGGAACGGCCGCGGTCCTGATGCCGCTCCTGCTGTGGTGGGGGCTGGTCGAGGCATCCGGCCTGTCATCCATCGTGGTGAAGTCGCCCGTCGGCGTGTTCCGCTACCTGATCACCGATCCCACCGCCCCGGCCTCGCGGGCGCGCCTTCTCGAGGCCCTCGGAACGACAATTCCCCTGACAGCCGGCGGCGTCGCGGTCGGGCTCGCTTTCGCGTTCGTGCTGGCGACCGCGGGGCTCTTGCTTCCCGCCGTCGTGCGCGCCTTGCTGCCCATCGCGCTGGTGTCCCAAACGATGCCGCTCGTCGCACTCACCCCGCTGCTGGTGCTGCTGCTCGGGCGGGGCATCCTGGTCACCATGGTGATCACCATCTCGGTGACCTTCTTCCCGGCCTTCGTAACCCTGGCGCGTGGGTTTGCGACGGTGCCGGGAGCAGCCTTCGACCTGGTTCGCGCCTATGGAGGCGGCGGCTACCGGCGCCTGACGCTCATTGCTGTGCCGGCCAGCGTTCCTTACCTGTTCGCCGCCGCAAAACTGGCCGTTCCTCGTGCCCTCCTCGGCGTCATGATCGCCGAATGGTTGGCCACCGGGGGCGGCCTCGGCGGCCTTCTCAACCGCTCGCGCGGCTATCTGGATTACGGGATGATCTGGAGCGTGGCCTTCGTGTCGGTCGTGCTGTCGATCGGGCTCTATCAGCTTGTTGCCATGGCCGAGACCCTCACGATCCGCAAAAGCCGCTGACCGCGCAAGCTTGTCGCCGACGTGCCGATCCTGAGCCGCCTACGGCGGCGCTTCGTCCAGATCGCGTCACCACTCATGTGGCACCAGCTTAGCTGCTGTTCTGCTCGCCAAGCCTTGATGTCTGTACGTGAACAAGAGCCGGTGCCGCGGACCGGATCATAGACTTCTTCGAGGACCATCAGGCGAGGGCTGCCGGCAGATGGCGGTCCCTGGGTGCTCGGGGTGACGGGCGGGACGCCCCGGAGTCAGAAGCGGTACCACACCGACAGGTCGCCGCCGCGTTCCTGAAGGGCATTGCGGCCATCGACCGTTGTGAACGCGCCGAGCTGCACCGACCAATGCGCGTCGAAATCGTAGACGCCGGAGAACTCCATGTTGGAATAGGTCGAGCGGGGAAAGAAGGGCACGCCCTGGCTCGTGGGGACGGTGGTGAAGCTCTGCAGCAGCAGCAGGACCTGGGGCAGGGGCCGCGTCCCGAGGGTCAGGTCGACATGGATCTCGTCCGGCGCATGGGCCCCCCGGATGCGATAGCCGGCCTCCGCGTCGAGGTAGGAGGGCCAGGGGCCGAGATTGAAGCCGATCCCCAGCAGCGCCCTGCCATCGGTGTTGCGCGACGTATTGCCGACGAGAGCGAGATTGGTCTCGCGCGTGGTCGCCGGAAGCTGGAACGTGCCCTGCACCGCCAACCTGGCGGGCCCGAAGGCGAGAAGCTGCGCTTGGGCGCCGATCTCGCTGGTGCCGAACCCGGTGTAATGGCCGCCCGGGCTCCCGCCGAGGCTCGTCGAGACGAGGTCAGGCTTGATGATGGCCTGCAACCAGTCGGTCAGGCCGTATTCGACATAGGCCGAGGCCTCCCGCTTGACGTAGCGATAGGTCCGGATGAGGTGGCCGGCCTTGTCGAAGGATTGCGCGCCGGTGTCGAAGGTCCCACGGACGATGAGCAGGCCTTCGCCCTGCGGTTCGTTCCAGGCCGAGGCGGCCGCCGGAGCGGAATCCAGCACGATCAGCAGGAGCATAAGGCTCCGCATCAGGCATGCGGAGCGGTCGGGCAGGACG
Source organism: uncultured Lichenihabitans sp. (assembly GCA_964247575.1). Lineage (GTDB taxonomy): Bacteria > Pseudomonadota > Alphaproteobacteria > Rhizobiales > Beijerinckiaceae > Lichenihabitans. The sequence goes on from CAXTVD010000251.1 coordinate 6,011, forward strand.
TCGCGCAAGACGGGTGGTACTCAAAATACAGCAGTAATCCCTGATTAACACTTGGGCGGCCCGGTCGGCAATGCGCATGTGACGCAACGGAAGCTCGCCCGCACGATCTAGTTAACCGCGGGGCCGCGGAGCGTTCCGGGCTGAGCTGAATGAAACTTCAGCGGCTTTGGACGTTAGGACAACCGGAAGGGG
>CAXTVD010000252.1:0-821 GCA_964247575.1 uncultured Lichenihabitans sp.
GCGCCAGAGAGCCCTGGTCGACGCCGGCCGCGGCTTTGGAGGAGAGCCGGTCGGTCAGCGACGCGTGCACATGCTCGATGCGCTGGGACAGATGCTCGATGGCGTCCGGGGGCACGTGCGACTGGAGGGCTCTGTCGATCTTCGACGTCAGGTCCTCGACCCGACGCTCCAGCGAGTCGATCGACTGGTCGGGCCGCATCCGGTCAAGCATCGACCGGATCTCGTCGAAGGCTTCGTCCTTGGCGGACGAGACAGGGGTCGTGACGTCCCGCCGCGTGGCCTGGTCGTGCATCGCGTCGAGGCGATGCGACATGTGGGCGATGTCGGTCCTGAGGCTCGCGAAAGGGTCGGGCGGCGTTGCCGCGAAACCCGATGGCGGCGGGAACGAACGGCCTCCGGGCGCCTCACCCCGTCTGCCTTGCGCATGGGCGAGGGGCGCAGCGTTGAGAAAGGCCTGGCGTTCGGCGATCTCGGCGATGGCCCGATCCAGCGTCCGCGGAGAGGTGAGAGCCGTCCCACCCAGCAAATCGTGTTCGCCGTCGCGCTCGGGCGCGGTCTGGACCTTCACCGCACTGGTCGACGCCACGGCCTCCGTGGCTACTCCAAGAACGGGAGCAGGCGGCCCGTCGGCGCCGGGCCGGCCGCTGGAACGGTTCAGGGCATCGAAAAGCGTGTTGAGCTTCGCTTCGATGTCGGACCGCCGGGGCCCTTTCGGCGCCGGCATCAACGGAGTCGCGTCCTGTTCGGGTCCGCGCGTGAGGTCGGGCGTAGCCGGCCGAAGCGCCATGCCACCAGCGAGAGGATCTTCAAGGCGAGGACGC
>CAXTVD010000252.1:831-6195 GCA_964247575.1 uncultured Lichenihabitans sp.
CCCTCGGCGCCCGCAAGACCGCCATCGGGAGCCGCCTCGTTCCCCTCCCGGCCCGTCTCGCCGGCCGCTTCGTCGAACGAAGACTTGCCTCCCCGCGCGGCCGCGCCGCGTCCGCCCCCGGCACGGCGGCGGTCCGCCTCGAAGTCGGCGAGCGCTCGATCCGCCGTGCGGAACGGCGGTGGCCTTTGAAGGCCTGCATCGGCCTCGCCTTGGCTGACGGCAGACGGACGCTCGTCCAGCAGGCGCTCGGCTGCCCGGACACCCGTCGGGGCTGCACGGCCGTCGACGAGGGCATCCAGCCATTCGCTCAGCGACTTGCCTTGATCACGGGCGGCCTTGCGAGCGGCGTCGCGCAGGTCGAGGCCGACCTCGTCGGCGTTCAAAGGAACTGCCTTGCTCATTGTCGTGCCGATCAGGCCCATGGCCCCGTTTGCGAAGCGCTCTGGCCCATCGCTGCGCCCTCAAGGCGGAGTGAATGTCGGGCCTTCGAGGGGAGACTTTCACCAGTGTCGGTAAACAAGGCGTTAAATCTCACACGCCCCCTGGACGATTTTGGCACACCCCAAAGCCTCGATTGTCGTTAACATCTACAACCAGGGGTTGAAATTCCTGCGGAAAGCGCAAGACTGCGACCATCCGGCCGGAGAGCATGGCGTCGTGTCCGAAATGGCGAAAGCAAACGAGATTACCCTGCCGTCCCTCAAAGCACGCGGCATGCCGAAGCAGGAGAGCATCGGGATCGGCGAACTCGCCCGAAGCCTTGGCGTCAGCCTCCGGACCCTGCGTTTCTATGAGGACCGCGGGCTGCTCAAACCCCGGCGCCACGGTTCGGCGCGTCTCTACACCACACGTGACAAGACCCGCCTCGAATTCATCCTCCGCTGGAAGCAACTTGGCTTCACGCTAAACGAGATCGGCGCCATGATCGCCGAATCGGACAAGGCCCGCGCCTCGGGCCGCTTCAAGCCCCGCGAGGAACAGATCCGGGCACAGATCGCCTATTTCGAACGGCAGAAACGGCATATCGAGGGCGCCCTCTCGACCCTGCGCACCGAGATCCTCGGCTTGGACGAGGCGCAGGTCTCAGAGCGACACGAGGGCCACCGTGTCATTCCGCCGATTTGATCGGGAACGGCCGGCCGCCTTATAAGGTCGGCGGGGCCGCTCAAGGGCGCGTCGCTTCCTTGGGCGTCTGACCGGCGGCAGCCGCCGCCGGCAGCGTCAGCCCGCCGCAGGTTATCATGCCGAGTTACAAAGCGCCGATCGACGAAGTCCTGTTCCTCCTCAACGACGTTCTGAAGATCGACCGGCACAACAACCTGCCCGGCTTCGCCGAGGCCACGCCCGATCTGCTCCAGGCCATCCTGAGCGAGGGCGGCCGGCTCAGCGAGGCGGTTCTGCAGCCCCTGAACGGCCCGGGCGATCGGGAAGGTTGCACCCGGCGCGAGGACGGCTCGGTGCGAACGCCGGCCGGCTTCAAGGAGGCGTTCGAGCTCTATGCGGAGGGCGGCTGGCTCGGCGTCTCCGGTGACCCGGCCTATGGCGGGCAGGGCCTGCCCGAGGTGATCGGCGTCATCCTCAACGAGTTCTGTACCTCGGCCAACATGGCCTTCACCATGTATCCCGGCCTCACCAAGAGCGCCTACTCGGCCCTGCTGGTCCACGGCAGCGAGGCCCAGAAGACGACCTACCTGCCCAGGATGATCGCCGGCGAATGGCTCGGCACGATGAACCTCACCGAGCCGCAATGCGGCACGGATCTCGGTCTGCTCCGCACCAAAGCGGTGCCGCAGGCGGACGGCTCCTACGCTCTGACCGGGCAGAAGATCTTCATCTCCGCCGGCGAGCACGATCTCACGCCCAACATCATTCATCTCGTTCTCGCGCGCATCGAAGGCGCGCCGCCCGGCACCAAGGGCATCTCCCTCTTCCTCGTCCCCAAGATGCTGGTCGAGGCCGATGGATCGCTGGGCGGGCGCAACGCCGTGAGCTGCGGCTCGATCGAGAACAAGATGGGCATTCACGGCAATGCCACCTGCGTGATGAATTACGACGGGGCGACCGGCTGGCTGGTCGGCGAGGCCAACAAGGGCCTGAATGCCATGTTCGTGATGATGAACGAGGCACGGCTCGGCGTCGCCAACCAGGGCTTGGCCATGTCCGAAGTCGCCTACCAGAACGCAGCCGCCTACGCGAAGGAGCGGCTGCAGGGGCGTGCCCTGTCGGGGGCTGCCGCGGCCGACAAGCCCGCCGATCCCATCATCGTCCATGCCGACGTGCGACGGATGCTGCTCACGATCCGCGCCTTCAACGAGGCGGCCCGGGCGCTGCTCCTCATGACGGCGCTGAAAGTGGACATCGCCCGGCGTGACGACGGGGCGGCCGCGAGGGAGGCCGAGGACCGGCTGGGGCTGCTGACGCCGGTGATCAAGGGCGTGTTCACCGACCGGGGCTTCGACAACTGTGTGATGGCTCAGCAGGTCTTCGGCGGCCACGGTTACGTTGCCGAGTGGGGCATGGAGCAGTTCGTGCGCGATGCCCGCATCGCGATGATCTACGAGGGTGCCAACGGCATCCAGGCGCTCGACCTTGTGGGCCGCAAGCTGCCGCGCGACGGCGGGCGCGCCTTCATGGCCTTCATGCGCGACGTCTCCGCCGACCTCGCGGCAGCCCGCGAGGACCCCGGCCTCCAGGCCTTCGTCCAGCCGATGACCGACGGCCTCGACTGCCTGCAGAAGGCGACGATGTGGTTCATGCAGCATGCCATGGCCAAGCCCGACAATGCGGGGGCGGGTTCGACCGACTACATGCACCTGTTCGGGCTCGTCGCGCTCGGGCACATGTGGCTGCTGATGGCGCGCGCGGCGCTGGCCCGGTCGAAGGAAGACGGGCCCTCTGCCGCGATGGATGCGAAACTCACGGTCGGGCGGTTCTACATGGAACGCATGATGCCCGAGACCGCGTCCCGCCTCGCCCGCATCGCGGCCGGCGCAGACACGCTGATGGCCTTGCCGGCCGAAGCATTCTAGAACGTGACTTGAGGGAACGACCGGCGTCCCGCGGTTGAGGTCGCGCATGCACGATCAGGAACGAGAGGGACCCGCCGCGGCAACCGGCGGATGCCAGTGCGGCGCGGTGCGCTACGCAATCCGGGGCTCGCGTGACACGTGGGAATGCAATGTTTGTCACTGCCGCATGTGCCAGAAGGCCGGCGGCGGCCCGTTCATGGTCTTCGTCAACGTCCCTCGTGCAGAGGTCGAAAGGACGCGAGGCGAACGCGCCAGCTTCAAGAGTTCCTCGATCGCCGCGCGCGGCTACTGCCGGGACTGCGGCACGCCCCTGACCTATGAGCGGACGGCTGACCGCATCTCCGTGGCTCACGGCACCCTCGACGATCCCTCGATCATGGCGCCGACGACGCAACTCGTCGGCGACGGCGCGCTGCCCTGGAGCGGCAGTGTCGCCGACCTCCCGGTGGAACGCCTCGACGACTGGCTCGCCCAGCTCCCCGATGCCCTTACGTCCCGCCAGCATCCCGATCGCGACTAGACGATCGTTCGAGGATTCCGCATGCCCGAGGCCTTCATCTTCGACCATCTTCGCACGCCGCGGGGACGCGGTAAGCCGGACGGCGCGCTCCATGAGGTCTCGACGCTGGGGCTCGCCACCGCCGCCCTGAGCGCCCTGCGCGAGCGCAACCATCTCGAGGACGCCCGCGTCGACGACGTCATCCTGGGTTGCGTCGATCCCGTGGGCGAAGCCGGCGGCGACATCGCCCGGGCCGCAGCGCTGACAGCCGGCTACGGCACGCAGGTGCCCGGCGTACAGATCAACCGGTTCTGCGCCTCCGGACTAGACGCGGTGAACTTCGGGGCCGCGCAGGTGATGGCGGGCCAGCACGATCTCGTGGTCGGCGGCGGCGTCGAATCGATGAGCCGGGTCGGCATCGGCGCGTCGGGCGGCGCCTGGCCGGTCGATCCGGCCATCGCGATCCCCAGCTATTTCATGCCCCAGGGCGTCTCGGCCGACCTGATCGCGACCAAATACGGCTTCAGCCGGGATGACGTGGACGCCTATGCCGTCGAGAGCCAGCGCCGCGCCGACCGCGCCTGGACGGAAGGGCGGTTCAAGGGCGCCGTCGTCCCCGTTCGCGACGTCAACGGCCTCACGCTGCTGGCGACCGATGAGCACCGCCGGCCGCAGACGGACATGCAGTCCCTCGCCGCGCTCAAGCCGTCCTTCGCCATGATGGGCGAGCAGGGCGGCTTCGATGCCGTCGCCATCCAGGCCCACCCGGAGGTCGAGGCGGTCCGCCATGTCCATCATGCCGGCAATTCCTCCGGCATCGTCGATGGCGCGGCCGCCGTGCTGATCGGCTCGTCCTCAGCCGGCGAGGCCGCGGGCCTCACGCCCCGCGCGCGCATCAGGGCCTTCGCCAATATCGGCTCGGACCCCGCCCTGATGCTCACGGGTCCGGTCGACGTCACCAGGAAGGTGCTGGCCCGCGCCGGCATGACCATCGGGGACATCGACCTGTTCGAGGTCAACGAGGCCTTCGCGGCCGTGGTTCTGCGCTACCTCCAGGCCTTCGATCTTTCGCCGGACAAGGTCAACGTGAATGGCGGCGCCATCGCGCTCGGCCATCCGCTCGGCGCGACCGGCGCGATGCTGCTCGGCACGGCGCTCGACGAGTTGGAGCGCTCGGGCCGGGGCACGGCCCTGGTGACCCTCTGCATCGGGGCGGGCATGGGCACCGCCACCATCATCGAACGGGTTTGACCACCATGACGCTGATCGACGCTTCCATCCGAGGCAGGCTGGTTTTGCCGGGCGCGCAGCGACGCGGCGGCCCAGGGATCCTGCGGCGTGGGCTGGAAGCCATCGCGTTGCTCGCCATTGTCGGCGTCGCCGTCTTGTCCTGCGGTGCTCCGGCCCGCGCCGACGAGGAGGCCGACCACCGGGCTGCCGCCGTCGCGCTGCTCGACCAGCTGCATCCGGCTGACGCGGTCAATGCCATGATGCCGAGCATCATCCAGCAGATCCGCCTCAACACCACGCATAACGATCCCGATCTTCTCAAGGTCTTCAACGGGTTCGCGCCGCAGCTTGCGGCCGAGGGCGAAGCGGCCAAATCGGACCTGCTCGACAGGATCGTCGATATCTATGCCAAAACCTTCACGACGGACGAACTCAAGTTGATCACGACCTTCTACCAGAGCGCGCCCGGCCAGAAGATGATCGGCACCCAGGCTCAGGTCACCACCGATACGGTCCAGGCCGTCCGCGACTGGGGCACCAAGCTCGCCAACCACATGGCCGAGGAAGCCCGCGCCAAGCTGCAGGCGCCGCAGCCTTGACCGTGAT
>CAXTVD010000253.1:0-6194 GCA_964247575.1 uncultured Lichenihabitans sp.
GGACTGAATCAGCTGTGTGGCAGCGGCCTGCGGGCCGTAGCGCTCGGCCTGCAGCAAATCGCCAACGGCGACGCCAAGATCATCGTGGCGGGCGGCCAGGAGTCGATGACCCAGTCGCACCATTCCGCCTATCTTCGCGCGGGGCAGAAGATGGGCGAGCTCAAGCTGATCGACACCATGCTGCGCGACGGCCTCATGGATGCCTTCCACGGCTACCATATGGGCAATACCGCGGAGAACGTCGCCGCCAAATGGCAGATCACGCGCGAGGACCAGGACAGGTTCGCCGTCCACTCGCAAAACAAGGCCGAGGTCGCCCAGAAGGAGGGGCGTTTCAAGGACGAGATCGTCCCCTTCACAATAAAGGGTCGCAAGGGCGACGTCGTGGTCGATCAGGACGAGCACATTCGGCCCGGCACCACGATCGAGGCGCTTGCCAAGCTCAAGCCCGCCTTTTCCAAGGACGGCACGGTGACCGCCGGCTCGGCCTCCGGCATCAATGACGGGGCTGCGGCCGTCGTGCTGATGACCAAGGCTGAGGCCGAGAGGCGCGGGCTGAAGCCCCTCGCCACCATCGCCTCCTGGGCCACCGCTGGCGTGGATCCGGCGGTGATGGGTTCGGGTCCCATCCCCGCCTCCCGCAAGGCCTTGGAGAAGGCGGGTTGGTCGATCAAGGACCTCCAGCTCATCGAGGCGAACGAAGCCTTCGCCGCCCAGGCGCTTGCGGTCAACAAGGACATGGGGTGGGATCCGGCGATCGTGAACGTCAACGGCGGCGCGATCGCCCTCGGCCATCCCATCGGCGCGTCGGGTGCCCGTTGCCTGACGACGCTGCTGTTCGAGATGGCCCGGCGCGATGCCAGGAAGGGCCTTGCGACGCTCTGCATCGGCGGCGGCATGGGTATCGCCATGTGCGTGGAGCGCTGAGGCGCCCGCCACGCCGGCCTCGGTTCACCCTCATTCAGGCGTCGCACGGATCAAGGGCGGGTTCTTCCCTCCCGCCTCGATCCCGTCAGGACCGCATCGCCTATGAAAAAGGCTGCCCCTTGGGCAGCCTTTCCTTCCACCGCAGGTGGGCAACCTTCGTTCGTCAGTGTCCGGTGTCGTCGGCGTTCTGGATCGCCTCGAAAAGGAACCAGGTCCGGCGCTCCGTCTCGTCGATATAGTTTTCGAGCAGGCTGGCCGTCGCCACGTCCTTGTTGTCGTCAGCCACCTCATGCGCCTTGCGCATGTTCGCCGCCATGTCCTTGTTGTCCTGGCAGAGTTCCTTCAGCATCTCGACCGGGGACACGAAGGTCGCGTCGTTGTTCTTGACGCGCGTCGTCCCATTGATCTCGCCGATGGAATGCAGGGTCAGGCCGCCGATCTTGCGAACCCGTTCGGCCAGCGGGTCGGTGGTCGCGAAGATCTGGTCCGCCTGCTCGTCGAGGAGAAGATGGTAGTCGCGGAAATGCGGCCCGCTCATGTGCCAGTGGAAGTTCTTGGTCTTCACGTAGAGGGCGAAGGCATCGGCGACCAGCTTGTTGATCGCGCCGGAGATCTCCGTGGTCGCATTGTCCCCAAGATCGTTGGGGGTCATCAGCGCGGATTGCTTGGTGTCGCTGCCTCGTTCGACGCGGTTCGTGGCCATGGTCTGTTCCCCTTCGCAGTGGTCGGTAAGCTCCCCTACAACCCCGGTCGGTCCCATGCGTTCCCGCCGCAAGGCGAGCACGTCCCGCAGCGCGCGTCCTAGACCAGTTCCGGCGTGAACGGCCTCGACGGCGTCACGAACTCCTCCTGCGCGCCGACGAGCAGGATCTCCCGCGAGCCGGCTTCCGCCGTCCGCCGCAGCAGGCCGAAGATGGAGGCGCTGGCCGCCGCCAGGGCCTCGGGCACGACGCGGCTGCTGAGCCAGTGGACGAAGAACAGGGCGGCGATGGCGTCCCCTGCCCCGTTGACCGCCACGTCGAGCCTGGGGGTGCGCACGCGCCAGAGCTGCGCCCCGTCCGACGCCAGGAGGTCGATGCTGCCAGCGGGCGTAGCCTCCCCGAGATAGGACGTCACGAGGATGACCTGCGGCCCCGACGCGTGGACGACGGCCAGCGCAGCCCGCACCTCCGCCAGCGTGCCGGACGGCCGCCCGGCCAGCAGGTCCAGTTCAAACTGGTTGGGTGTGATGAGCGTGGCGGCCGGCACCGCACGGTCCCGCATGAACTCGGCGATGCCCGGGCGCACGAAAACGCCGCGGCCGACATCGCCGATGACGGGATCGCAGCAATAGGCCGCCGCCGGGTTCGCCGCCCGCACGCGGCCCACCGCCTCGAGGATCGCGGCCCCGGTCTCGGCGGAGCCCATATAGCCCGACAGAACCCCGTCGCAGGTGCCGAGCAGACCGCGCTCCGCGATCCCCGCGACGCAGTCGCCGATCAGGCTCGCGGCAAACACCTCGCCGCGCCACGCGCCATACCCCGTATGGTTGGAGAACTGAACCGTGTGGATCGGCCAGACTTCGTGGCCGAGCCGCTGCATGGGGAACACGGCGGCCGCATTGCCCACATGCCCGAAAGCGACATGGGACTGGATGGAGAGGATGTTCATGACGCCCGACCCTCCTGCCCTCCCTGTCTGCCGGCCTGCACCCATGCTAGTGCTACGCGAGGACGACGGGAGAACCTTGTGGACCCCTATAGCATCGCCATCATCGGCCTCGGCAAGATCGCGGTGGACCAGCATGTGCCGGTGATCGCCGGCAACCCGGATTTCACGCTGGCCGGCATCGTGAGCGGTCGGGGCGCGACCGTGGAGGGCGTTCCGACCTTCCGCGAGGCCGCTGCGCTCTACGCGGCCCTGCCCGACCTCGATGCGGTCGCGATCTGCACGCCGCCCCACGTGCGGTTCGACCTTGCCCGCGCGGCGCTGAACGCCGGCAAGCACGTGCTGCTGGAAAAGCCCCCGGCCCTCACCGTGTCCGAGCTGTTCGAACTGTCGTCCCACGCCGCCGATCTCGGCCGGGTCATCTTCACGACCTGGCATTCGCAGTACAATGCGGGGGTCGACGAGGCCAAGCGCCGGCTGCGGGGGCAGCGCATCAGGACGCTCCACATCGCTTGGAAGGAGGACGTGCGGCGCTGGCACCCCGGCCAGGCCTGGATCTGGGAGGTCGGCGGCTTCGGCGTGTTCGACCCCGGCATCAACGCGCTGTCGATCCTGACCAAGATCATGCCCGGCCCGGTCTTCGTGCGCAGCGCGGAGCTCGTCACGCCAAGCAATCGCGACATGCCGATCGCGGCGACGCTCAGCTTCGCGAGCCCGGTGGGAGTCCCGGGCGGCGCGTTGACCGCCGATTTCGATTGGCGCCAGACCGGGCCGCAGAGCTGGACGATCGACGTCGAGACGGAGAACGGCCAGCGGCTGCGGCTTGAGGATGGCGGCTCCAAGCTGCTCATCGACGGCGTGTCCGTCGTGACGGAGCCGATGGCGGAGTATGAGGGCCTCTATCGCCGTTTCGCCGAACTCCTGGGGACGCGCACGGCCGAGATCGACGCCGCGCCCTTCCAGCTCGTCGCCGACGCCTTCATGGTCGGCAAGCGTGTGGTGACGGACGCCTTCGAGGACTGACCCGACCGGCCGCATTGCGTGACCGGGCGGGGTCCTCCGGGCTGACTGCCCTACTGGATCGACGGGTTGAGCTTGTCGATCAGCTCGAGCTTGACGGCCTCGGCCCGGTCGTTGTCGATCTGGCACGTTCCAGCCGCCTCATGGCCGCCGCCGCCATAGCTCAGGCAGACCGCGCCGACATTGACCGGCGAGCCACGATCCAGGATCGACTTGCCGATCGCGAACACCGTGTTCTGCTGCTTGAGCCCCCACAGGACGTGGGCTGAGATATCGCACTCTGGGTAGAGCGCGTAGATCATGAAGCGGTTGCCCGCGTAGATCGTCTCCTCGTCGCGCAGATCGAGCACGACGAGCTTGCCATGCACCTTCGCGCAGCGGCGCAGCTGCGCCTCGAACGGCGCGCGATGCTCCATGTAGAGGTCGACGCGCTCGCGCACGTCGGGCAACTGCAGGACCTCCTCGACGCTGAGGTCGCGGCAACGATCGATGAGCTGCATCATCAGCTCGTAGTTGGAGATCCGAAAGCTTCGGAACCGCCCCAGCCCGGTACGGGAATCCATGAGGAAGTTCAGCAGGGTCCAGCCGGTCGGCGCCAGGATCTCGTCATGCGTGAACTGGGCCGAGTCGGCCCGAAATGCCGGAATACGACCCGCGCCGCCGAGGGCGCATGGGCGTCGATGATGTGGTTGCCCTGCGGGCCACCCTGCCCGCGGCTCACCTCGCTGGCGTGATGGTCGAAAGCGAGGTGGCAGCCGGAGACGTAGGGCAGGTTCGTGATGATGTCGCGACCGGTGATCGGCACGACCCCGTCCTGCATGTCCTTGGGATGCACGAACTTGATCTCGTCGATCATCCCGGCTTCCCGGAGCAGCATGCCGCAGACGAGGCCGTCGAAGTCGCTGCGGGTGACGAGCCGGTAGGTTTGAGAAGTCATGGAGAGCGGGTCCATCGCTGGCGGATCGGAACGCCCCCACGCTAAGCCCGCATCTCCTAAGCGGGTCTAAGCAGCAGCCCGGTTTGGCGGCTTCAGGCCAGCTGCCGCGCCAAGATGGTCAATAAGCTGATAACCGGGATCAGCATCTGGAGCGGACGCAGCCGGGCGAAATAGGGCGGCGCCTCCTCCTTGCGGGCGGCCAGGGTGTCGAACACGCCCAGGCTGCAGAAGCCGAGCAGGAGCAGCACTGTCGCCGGGACGCCAGGCCCGAGGGCGAGCGCCGCGGCCGCGAGGGTGAACAGCCACAGGAAGGTGACGATCTGCGGCAAGGTCGGCCCCTGCGGCGCCCTGAAGCTGAGCCCGCGCCGCACGCCCGACAGGAACGCGACGATCGCGCCGGACCAGACAAGGGTGAGCCGGAGCACGAGGCGGCCCATGTCCCCGTCGAGCAGCCAGACACCCACGGCGCCGGCCGCGATCGGCAGCATGGCGGCGCAGCCGAGCAGCAGCCCTTCCCAGGGTACGCGGTCGGGTTCGGTGATGGTGTAGCGATGGTCGCCGGGCGCGATGGCGTCCTCCTGGACGTGTCCCCGCCACGCGTCGCGCGCCGGCCGGAGCAGGGCAAGGATCAGGCCTTCGGCGACTTGTCCACCGTGTTTTTCAGGTAGCAATAGAGCTCGAGGTCGACCCGATCGAGCTCATAGGCGTTCCGCGCGGGCCGCAGCCCGGGCGGAACAAGTTCGGGACGGCAGAACACCAGCGTATTCTGCCGATACCAGAACTCGACCCGCCGATCCCACTGGATGGCCGGCCGGATGGCATCGACCGCCACGAAGCCCTGAGCGGCAAAGCGCTCGGCCCAGTAGGATGGCCACTGCTCGTTCAGGTGGTCCGTTCCGCCCTGGAACGGCACGGCCGCGGAGAAGAGGATGACCGGCGCGGCGTCGGTCAGGGTCCGCACCAGGGCGTCGCCCGCGGCGGCCTGCAGATGTTCGGCGACCTCCAGGCAGACGGCCGCCTCGAAGCGTCGTCCGAAGGTCAGGGATTGCGTGAGGTCGGCCTCGCGGAAGCGGGACTGGTCGACACGGAGCAGATGCCGGGGGACATAGGCGCCGTCGACGCCGAGGTGGTCCTCGACGCCCGCCGCCGCGAAGCGGGCCAGCCAGCCGCCGACCCCGCACCCGACATCCACGACGGACCGGACCGGGAACAGGGCCAGGAACAGCGGAACGACCACGTCCGCCGACTGCGCAGACCCGGTCTGCTGGGCCTCGAAGAACGCTTCCGAGTAGACGTCGGACATGTCCTGTCCCTCCGCGGGGCGACTGACCCTTTTCCCGTCCTCAGAGGCCCGGCACGCCCGCCGGGCCTGGCGCGATCAGTTGCGCGCCTTATCCACCATCTTGTTCTTGGAGATCCAGGGCATCATGGCCCGCAGCTTCTCGCCGACCCGCTCGATCTCGTGCGCGTTGTTACGGGCGCGGGTCGCCTTGAACGAGGTCTGGTTGACCCGGTTCTCTAGCATCCAGTCGCGCGTGAACTTGCCCGACTGGATGTCGGTGAGCACGCGCTTCATCTCCGCCTTGGTCTCGGGGGTGATGATGCGGGGCCCGGTCACGTATTCGCCGTACTCCGCCGTGTTGGAGATGGAGTAGTTCATGTT
>CAXTVD010000254.1:0-6173 GCA_964247575.1 uncultured Lichenihabitans sp.
CGAAGCTGCGCACGGCACGGTGACGCGGCACTACCGCGATCACCAGAAAGGCAAGGAGACCTCGACCAATTCGATCGCCTCGATCTTCGCCTGGACGCGTGGCCTGGAGCACCGGGCCAAGCTCGACGGCAACCTCGACCTGTCCCGTTTCGCGACGACCCTCGAGAAGGTGTGCGTGGACACGGTGGAAGCCGGCTTCATGACCAAGGACCTCGCGCTGCTCGTCGGCCCCGATCAGAAGTGGCTCTCCACCATCGGCTTCCTCGACAAGGTCGACGCGAACCTCCGCGCGGCGATGGCAACCTGAGGCGCCCGGACCGGGCGGACGCTTTGGAAAGCGGCCGCCCGATGCCGGGTCAGACGCCGCGTCGCATGAAGCCGAAGATCAGCGACACGACCAGCAGGACGATGGCGACCCAGAACAGGAGCTGCGCGCCCTGCATGGCCGTTCCGGCGAGCCCACCGAAGCCAAGCAGGCCGGCGACGAGCGCGACGATGAGGAAGACGATGGCCCAGTGCAGCAGGTTTCCGAAATTCATCGACGCTCTCCCTTGATCGTCGGCCGCCGCAAAGCCCTCCGCGGCTGAACCGAACCCCACATTGCGGCACGACCACCGTGCTAACAACGTTCAAGGGAGTGAATGCCGGCGCCGGTGCTGGGTTCCTGCGCCGCGCGGCTTTTTAGTGTCGGGCACGCGGTCCGGTGTCCCGCGCCGTCGCGCTCGATCGGGCTCTCTTACCGTGCATCCGGCTCGGACGTTTTGTTGGCGTCCTGCCGCTCCTCGGCGACAGCCCTGATGCGCTCGCCGAGTTCGCTGTTGCGCGTCATCATCAGTTGCAGGTCGTTCTTGTCGAGGACGAGGAGCCGCGTCGGTTCCGTCGAGCGCACGGTCGCGTTCCGCAGCGCGTTCTCGATCATGGCACGCTCGCCGAAGAAGTGACCCTCGCCCAGGCGGATGGGCCCGGTCTCCAACTCGACCTCCACCTCGCCCGAGGCGATCACGAACATCGAGCGGGCCTTGTCGCCCTTGAGCACGATAACCGTTCCTGCCGGGACGGTGCGGGCCACCAGGAACCGCGTGATCTCGCCGATCTCGGCCGCCGACAAGGGCGAAAACAGAGGAATTCGGGCGATCATGCCCCAGGTGACAACGAAGTCGCGTCGATGAATCTCCTCGGCGAAGGCCGTCGCCACGATGCCGACCGGAAGCGCCAGCATCATGAGGCCGAAGACCATGGTGACGCTGGCGACCATGCGGCCGGGCACGGTGACGGGATAGATGTCGCCATACCCGACGGTGGTGAGGGTGACGACGGCCCACCACATGGCGGCCGGGATCGAGCCGAGCTTGTCGGGCTGCGCCTCCGCCTCGGCAGCGTACATGGCCGAGGCCGACAGGAGCACGAAGCCGAGCAGGATGACCGCCGAGGCGAGGAGCGCCTTGCGCTCCGCCTGCAGGACGAGGGCGAGCGACCGCATGCCCGGCGAATAGCGCGCGAGCTTGAAGAAGCGCACCAGCCGAAGAAGCAGGAAGATGCGGAACTTCGCGCCGAAGAAGACGCCCGCAAAAGCCGGAACGATCGAGAGAAGGTCGATGAGACCGGGCGCTGAACGCGCGAACGCCATCCGCGCCTGCCAGGGCGACGCACCGGCCAAACCGGCCTGCCCGGGCGCGGACCAGAGGCGCATCAGGTACTCGGCCGTGAAGATCGCAACGGCCACGTCCTCGATCAGCCGGAACCAGGATCCGTACGCCGCCGACAGGTCATGCACCGTCTCGAGGACGATGCTGAAGGCGCTCACGATGACGACGCCGATGAGGAGCCGCCGCACCAGGATCGCCCGCCAGTTGCGGGGATCGTCATCGTCGAACCACACCTGCAGAGCGAAGCGCGTCGCCGGCCTCGTCGGCCGCTCGACCTCGACCGTCACGCCGCGGCCAGGCCTTGCGCCATGGCCTCCGAAACGGCGATCACCGCCGCGTCCGCGCCTTCCCCGTTGGGGCCGCCGGCCTGGGCCATGTCCGGGCGCCCGCCGCCTCCCTTGCCCCCCAGCTTCGCCGAGCCGACCCGCACGAGATCGACCGCATTGAATCGGTCCTGGAGATCGGGCGTGACGGCCACGACCAGGGCCGCCCGTCCATCCGCGCCAACGCCAGCGATCGCGACAACGCCCGACCCCAAGCTCGCCTTGGCCTCGTCCGCGAGGCCCTTGAGATCCTTGGTTTCGACACCGGTGACCGTGCGGCCGAAGAACGGCACGCCCGCCACCGTCCGGAGCGCGGTGTCGCCGCCGCTCCTCGTCCCGCCCCCCATGGCCAGCCGCTTGCGCGTCTCCGCCACCTCGCGGTCGAGCCTGCGGCGGTCCTCGATCAGCGCCTGAAGGCGCTCGGCGGCCGCCTCCGGCGTCGACTTCAGCAAACCCGCGACGTAGCGCAGCCGCGCGGCCTCCGCGTTAAGGTGGCGCCGCGCCGCCGCGCCAGTCCGCGCCTCGATGCGGCGCACCCCCGAGGCGACCGAACTCTCACCCGTCACGCTGATCAGGCCGATGTCGCCGGTCCGCGCCGCATGGGTGCCGCCGCACAGCTCGATGGAGTAGGCCGGCACACCGGCCTGCCCGGCCAGGGCCCGGCCCATCGACACCACGCGGACCTCGTCGCCGTACTTCTCCCCGAACAACGCGCGCGCGCCGCTCGCCCGGGCCTCGTCGATCCCCATCAGGCGCGTGACGACCGGCTCGTTCTGCAGCACGACCGCGTTGGCGATCTCCTCGACCTCGGCCAGTTCCGCGTCCGTGATCGGCCGCTGGTGCGAGAAGTCGAAGCGAAGCCGGTCCGGGTCGACCGACGAGCCCTTCTGCGCGACGTGCGGGCCAAGCACCTGGCGGAGCGCCTCGTGGAGCAGGTGGGTGGCCGAATGGTTGGCGCGGATGGCCCTGCGCCGCGCGTGGTCCACCACGAGATCGACGGCCATGCCGACCGTCAGGGTCCCCTCGAGGACGGTAACGGTGTGCACGAAGAGGTCGCCCAGCTTCTTGGCGGTGTCGGTGACCTCGACCCGCACGCCTGGAGCGGTCATCACCCCGGTGTCGCCGACCTGCCCGCCGGACTCCGCATAGAACGGGGTCTGGTTGAGAAGGGCGAAACCGCTCTCGCCCTTGCCAATCGCCTCGGCCGGCGCGCCGCCCGCCAGCAGCGCAGTGACGATGCCTTCGCTCTGCTCGGTGCTGTAGCCCAGGAACTCCGTCGCGCCCAGCCGGTCGCGGAGGCCGAACCAGACCGTCTCCGTCGCCGCCTCGCCCGAGCCGGTCCAGGCCCGCCGGGCATCCGCGCGCTGGCGTTCCATCGCGGAGGAAAAGCCCTGTTCGTCGACCGTCATGCCGCGTCCACGCAGCGCGTCCTGCGTCAGGTCGAGGGGGAAGCCGTAGGTGTCGTAGAGCTTGAAGGCGACTTCGCCGGGCAGCACCGCGCCGCCGCCCAGATTTCCGGTCTCCTCTTCAAGGATGGCCAGGCCGCGCGCCAGGGTCACGCGGAAACGGGCCTCCTCGAGCTGGAGGATCTCGGCGATACGGGACTCGCCCTGGACCAGTTCCGGATAGGCCTGCCCCATTTCCCGGACCAGCACGGGGACCAGGCGCCACATTAGCGGCTCGGCTGCGCCGAGAAGCTGGGCATGGCGCATCGCGCGCCGCATGATCCGGCGCAGGACGTAGCCGCGGCCCTCATTGGAAGGATCGACGCCGTCGGCGATGAGGAAGGCGCAGGCCCGCAGATGGTCGGCGATGATGCGGTGGCTCGCCTGCTGCGGGCCGTCCGGATCGACGCCCGTCAGGCTTGCGACGGCGAGGATCAGGGACCGCATCAGGTCGGTGTCGTAGTTCGACGTCTTGCCCTGCAGGATCGCGGCGATGCGCTCGAGGCCCATCCCGGTATCGATGGACGGGCGGGGCAGGAGCAGCCGCGAGTCGCGGTCGACCTGCTCGTATTGCATGAAGACGAGGTTCCAGAACTCCAGGAACCTGTCGCCGTCCTCTTCGGGGCTGCCGGGCGGGCCGCCGCGCACGCTCTCGCCCTGGTCGTAGAAAATCTCCGAGCAGGGCCCGCACGGGCCGGTATCGCCCATGGCCCAGAAATTGTCGGAGGTGGGGATGCGGATAATCCGGCTCTCCGGGAAGCCGGCGATCTTTCTCCACAGGTCGAAGGCCTCGTCGTCGGTGTGATAGACGGTGACGAGAAGCCTGTCCCTGCTCAGGCCGAAATGCTTCGTGATCAGAGTCCAGGCGAGCTCGATGGCGAGCGGCTTGAAGTAGTCGCCAAACGAGAAGTTGCCGAGCATCTCGAAGAAGGTGTGGTGCCGGGCGGTGTAGCCGACATTGTCGAGATCGTTGTGCTTGCCGCCGGCCCGCACGCATTTCTGCGCGGTAGTCGCGCGGTTGTAGGGCCGCTTCTCGATGCCGGTGAAGACGTTCTTAAACTGGACCATCCCGGCATTTGTGAACATCAGGGTCGGGTCGTTGCGCGGCACCAGCGGGCTCGACGGGACGACCTCGTGACCGTTGTCGCGGAAGAAGTCGAGGAAGGTCGATCGGATGTCGCTGACGCTGCTCATACGGGACTCGAGGGCTCACACGGGACCGCCGGCACGCAGCCGGGCCTTGTCGCGTTCTTAGGACGAATTCGCCGCAAAAGAAAAGCGACCCTCTTGGGACACAGCGGCCACGCCCGGCAGGCCTGTCGTTACCTAGCCGCTTCCGTTGACCGGCCCGGTCTCATCGAGCACGCCCCCGACCCACGGGGTCGGAAGCGGCGATAGACCTCAGTCCGGGGCTCTCATCCGCCCATGCACGACCGGAAAGCCGCCATCACGCTCGGCGACCCGCTGACATGATTGAAGCTCGGGTCGATTTGTGCGCCGGTTTTCTGAGCGCATTCCTGCCGCAAGCCCCGCATGGCATCCGCATGCGGGGTCCTGCTTCCCGTCGCCCTGGCGAACGACGGTGACGAGGCCACGATGGACAGGGCTGCAATGCCGAACAATAGCATCCTCATGAAACGACTCCTCCAAAATAGCCGACGCCCTCTTGAACATCTGCGAGCGTCGGTTGGCTCGATCCCACACTAAGGTGGGACGAAGCATCTTAGGGGCCGTCAATCCAGGAGGAAAGGCAGTCTGGACCGCACACCGGCCCGCGATCAGCCCAGGTCATCACGAACATCGACCCGCTCCGAGCAGCCGACCCGGGCGCCGTCCAGCCTTCCTCAGCCGTCAGGCCTCGGCGGCCTCGTCATCGTCCTCCGCCTCGGGTTCGCCGAGGATCTTGTCGGCGATCAGCCCGGAGTTCTCGCGGATGGACTGCTCGATCTTGCGGGCCGCATCCGGATTGGCCTTGAGGAAGCTCTTGGCGTTCTCGCGGCCCTGCCCGAGCCGCTGGCTGTCATAGGAGAACCAGGCCCCGGACTTCTCGACCACGCCGGCCTTGACGCCGAGATCGACCAGTTCACCCACCTTCGAGATGCCTTCCCCGTACATGATGTCGAACTCGACCTCCTTGAACGGCGGCGCGACCTTGTTCTTGACCACCTTCACCCGGGTCTGATTGCCGAGGACCTCGTCACGGTCCTTGATCGCGCCGATGCGGCGGATGTCGAGCCGGACCGAGGCATAGAACTTCAGCGCATTGCCCCCCGTCGTCGTCTCGGGCGAGCCGTACATCACGCCGATTTTCATGCGGATCTGGTTGATGAAGATGACCATCGTGTTCGATCGGGAGATCGAGGCCGTCAGCTTGCGCAGAGCCTGGCTCATTAGCCGCGCCTGCAACCCGGGCTGAACGTCTCCCATCTCCCCCTCGATCTCGGCGCGCGGCGTGAGCGCGGCGACCGAGTCGATCACGAGAACGTCGACCGCGCCGGACCGCACCAGCGTGTCGGTGATCTCCAGGGCCTGCTCGCCCGTATCGGGCTGCGAGATCAGCAGGTCCTCGAGGTTGACCCCGAGCTTGCGGGCATAGACCGGGTCGAGAGCATGTTCGGCGTCGACGAAGGCGCAGACCCCGCCGCGCTTCTGAGCCTCGGCGATGACATGCAGCGTCAGCGTCGTCTTGCCGGACGATTCCGGCCCGTAGATCTCGATGACCCGGCCGCGCGGCAGTCCACCGACGCCGAGCGCGATAT
>CAXTVD010000255.1:0-6171 GCA_964247575.1 uncultured Lichenihabitans sp.
TGCCGGCGCCCGGCGCCGCCGCGGCGTCCAACGATCCGCTGGATGACGGCGATGACGGCGAAGCGCCCTGGCATGATCCTTCCCTGCCGATGCCCGATCGCCTCGAAATGGCCAAGGATCGCCCCCTGCGCCGTCGCATGATGGCGGCCATGGCGCAGCAGGATTGCGGCCAGTGCGGCTACAACTGCCAGAACTACTCCGACGCGATCTTCACGGGCGCAGAGCCGAAACTGAATTTGTGCGCGCCGGGCGGCAAGGAAACCGCGCGCATGCTCAAGAAGCTCGCCGAGGAGATGGGCGACGCACCGGGCGCCGCCTCGGGCGTCGCCACCGCCGACCCGGTGCCAGACCTCGCGCCGGCCGCCACCGTGCAGCGGGGAACGTCGCGCGACAATCCCGCGCCCGCGGTCTTCCTGTCCCGGCGGCGCCTCAACGCGGAGGGGAGCGAGAAGGAGACCCATCATATCGAGTTCGACCTCAGGCCGAGCGGGCTGACCTACGAGCCCGGTGATGCCTTCGGGCTCTACGCCAACAATCCCGCTCAGCTCGTGCGCGCCATTTCGCGCGCCATGGGCGTGCCACTCGACGACTTCATCACGGCGGAGGGCCACAACCGCACGCTGCACGACTGGCTGACCCACGCCAAGAGCCTGACGCCGGCGCCGGACGCGCTCTTCTCGCTCTACGCCTCCCAGGCCAGCGATGCCAACGAGAAGGCCCGGCTGGAGAAGATGGCGGACGGGGAGGGAAGCGAGGGCTTCGACGTGCTCGCCGTGCTACGCGCCTTTCCCCACATCGCGCCCGCGCCCTTCAAACTGATCGAGGTTCTCGAGCCGCTGCAGCCGCGCCTCTATTCGATCTCGTCCTCGCCGCGCGCCAACCCCGGCCGGGTCAGCCTGACGGTGGACGTCGTGCGCTACGAGATCGACCAGCGCCTGCGTTTCGGGGTCGCCTCGACCTTTCTGGCCGAACGCGTGCAGTCCGGCGATCCCGTCCGCGTCTACGTCCAGAAGTCGCACGGCTTCGGCCTGCCCAAGGACGACGCGGTGCCGGTGATCATGGTGGGTCCGGGCACGGGCGTGGCGCCGTTCCGCGCCTTCCTGCAGGACCGGCTCGTGCGCCGGCCGAGCGGGCCGGCCTGGCTGTTCTTCGGGCACCAGCGCTCGTCCAGCGACTACTTCTACCGCGAGGAAATGGAGGAGTTCCAGGCCAAGGGCGCCCTGCAGAAGCTCTCCCTCGCCTGGTCGCGCGATCCCGGGCAGCCCAAGACCTACGTCCAGGACAAGATGCGCGAGGAAGCCGAGGACCTCTGGGCCTGGCTGCAGAAGGGTGCTCACTTCTACATCTGCGGCGATGCCAAGCGCATGGCGACCGATGTCGAGAAGGCGCTGGTCTCCGTCATCGCCTCGCAGGGCGGCATGGACGAGAGCGCGGCCAAGGGCTACGTCGCGCTGATGAAGAAGGACGCGCGCTACCAGGCCGATGTGTACTGAGAAGCCGGGAGCACTGACAAGGTCTGCCAGCGGCCAGCCTGTCGACGTCCAGTGCGCGCGACAGGCTCTCCCGATTGCGCGAGCACTCGGGAAGCCCGCTTCGCCCCGGCCATTCAGCCGGGCGGCGTCGCTCCGGGGTGGGCGAGCCTGAACACCATGGTGGCCTGTGTGCCGGGTCCCTCAGGCCGGTAGTCGACGGTGGTCGACAGTTTCGTGGCCATGGCCTTGATGATGGACCGGCCGATCCCGGTCCGGGTTTCCGGGCCGCCACTCGCCTTGCCGATCCCCTCGTCCTCCACGACAAGCCGGCAGGTCTCGGGATCCAGCCGGTGGAGCATCACGCGGATCGGCCCCTGACCGTCGGGATAGGCGTATTTCATCGCGTTGATGACGAGTTCCGTGACGATGATGCCGATGGTGACGGCATTGTCGGGATCGATGTCGACGTCGTCCGCCTCCAGCGCGAGTTGGGACGCCGTGCCCTCGGTGTCGGCCGACTGCCGGATGTCCTCCACGAGCCCCGCAAGATATTGATTGAGGGCCACGCTCGTCACGTCGTCGGAGGAGTAGAGCCGCCGATGCACCTGGGCGATGGCCAGGACCCGGCGATTGGCTTCCGAAAGCGCCGCCCGTGTCTCGGGCGTCGACGAGGTACCCTGCATGTGCAGGAAGGCCGCCACCAGCTGCAGGCTGTTGCCGACGCGGTGATTGACCTCCCGCATGAGCATCTGGCGTTCCGTCGCCAGGGCCTCGAAGCGGTCGCGCGCCTCCTTCACGGCGCGCTCGGCGGCTGCCTTTTCGCGTCGGAGGGTCGCGTTCTGGATCGCCGAGCGCAGCGCGGCATCGAGCAGGTCGTAGAACTCGCCCTGGACGTCCTTGACGACATAGTCGGCGGCGCCCGACTTCAGGGCGGCGATGGCGACGCTGCTTTCGTTGGTGCCGGTCACGTAGATGACGGGCGGCGGATCGTCGAGGTCGCGGATGCGCGTCAGGGTCGTCAGCCCATCCTGGCCGGGCATGTAATGGTCCAGCGCCACCGCATCGATGCCGCCGGCGGCGATCCGAACCAGGCCCGTCTCTCCGTCCGCGCAGGCCTCGACCGCATAGCCGCGCCGCGTGAGCTGGCGTTCGACCAGCCGGACGAGCGCGGGGTCGTCGTCGATGTAGAGCAGGCGGGCGATGCTCACGTCAGCAGGAGGCCGCGTCGGGAACCTGCATCACGGACAGGAACAGGCCGAGCTGTCGGACAGCCTCGGCGAAGTTCTGATAGATGACCGGCTTGGTGATGTAGACATTGCACCCCAGATCGTAGCAGCGCTGGATCTCGAGCTTGTCGTCCGTGGTGGTGAGCATGATCACGGGCACCCGCTTGAACACCGCGTCCTCCTTGACGCGCTTCAGCACGTCGACGCCGCTCATGTCGGGCAGATTGAGATCGAGCAGGATCAGCATCGGGCAGCACCGCTCTACGCCATCGCCCTCGCCCGCCTGGAACAGGTAATCCAGTGCGGACGTGCCATCCGTGAAATGCACGATGTCGTTGCTGACGCCGGCGCGGCGGATGTTCTTCTCGATCAGCCGGGCATGGCCGATATCGTCCTCGATCATCACGATGCTTGCCGGGGCGCTCATGTCTTCACTTGATCTCGCTTTCGGTGCCAAATTTGGGCAAGGTCACCGTGAAAACGCAGCCCGAGCCCAGACGGCCGTCAAGGGTGATCGTACCGCCAAGCCGTCGAACAAGCGAGCGGACATTGGCCAGTCCGATCCCCTCGCCGGGCTGGTCCTGCCGTCCCGCGCGCCGGAAGAGCTCGAAGACGCGCTCCCGGTCCTTCTCGTCGATCCCCCGACCATTGTCACGCACCTCGTAGGTCACCGTCGTGGCGGAGGCCGTCCCCTGCACCGCAATGGCCCCGGGCGTGTCGGGTTTCAGGTATTTCACGGCGTTGTCGACGAGATTGGAGAAGATCTGCTCGACGGCGATCCGGTCGGCGACCAGGGGCGGGAGCATCCCGACCGTGACCGTAGCGCCGCTCTGCATCACCCGGTGGGCGACCCCGTCGACAATCGACTGCATCACCGCGTCCATGTCCAGCGGCTCGGGCTTGAGCTTGCGCTGGCCCTGCCGCGAGAGGGACAGGATCGCCTTGATCAGCCGGTCCATCTTGTCGATGGAGGACTGGATGAAGCCGAGCGCCTCGTCGAAATCGCGCCGGACCTGGGCCTCCTCCGATGTCAGCTCGGGTGACCCGGTGACGCGGGGAAAGATCTGATCCCGGAGGCCGGTCAGCTCCGACGTGAAGCCCATGATGTTGACCAGCGGCGCCCGCAGATCGTGGCTGACGATGTAGGCGAAGCGCTGGATCTCCTCGTTCGTCTCCTGCAGGTCCGCCGTCCGTTCCGCCACGCGCTGTTCGAGGCGGACGTTGGAGGCGGCCAGCAAGGCGCGGGCCGCATCGATGTCCCGCCGCGCGATCGCCTCCCGCCGTGCGAGCCGCCATCCGATGAGGAGGATGGACAGGAGGGCGAGGCAGGCCGCGCCGAAGAAGGGCAGCACGGCAAGCAGGCGGGCCGTCCACTGGTCGGTGATTACGGCATTGCGGTAGACCACCGCGACGTAGGCCGAGAGATTGCCGATCCGATGGAAGTAGCCGCTCTGATGTGCCGTCGGCGCGAGCGGGCCCATCTGCATCTGGTGCGCGACCGCGGCCGTGACGCTTTCGCCGAGCAGATGGTTGCTTTCGGCCGTCGCGCCCTCGGGATAGCGGGCGAGGATGCTGCCGTTGCCGCCGCGGACCATCGCGACGCGTTCGTCGTTGCGCGTCTCGAGGCGTGACCAGAATGCGGTGAAGTAGGTCAGGCTCATGGACACGGCGGCGATGCCGCGAAAGTGACCCTCGGCGTCGTCGAGCCGCCGGGCGACCAGGAAGGTCGGCTTGCCCGAGACGTGGCCCAGGATCGGGTCTCCGATAAGGAGCGCGTCGCCGGGCGTCTGGGCTGCTTCCTTGAACACGCTGCGATCGGCGATCGAGTAGCCGGCCGGGGGACCATCGAGCGTCGTCGAGCGCACCTGCCCGGTTGCATCGGCCAGAAGCAGGACGTCGACATACGGCAGCATGTCGTTGAGCTCCCGCATGTTGGCGAGGATGTCCGGCGCCTGTGCGATCGTCGCCCAATCCTTGCCGACGGTGGCCGCCGCCGTCGCCTTGAGCGCGATATCGGAGACCTCGAACAGGCGCTGGGCGTGTTCGGCCAGGAAGTAGGCTTCCTGCTCCGCGTGGTCCTGACCCTCCGCAAACAGCGTTCGCCGCTCGTTCCACGCCATGTAGGCGCCGACGCCGACCAGGAAGACGAGACCGAGAAGGCCGAGCAGCGTGCTGATCTGGCTGAGCGTGAACCGGGGCTCGCCCCCCGCGCCGAGATCGACGTCGGCCCGTGATGCGGCGGTCAAGCGGAGGTCCCCGCGTTGGGTGGAACAGGCGGTTGTCTGGACGTGGGCATGGAGGAATGACTGTCCGTGATCTGTCCGGCGCTCTCGCGCGCAGCGAACGGCCTGTTTATACGACCGAAGCGCGTTGCCGGAAGCCGGTCGTCGCCGAACGGGCTCACCAGAACGGAACTGCCATGCCATCCTCTCTCGCGCTGCTCGCCTGGACCGTCGTTCTCGGCCTCGTCCATCTCGGGGCGGCCGCGATCGCCAAGCGGCTGCAGGAGCCGGCTGGCTGGGCCGCGGGGGCGCGCGACGAGCCGCTGCCGCGCTATCAGGGCATCGCGGCCCGGCTCGATCGGGCCCACCGGAACTTCATGGAAACCATGCCGCTCTTTGCGGCCGCCGTCCTGACCTGTGTGGCCTTGCGGCACGAAGGCGGCCTTTCAACCTGGGGTGCGTCCCTGTATTTCTGGGGTCGGATCGTCTACCTGCCTCTCTATGCGGCCGGCGTCCCCTATGTCCGCACCGTTGCCTGGCTCGTGGCGCTGGCCGGCCTCTGCCTGGTGCTGTCGGCCTGCCTCACCTCCGCCTGACGATCAGCCGGTCGCCTTGACAGGAATACCCTGTCCCCCTAGATCAGCGGCGCCCACTTGGCACTCCCCGACTTCGAGTGCCAACGTGGCTTTGTGAAGCGCTGGGTCCGATCTGACGCGTGTCTTGGGCATGCGCGCGGGCCTCATCGACAGGATGGCTCGACATGAATTTTCGTCCCCTGCATGACCGCGTGGTCGTGAAGCGCCTCGAGAGCGAGGAAAAGACCAAGGGCGGCATCATCATTCCCGATACGGCCAAGGAAAAGCCCCAGGAGGGCGAGGTCATCGCCGTCGGCCCCGGTGGACGCGACGACAGCGGCAAGCTGACCCCCCTCGACGTGCGCGCCGGCGACAAGGTGCTGTTCGGCAAGTGGTCGGGCACCGAGGTCAAGATCGATGGCCAGGATCTCCTCATCATGAAGGAGACGGACATCATGGGCGTCGTGGGCTGAACCAGCCGACCCCTTCCCCTTCGAACCCACGGTTCAGGAGTTTCTAGACATGGCAGCTAAAGACGTACGTTTCTCCTCCGACGCCCGCGCGAAGATGCTTCGCGGCGTGGACATCCTCGCCGACGCGGTGAAGGTGACCCTCGGCCCCAAGGGCCGCAACGTCGTGATCGACAAGAGCTTCGGCGCGCCGCGCATCACCAAGG
>CAXTVD010000256.1:0-6151 GCA_964247575.1 uncultured Lichenihabitans sp.
TAACTACAGACCACCCCACACCATGTCAACTCCACAGTCGGAAAAATGTCATCAGGCGAGGGTCGCGCATCAGCCAGCCGGCCGGGGGTTGGACAAACCCGCGCCATCATCCTCGGGCCTAGAGACGGGACGGGCAGGCTGTTTACCGCCGGGGCCGAACACCCTAGGACAACGGGGCCGGGCTGCCTGACACTCACCCAGGCACCCGACGCGGGATGGAACGGGCCAGGATCGGGATGGGCCAGTGAATTCACTCAGCGGCTTCGGCCGGCATGGCTATGCCCATCTGGGTCTCGACCTCGGCGTGGAGCCTCCCATCGCGGCCGGCGGACGGCGCCACGCGGCCGCTGAGCGCCGGCTGGTCTCGCTGCGATGGCTGGCCGGGACCGTTCTCACGGGCGTGGCGGGCGCAACCCTCATCGGAACCGCCATCTACGCCGCGCTCGATCGGCACGCCGTAAAGCTGCAGGCGCCCAGCTACGCCGTCCTGTCCCGCGGAGGCCCGGGGGACGGCGAGTCCAGCCCCCAGACCGGCGACAGGTTGATCAAGCGGGCGGATGTCGTCGCGGAAAAACAGAGCTTCAAGTCGCCGACGGCGGTTACGGTCGGGGACAAGCAGGTGATCCGCCTGCGGGAGTTCACCCACGTCGCCACGACGCTCACGCTCACCCCGACCGAGTTCGCCGACCAGGTGCCGCCGTTCAATCCGCTTCGCCTGCTGTCGGGTGACCAGTCGGATCCGAACTCCGACGTCCCGGCTGATCCCGGACCGGCCCCGGACGCGGCGGACGTCTCCTTCACCCTCGACGACCTCGCCCGTGCCGCCCCCACGGCCTTCGGGCCGGGGCTGAGCAAGGCCGACGTTGCCGCCCAGGTCGCGCAGATGATCAAGGCCCAGTCCACGATCGGCATGCGCGGCGCCCTGGCGCTGCCGCCCCAGCTGCTGCTGATGCGGACCAGCCGCGCTTTGCTCGATCCGGCGGGCGCCCTGGCCTTCGCCGCGCCGTCGATGGCCGGGGGTACGCCCTTCTCGTCCATCCAGGTGAAGATGGTCCCGGAGAACGTGACCGTGATTCCGCGGCAGGACCTCCTGCACGAGGCCGGGCTTCCCGAGGAGCGGCTGGTGGTCCTCCGCCATGGCGATTCGCTCGACGACGTCCTGCGGGCCAATGGCGCCAGTCGCGATCAGGTCCGGGCGATCGTCGACGCCTTCGGCGCCAAGCGGGGAGAGGCGCCGGTCAGCGACGGCCGACGCCTGCGGCTGCTGATGACCGAGCCGGACGAGGGCGGACCGGCGCTTCAGATCGCCCGCCTGTCGGTCTATGCGGACGAGACCCTCGAAAGCACCATCGCCCTCGATGACGAGGGCCGCTATGTCAAGGTCGAGTCCGTCGCCCCCGTCCGGAAGCCCGCGCCGACGACGTCCGCCGATGACGAAAGCGACGATGCCGGCCGGATGCGCCTCTATGATGCGATCTACCAGACGGCCCTGAAGCAGCAGATCCCCAAGCCGGTCATCGCCGCCCTGATCCGCATCACCGCCAACGACGTCGACTTCCAGCAGGCGGTGCAGGGCGGCGATTCGTTCGACGCGTTCTACTCGAGCGACGACGACGGGGATGGGCGCCCCGACCTCCTCTTCGCCTCCCTCACGGTCCGCAACGAGGTGTTCCGCTATTACCGCTTCCAGCAGCAGGACGATGCGAGCGGGGCCGACTACTACGACGATAACGGCCGGTCCATGCGGAAATTCCTGATCCGGACGCCGGTGCCCTCGGGCGTCTTCACCTCCGGCTTCGGCATGCGGTTTCACCCCATCCTCGGTTATTCCCGCCCGCATACCGGGGTCGACTGGGCCGCTCCGGTGGGCACCCCCATCATGGCCGCCGGCAACGGCACGGTGCTGACGGCCGAACGGTCATCGAGCTACGGCAATCACATCGAGATCCAGCATGCCAACGGCTACGTGACGACCTATTCGCACATGGTCGGCTTCGCGCGGGGCATCAGCGCGGGCACGAAGGTCCGCCAGGGCCAGGTCATCGGCTATCTCGGCCAGACCGGCCTGGCGACCGGACCTCACCTTCACTACGAGGTCATCGCCAACGGTCACTTCGTCGATCCGATGCGCGTCAAGCTCGCGCGCTCGCACGACGTCGAGGGCAAGCAGCTCGCCGACTTCCAGCGCGAGCACGACCGCATCGACGCGCTGATGGCCAGCGCCCCGAATGCCTCGCAGGAAGGGCAGAAGCACGCGGCCAACTGAGCGGCCGATACCCGGTCCGCGTCGCGCATCCCGCGCACCACGAAACCCAGTCGGGCCCAAGCGGGTTGAGGGATGGCAGCCGGCCCCCGCAAGGGCGGCGCCCCCTACCCCGTTAAGCCCGAAGGCCGACCGTCATGGCGCAACAAGTACCGGTTTCGCCGGGCGCGATATCCGCGGCCATCGACGCAGGCGGGTTGCATCTCGTCGGGACCGACCTCGCGGTCAAGCGGTTGGCCATCGTGAACGTGGTCTTCGTCGGCCCGAAGGAAGCCGGAGATCGCGGCTGGGTGCTGATCGACGCCGGCCTCCTCGGCTCCAGGGGCGCGATCCTCCGCGCGGCGGCCGAGCGATTCGGCGAGGGAGCCCGGCCTTCGGCCATCGTCATGACGCATGGCCACTTCGATCACGTCGGCGCGCTGGAGAGCCTGGCCGCCGAATGGGACGTCCCCGTCATCGCTCATACGCTGGAGCGACCCTATCTCGACGGCTCGGCCGCCTATCCGCCCGCCGATCCGACCGTGAGGGGCGGGCTCATGGCGCTGCTGTCGCCGCTCTATCCCACCAAGCCGGTCGACGTCGCCGGACGCCTGCAGACCCTCCCCGCCGATGGAAGCGTCCCGTTTCTGCCGGGCTGGCGCTGGATCCATACGCCGGGACACGCGCCCGGCCATGTGTCCTTCTGGCGCGAGGCGGATCGAACGCTGATCGCCGGGGACGCGGTCGTCACGACGGCACAGGAATCAGCCTATGCGGTCGCCGTGCAGGAACCCGAACTGCACGGGCCACCCCGCTACTTCACGCCGGACTGGGGGAGCGCCAAGACGTCGGTCACCGCCCTAGCGGCGCTGGAGCCTGAAACCCTGATCACCGGTCACGGGCAGGCCATGGCGGGCGCGGCGATGCGCGCCGCCCTGCACGACCTCGCCCGAAGGTTCGACAGCGTAGCCGTTCCCGCGCACGGGACCTATCGAGATCACCCGGCCACGGCCGAGGACGGCACGGCCTACCGAAAGCCCTGAGCCCCCGGGGCCACGCGGACTCAGACGTCGAGCATGAGCCGCGCGGGATCCTCGAGCGCTTCCTTGACGCGCACCAGGAAGGTGACGGCCTCGCGGCCATCCACGATCCGGTGGTCGTAGGACAAGGCGAGATACATCATCGGCCGGATCTCGACCTTGCCCGCGATCACGACCGGCCGATCCTGGATCTTGTGCATGCCCAGGATGCCCGACTGCGGCGCGTTCAGGATCGGGGTGGACATCAGCGAGCCGTAGATGCCGCCATTGGTGATGGTGAAAGTGCCGCCCTGCATCTCGCCGATGCTGAGCTGGCCGTCGCGGGCGCGCTTGCCGAAATCGGCGATGCTCTTCTCGATCGCCGCGAGGCCGAGCCGGTCGGCGTCGCGCACCACGGGGACCACCAAGCCCTTCTCGGTGCCGACCGCGATGCCGATGTGATAGTAGTTCTTGTAGACGAGGTCGCCGCCGTCGATCTCGGCATTGACGGCGGGAAGCTCCTTGAGCGCACCCACGCAGGCTTTCACGAACAGGCCCATGAAGCCGAGCTTGGCGCCGTGCTTCTTCTCGAACAGGTCCTTGTACTTCGCGCGCAGGCCCATGACGGCGGACATGTCGACCTCGTTGAAGGTCGTGAGCATGGCCGCGGTGTTCTGCGCCTCCTTGAGGCGCCGGGCGATGGTGAGCCGCAGCTTCGACATGCGGACGCGTTCCTCGCGCGCCCCCTGGTCCGCCGGGCGCGAGGCCGGGGGTGGCGCCTGGACAGGCGGCACGGAGATGGGCTGGGGCGCCGGAGCGCGGAGCGCGGACTGCACGTCCTCCTTCAGGACCTGGCCGCGACGACCCGATCCCTCCAGGCCGCTCACGTCGATGCCGTTCTCGGTAGCGAGCTTGGCGGCCGAGGGCGCCGGCGGCATGGCCGTTTTCGCGGGCGACGAGGCCGGGGCGGGGGTGGGCTTTTCAGCCGCGGGCTCGGCCTTGGGTGCGGGTGCCTGACCGCCGGTTGTGTAGGAACCGGCCGCCGCCGGGGGCGGCGCGGCAGCCGCCGTCGCCGAGCCGGCCGCCTCGATCTGCCCGAGCAACGCGCCGGGGCCGACCGTCTCGCCGTCCTTGACGGCGATGTCGCCCAGCACGCCGGCCGCTGGCGCGTTGACTTCCAGCGTCACCTTGTCCGTCTCGAGCTCGAGAAGCGGCTCGTCCGCCTTCACCGCGTCGCCGGGCTTCTTGAACCAGCGGCCGATGGTGGCTTCGGTGACCGACTCGCCCAAGGTCGGGACGCGGATCTCGGTGGCCATGTGCAACGTCTTTCGTTCGTTGGAAGCGCCTGCGCGACGCGATCAGGGGGCGAAGGCGTCGTCCATGAAGGCCTTCAACTGTGCCAGATGCTTGGACATCAGGCCCGTCGCAGTCGCCGCGGCGGACGGGCGTCCGACATAGATCGGGCGCTTGGTCCTGCCGTCCACCTGGGCGAGCACCCATTCGAGGTAGGGCTCCACGAAGGACCAGGCGCCCATGTTCTTGGGCTCCTCCTGGCACCAGGCAACCTTGGCCTCCTTGAAGCGCGACAGCTCGTTCACCAGGGTCTTCAGCGGGAACGGATAGAGCTGCTCGACACGCAGCAGGTAGACGTCGTCCACCCCGCGCTTTTCGCGCTCCTCGTAGAGATCGTAATAGACCTTGCCCGAGCACAGGATCACGCGCCGGATCTTGGCATCCTCGACGAGGGTGATGGCCTCGCCCGGCCTGGACGCATCGTCCCGCAACACGCGGTGAAACGAGGAGCCTGCCTTGAGATCGTCCAGAGTGGACACGGCCCGCTTGTGCCGCAGCAGCGACTTCGGCGTCATCAGGATCAGCGGCTTGCGGAAGTCGCGGGTCAGCTGACGGCGCAGGATGTGGTAGTAGTTGGCCGGCGTCGTGAGGTTGGCCACCTGCATATTGTCCTCGGCGCACATCTGCAGGTAGCGCTCGAGCCGGGCCGAGGAATGTTCGGGCCCCTGTCCCTCGTAGCCATGCGGGAGCAGGCAGACGAGACCGGACATGCGCAGCCATTTGCGCTCGCCCGACGAGATGAACTGGTCGAACACGACCTGGGCGCCGTTGGCGAAGTCGCCGAACTGCGCCTCCCAGAGGGTGAGGGCATTCGGCTCGCTGAGAGAATAGCCGTACTCGAAGCCGAGCACCGCCTCTTCCGATAGCATGGAGTTGATGACCTCGTAGCGCGCCTGCCCGTCCCGCAGATTGTTGAGCGGGATGTAGCGGCCCTCGGTATCCTGGTCGATCAGCACGGAATGGCGCTGCGAGAAGGTCCCCCGCTCGGAATCCTGGCCGGACAGGCGCACGGGATGGCCATCGTCCAGCAGCGACGCGAAGGCGAGCGACTCGGCGGTCGACCAGTCGAGGCCCTCCCCCGTCTCGATCGCCTTGCGCCGGTTCTCGAGGATCCGGCTGATCGTGCGGTGGATGTTGAACCCCTCCGGGACGGTCGTGAGGCGCTCGCCCAGCATCTTCAGGCGATCGAGCGGCACGCCCGTCTTGCCCGTGCGGTCGTCGTCAAGCACATCGCTCGCCGAGCGCAGGCCCGACCAGCGCCCGTCCAGCCAATCGGCCTTGTTGGCGCGGTAGGCTTGGCCCGCCTCGTACTCGCCCTCGAGGTGCTTCCGCCAGGCGGCCCGGCTGTCCTCGACCTCGGCCTCGCTGATCACGCCCTCGCCGACCAGCTTCTTGGCGTAGATCTCCAGCGTGGTCTGGTGCGAGCGGATCACCTTGTACATCACGGGCTGGGTGAAGCCCGGCTCGTCGCCCTCGTTGTGCCCGAAGCGGCGGTAGCAGAACATGTCGATGACGACGGGCTTGTGGAACCGCTGCC
>CAXTVD010000257.1:0-6058 GCA_964247575.1 uncultured Lichenihabitans sp.
GCGTTCGACCGCCTCAGGGCCTACTCGCCCTACGAGAACGTGCAGGCGCGGGCCTATCCGCCGATCCTGGCGACCGGCGGCCTCACCGATCCGCGCGTCACCTACTGGGAGCCCGCCAAATGGGTCGCGCGCCTGCGGGAGCGCATGACGGGCGGCGGACCCGTCCTTCTGAAGACCAACATGGATGCGGGTCACGGAGGAGCGTCGGGCCGCTTCGACCGGCTCGACGAGGTTGCGCTCGAGCAGGCCTTTGCGTTGGCCTGCGTCGGCTTGACGGCGTGAGCGCCCCGAGAGACCCGCCGGTCAGACCTGGGCAGCGTCCCGCCGTTCGATGAAGGCCTTCAATTCCTGCATGGACGCAAACTGGTGGGTCCCGCTCTCGGTCTCCACCTCGATCATGCCGTTGGAATACATGATGTAGGAGGCCGAACCGGCATTGTAGCGGCCGACAACGACGGGTTTGAGCACGTCCGGCATGGGTGGTGCGGCCGGAGCCGGAACCTCCGCCGGATTGTGCGACGGTCCAGGCCCGGCCTCCAGTGGCGGGATCGCGGTGACCACCTCCGGCTCCGGTTGGGCGCTGCCGCGTTCTTCGGTTTCAAACTCCGCTTCTCCGACTGGCGCATGCTCCTCGGGCGGCGGGGAGAGCGCATCGTCGGCCAGCCCGCCGGGCCCGTGATGGGCCGGCTCCGGCTCGCCCCAGCCGGACGACAGGTCCACCGGCGTCCGAAGTGGAGTCTCGCCCTCGTCCAGGTCCTTGAGCGGAACGAGCGTCGGCTCGACGCTCGGCCTTTCGCGGACCGGCGAAGGGCGCTCTGCGATGGATGTGCCGGCCGACCGGCGCGCGAGAAAGGCGGCCAGGAAGTTCGGGCGAGGCCGAGGCTCGGGAGACCTCGACGGCGGCTGGGGCAAAGCCGGTTCGGCCGGCTCGGTCAGCGACTCCGGCGGAACCGCCTCGACGGGCGGCAACGGGGGCGCAAGGTCCTCTTCGGCCTGAAGGGCGGGCGCCCCCTCGATGATCTCGGGTTCGTGCGACGGATCGAAGCCCGGCCGGAAGGGCTGCGCTTCGATCACCGGCTCCTCGGGATGCAGCGGCGCGGCCTCCAGCGACGGCTCGGGCTCGACGTGCGGCTCTTCGGGCGGCGCGGCATAGACGACGGGTTGCGGATCGAAATCGGGGGAACGGGCCTGGAGCGTCGGGGCGAGGGGATGGGGGGTGAGCACCCGCTCGGGTTGTTCGTCCCAGTCCGGCTGCGGCTCCGCGAAGGTCTCCCGCATCGCCGCTGCCATGTTCAGGCCCAGGATCGCACGGCGAAGCTCGTCGAACTTCGTGACGAGCACGCCGATGGCGAGCACGACGAAGCCGGCCGAAGCCGCCACCGAGCCGCCGATCACCTCGGACCAGCCGATCTCCAGGCGCACGATCGGGACGCCCATCGAGATGAACACGGCCCCGGCGAGCACGAGGGCCGCCCCGATGATGTAGACCAGTACCGTCATGAACCCGTTCCGACGCGAGGACATGCACAGTCCAAGATGAGGCCGTCCCTCCCGGCCATTCTTAAACGTGAATCCCTTCAAGGCACAATCATCGTGCGGCCGCCGGAGCAGGGGCATCGCGGAAACGGTTGCTCGCGGCGAAACAACCGCTATCTCAGGTCCCACGCGATGCGCGCGGGCCGGCGGCCGGCGGCGCTGCGTCAGCCAAGGAGACGAACGATGTCTTTCACCCTTCCCGAGCTTCCCTACCCCCATGACGCGCTCGCGCCCGTCATGTCCAAGGAGACGCTGGAGTTTCATCACGACAAGCACCATCAGGCCTATGTGACCAACGGCAACAACCTGATGAAGGGCACCGAGTACGAGAACCAGTCGGTTGAAGATGTCGTCAAGAACTCCTTCGGCAAGAACGCCGGGATTTTCAACAATGCCGGTCAGCACTACAATCACATCCATTTCTGGCAGTGGATGAAGCCGAACGGCGGCGGCAAGCTGCCGGGGACGCTGGAAAAGGCCGTGCTGGACAGCTTCGGCTCGGTCGACAAGATGACCGAGGACTTCATCCAGGCCGGCACGACGCAGTTCGGTTCAGGCTGGGCCTGGCTCGCCGTCAAGGGCGGCAAGCTGGAGGTGATGAAGACCCCCAACGGCGAGAACCCGCTGGTGCATGGGGCCTCTCCGATCCTGGGCGTCGACGTGTGGGAGCACTCCTACTACATCGATTTCCGCAACCGGCGCCCCGACTACCTCAAGGCCTTTGTCGCGAGCCTCGTGAACTGGGAGCACGTCGCCGAGATGTACGACGCCGCGGCCAAGTGAGCCGGGGCGCCCCTGGCCGAGGATGGTTAGCGATTTATTGATGCGGTCCCGCTAAGCAGGGCCCGCTCCTGAGCCGCCGGATGCCCGGTGTCGCGGCGGGAGAGATACCACCGAGACAGCGACCGGACAGGTGTCCGGTCGGCCGCGCGGGGCCGCTCGACGCATGTACAGACACCTGCTCTCGGTCGGCGGCCTGACCCTGGTCTCGCGCGCGACGGGCTTCCTGCGCGACGTCGTGCTGGCCGCGATCCTCGGGGCTGGCGGCATCGCCGACGCCTTCGTCGTCGCCTTCCGGCTGCCCAACCACTTCCGGGCGATCTTCGGCGAAGGCGCGTTCAACGCCGCCTACGTGCCGTCCTACTCGCGCGTGCTCGAGACGGAGGGCCGGGAGGAGGCCGGGCGGTTCGCCAGCCAGATCTTGGTGATCGTGCTGGTCTCCCAGATCGTGCTGCTCGCCGCGGCGCTGCTCTTCATGCCGCAGCTGCTGCGCGTGCTCGCACCCGGCTTCGAGGCCGATCCCGACAAGATGGCTCACGCCGTCACCATGACGCGGATCACCTTTCCCTACCTGCTCTGCATCACGCTCGTGACGCTGCAGTCGGGCACGCTCAACGCCAATCGGCGCTTCGTCGCCGCCGCGTTCAACCCCATCATCCTCAATGTCGTGATGGTCGCCTTTCTCGGGGTGGCGTTCCTGTTCCCCGATGCCGGGGTGGCCGCGAGCGTCGGGGTCGCGGTGTCGGGCGCCGTGCAGCTCGGCTTCATGGTCGTCGCGGCGCAGCGCGCAGGTGTGCTGGAGCGCTTCGTGCGGCCGGGCTGGACGGGGGACGTCCGCCGCTTCTTCCGCGCCCTCGGGCCGGCGGTGATCGGCTCGGCCGGCGTGCAGATCGCCATCTTCGCCGACACGATCATCGCCTCCACCTTGCCGACGGGGGGCCCCTCCTCCCTCTATTACGCCGAGCGGATCTACCAGCTTCCGATCGGCGTGATCGGCATCGCGGCCGGGACGGTGCTCCTGCCCGAGATGAGCCGTCGCCTGGCCGCCGGGGACGCCGACGGCGCGCTCTACGCGCAGAACCGGGCCATGGCCCTCACCTTCGCGCTCTCCGCGCCCTTTTTCCTGATCTTCGTCCTGATGCCGCGCGAGATCATGCAGGGCGTCTTCGCGCGCGGCAGCTTCACCGTGGAAGCGGCCGCCGCCTCGGCCGCGGTTCTGGCGGCCTATGGCATCGGCATGCTGCCCGTCGTCCTGATCCGCTCGGCGGTCGCGAGCTTCCAGGCCCGGGGCGACACGACGACGCCCATGCTCGTCTCGCTGGTTGCCGTGGCCTGTAATCTCGGACTCAAGCTGCTGCTCTACAGGCCGTTCGGCGCAGTGGGGCTGGCCACCGCCACGGCCGTGGGCGCGTGGATCAACCTGCTCCTCCTGGCGGGGCTCGCCACGTGGCGCGGCAGCATGCGGATCGACGAAACACTGACGCGCGTCTGCGTCGCGGTCGACCTCGCCTGCCTCGTCCTGGGCGCCTACATCGTGCTCGCCGCGCCGCCCGTCGAGACCTTTGCCGCCCGGGTGAGCCCGCGCGGCGAGCTCGCCTTACTTCTGGTCGGCATACCGGGAGCGGCGCTTTATGGCTGCGGCCTGCTGCTGGCGCTGCGGCTGCTGGCGGTTAAGCTGCCGGGACGGCCCGGACGGCGCCGGAGCCTCGGCGCCAAGCCCGCTACATCGCCAGCGCGCTGAGTATCCGCGCCCAGCTCCGCGCGCCCTTGTGGAAGGACGTAAGGTTGTACTTCTCGTTGGGCGAGTGGATGCGGTCATCGTCCAGGGCGAAGCCGACCATCAGGGCGTCCATCTTGAGGTCCTGCTTGAACGATCCGACGATGGGGATCGAGCCGCCCGAGCCCGACATGACCGGTTCCACGCCCCATTCCTGGGTGAGGGCCCGCCGCGCGCGATTGAGCGCCTCGGAGGTGAAGGGGAGCTGCAGCGCCGGGCTCGCGCCATGCGAGATGAACTTCACGGTGCAGTCGCGCGGCAGCCGCTCCCGCACGAAGGCACGGAAACCTTCGACCACCTTGGCCGGGTTCTGCTTGCCGACCAGCCGGAAGGAAATCTTGGCGCTGGCCTGGCCCGGCAGCACCGTCTTGGAGCCCTGCCCGATATAGCCCCCGACAATGCCGTTCACGTCGCAGGTCGGACGCGACCAGATCTTCTCGAGCACGGACCGGTCTGCCTCCCCGACGGGTACGGACAGCCCGACATCGGCCAGAAATCCCGCCTCGTCGAAGGGCAGCCCCTTCCACTGGTCGGCGACCGCCGGGGGCAGCTCCTCGACCCCGTCGTAGAACCCGGGAAGTGCGATGCGCCCGTCGGACCCATGCAGGTCCGCGATGATGCGCGCCACGACATGGATCGGGTTGATCGCCGCCCCGCCGAACATGCCGGAATGGAGGTCCCGGTCCGCGCCGCGCACCACGATCTCCTCCAGTACAAGGCCGCGCAGCATGGTGGTGATCGAGGGCGTGCCGGCATCCCACATGCCGGTGTCGCAGACCATCATGAGGTCGGCTTTCAGTTCGGCCTTGTTGGCGGCGAGGAAAGCCGGCAGCGAAGGCGAGCCCGATTCCTCCTCGCCCTCGAACAGGATCGACACGTCGCAGGGGAGCCCGCCGGTCTCGCTGAAGGCGCGGCAGGCCTCGACGAAGGTCATGAGCTGTCCCTTGTCGTCGGAGGCGCCGCGCGCGACGATCTGCTCGCCCCCGTCCGCCGTCCTGACGCGCTCCATCTTGAACGGGTCGGTGTTCCAGAGGGCGCGCGGATCGACGGGCTGCACGTCGTAATGGCCGTAGAAGAGCACATGCGGCACGTCGCGCCGGCTCGCCTTGGCATGGGCGACCACCATGGGCCGCCCCTCGGTCGGTCGGACCGACGCCGAGAAGCCCAGGGTGCCAAGTTCGTTGGCGAGCCACTGCGCGGCCTGTTCGCAGTCCGGCGCGTGAGCCGGGTCGGTCGAGATCGACGGGATGGCCAGCAGGGTCGACAGCCGTCCCAGCGCCCCTTCGAGATTGCCGTCGATCTTGGTGAGAACGGTGTCGATCGCCGCCATGTCATCCGTCCCTTCAGGAGTGTTCGCCGATCCATAGCAGGGCCGCCCGGCGGCGCAACCGAGCCGTCCGTCGCGGCCTAGCCCGGTTCAGAGCCGGGGTTCGGTCATGTCGCGGGGCCGGACCCAGGCGTCGAACTCGGCATCGGTCACGAAGCCGAGCTTCAGCGCCGCCTCCCGCAGGCTGCTGTCCTCGCGATGGGCCAGCATGGCGATCTTGGCCGATTTCTCGTAGCCGATATGCGGGTTGAGGGCCGTCACCAGCATCAGGGAGTTCTCGAGATTGCTCGCGATCTTCCTGGTATTGGGTTCGATCCCGCGGGCACAGTGCTCGTCGAAGGCGCGGCAGGAATCAGCCAGCAGCATCACCGACTCCAGCAGATTGTGCAGCATCACGGGCTTGTAGACGTTGAGCTGAAAATTCCCCTGAGAGCCGGCGAAGGCCACCGCGTGGTCGTTGCCGAACACCTGAACCGCGACCATCGTCAGCGCCTCGCACTGGGTCGGGTTCACCTTGCCCGGCATGATGGAGGAGCCCGGCTCGTTCTCGGGAATGGTGAGTTCGTTGAAGCCGGCGCGCGGTCCGCAGGCATACCAGCGGACGTCGTTGGCGATCTTCATCAACGCGCCTGCCAGGG
>CAXTVD010000258.1:0-5988 GCA_964247575.1 uncultured Lichenihabitans sp.
GTCGGGCCCGCGGCCGCCGCTCGACTTCGGCTCGTCGGTCGTGCCCTCGAACATGACGACGGCGCCCTGCTCGTCCTCCGGCAGGTCCTCGTCCTCCCAGCCCAGCGCCACCGTGACGGCGGCGCCGACGCGCGGCAGCTCGATCTGCCCGCCCGTGTCGTCGAGCTCGAAATCGCAGCTGTCCGCCTTGCCGCCGTCGCCCATGTGGACGGTGAGCGAGATCAGCACCGGATCGAAGGCGGAGGAGACGTCCTCCCCGTCGATCGTGATCTGATAGACGGGTCTACGCATGGTCGCGCCTCCATCTGTGGTCGACCGGCCGCCGGCGGCGTCAGTCGTAGAGCTTGATCGTGGGTCGCACCGTGCGGACCGGCGCCGGCGGGGGCGGCGTGACCGTGACCACCGTGCCGAGCGGCAGCACGGGGCCGAGGTCGGCGAGGCCGCGGTTCTGCCGGTAGGTCGCCTCGACGAGGCCGGGCACCTGGCGCTTGAAGCGGCGGAACAGCAGCAGGTCGAGCGGCATCGGCCTGCCGGTGACGGTCAGCACCTCGTCGGTCATGAGAAGAGCTGCTCCAGGAGGTTGAGCAGGCTGCCCGACGAGGCCGCCACCGGGCTCTCGACCAGGTTGACGCTGTAGTGGATGACGTGGCCGATGCCCTGTGCGCTCAGCCGCGTGCTCTTCAGCGACCCGCGCTCGATGAGCCACCAGCCCAGGTTGGTGCCGTCGCCGCGCACCAGGATGTTGGGCGAGCCGGCCGCCGCCATGGCCTGCAGCGTCGCGACCTCGTCGAGGCCGCTGCCGATGCCGACGCGGTTGTGCAAATAGGGCAGCAGCTCGCCCGTGAGGACGAATTTGTGGTCGGACGGTCCCATGGGCTCCCGGGGCTGCTGGGCGCCGACGATGGGCTTCACCGCGAAGTCGTGGCCGAACTCCTCGGTGGTCTCGTCGGCATTCAGCGGCCCCGGGGCGTCGAAGGTCAACGCCCCGAGCTGGTAGAGCATGGCGTCATCCTATCGCGCTGCCGTTGCCGGTGAAGCCGCCCCGGGCCCGGCTGGCCAGCGAGGGTCCGGGGCGTGCCGCACCGGCAGAGCCGGCGCCGAGTTGCCCCTGCAGAGCGACGGCGCGCTCGAGCAGCGCGACGAGAGCCTGCAACGGGCCCATGTTGACCGCCGGCGTCGCCGTGACGCTCAGCGCCGAGGCGATGTGCTGGCCGGTTTCGGTCGCTTCGGCGGCTGCGGCCTTCAGCGCTGAGGTGTCGACCGTCGGGAACCCCGGCGGAGGCGTGGCGGCCGGCATCTGACCTTCGGCGGCGATCGGCGCGGCCGCATGAAGGTAGGCGCCGAAAGTCCGGCGTTCGATGCCGGCGGGCGGAGGAGGCCCGGGCGGTCCGAACTCCTCGTCGTGCTCGCGCGGGATCTCACCGGGGCGGACGGGAGGCAACGGCATCTCGCCCGCTGGACGCGTCCATGGGCGCGCCCGGTTCTCTCGATCGTCTTCACGTAGGCCGTGAAAGATGCCGTCCAGGGCGCGCGACAGCGCCTGGATGGGTCCCTCGATCTGTTCCAGACGCTGTTGGCGCTGGTAGTTCGCGACGTCGGCCGTACCGGGAAGCTTCTCCTTGGCTTTCGCGTCGGAGATCTCCGCCCGAAGGCGGTCGCGTTCCGCCTGAAGATCCGCCAAGCGGCGTCGATCGTCGTCGAGCGTCCCGTAGGTGGGAGCCGAGTAGAGGCCGCCCTTGCCCGGCTGCTGCGCTTCCGCGCTCTTCTTGATGATCTCGGCCAGGGCGACCGCGCCACCACCTGCGAGAACCGCAGCGCCGAACTCGACGGCCAGCGGGGCGCCGATGATCTCGGGCAAGGCACCGCCGGCCGGCACGATGGCGCCCGGGACCTTGCCGGCGAGGCCACCCGGACCGCCGCCGACGGACATCAGATGAGCCGCAGCGGCGTCGAGCGCTTTGGCCGAGCTGCCGAGGCCGAACCCGTTCATGAGCTGGTAGCTCATCCAGCCGGCGCCAGCCATCGCAGCCCCGCCCGCCACGACGGCCCCCCGGCGGCGATGTTCGGATGCTGGAACGCCAACTCGGCGAGCTGGTTCAATCGCGACGCCAGGAACACGAGGCCATTGGCGGCCACGTGCATCATCGGCGCCGTCGCGGCCGCGGCGAGGTTGCCGAGCGCCTCCTTCAGGGCACCGGACGCGACGCCGAAATCCTGCAGGTTGCGCTTGTAGATCTCGTCGAACTCGCCTGTCTTGCTGAACAGGTCCTCGTCCTTGTGCAGGCGGGCCCGGCTCGCCGCCTGGGTGATCTCAGACGCGAACATGTTGGAGTTCTGGTTCCGGAACATGGTGTCCAGGACCATCTTGACCGCCTCGCGGTCCTCCGTGTCGACGCCCTTCTTCTTCAGCGCTGGGATGAGGTACTTCTCCGCCCATCCGAGCGGATCCGTCATCGCCAGTTTCGTGTCCGTCACCGCGCCGGACCGCCAGGACGTTGCCTGGCCGTTCTTCATGATGACGCCCTTGGGGTCGAGCAACCCAAGGCTCAACCACTCCTGCGCCTGCTTCTTGTCGTTGGCCTTGCCCGAGATCACGCTCTCGAAGGCGTTGAGTCCGGTGCCTGCCCGCTCACCGCCCTGCGCGCCGATGAGAGACGGCGCGATCTTCGACAGGAACCGCATCGACAGCGACGGCAGAGCGCTCTTCGCCTGCTGAGCGAACATGTAGAGCTGCTCGGGATTGAACATCCCGCCCGTGGCGACCATGGCCGGGATCATGGCCTTGGCTTCCTTCTCGAAGTCCTCCGGCCGGGTCTGCCGCTCCTCGAACGTCTTGGCGAAGGCCTGACCGACCGAGGCCGCGTCGCCGTGGATATTGTCGCCGCCAGCAGTCATCAGGACCGACATGGCCTTCATCATAAAGGGCAGGTTGTCGATCGCGTGATGCACGCTGCCGAAGGCGGCCGTGGTTTCGGCTACCACCTTCATGCTCTCGACGATGCTGGCCGTCGGCGTGTTGGCGATGGTGGCCCGCGACGCCTCCTCGATCTGGCGGACCTCCTCCGGCGTGCGCCCGGCGTTGCGCAGGCCGAGGCGCTCGTGCTGCAGTTCGGCGCCGTGCTCCCAGGCGTGTTCGCCGGTGTGGGCGATGGCCTGAGCCGAGACCGCCATGGCGGCCGAGCTCAGGACGAAGTGTCTGAAGCCCTGCCGCTCGATGGCGTGGTCACGCTGGTGCGCGAGCATCTCTTCATGGCGCTGCTGTGCCTCGGCGGTCCGGCGCTCCTCGCGTTGTGCATGCTCGGCGATGCGGGCATCGTCGCGCATGCGGCGCTCGACGCGCTGCTGCTCGTCGCGGGCTTCCTGCTCGGCCGCGCGCCGTCGGTCACGGGCCTCGGTCTCGGCGAGCCGCTGTGCGTCCCTGGCCGCAGTCTCCTGGCGCTTGCGTTCGTCGCGGGCCGCCATCTCGGCCACACGCTCCCGGGCCGTCGCCTCTGCCTTGGCGGTTTTCGCCGCCTCTTCGACCTGCTTCTTGGCTTCGCGCTCCCGCAGATCTTCGGACCGCTTGGCGGCCGCCGCCTCGGCGAAAGCCTGGGCGCGCTCGACGCCACGGTCCGCCCGGAGCTTCGCGACGGCGACGTTCTCCCAGTTCTTCGCCTGGGCGGCCTGCTTGGCGGTCCACTGGCCCGCCTTGTCCATCGCAAGGCCTTCAGCCTTGGCATAATCGGCCCAAGCCTTGGCGGTGCCCTCGATCTGATCCTTCGTGGCGCCGAGGCTTTTCAGCCGGGCCTGCAGCGTGTTTCGCGTGCCGGACTTCGCGAGGGTCTCGTCGAGCTGCTTGGCCTCGGTCTCGACGCGCTCCAACGCCGAGGCGATGCGCTTCGCCGCCGGCGAGACATCGTCGTTGAGGACAATGTCGAGGGTGGAGGTCGCGCTGCCGGACATGGATCAACCCATCTCGCGCTGGATATGCAGCGCCTCGTCGAGCTCGGCGCAGAAGTCGTCCCAGCCCATGCGGTCGAGCTCGCGGCGCGAGCCGCCGATCACGCGGAGGACGAAGGCGCGGTAGCTCCGCCAGTGGGCGATGTGGACGGTCCAGGGTCCTTCACGGCCCTGTACCGACGGGGCAAAAAACTCTCGGCCGCCTCGTCCGTCGCATCGGCGTCGTCGGGGTCGAGCTTGGCCAGCAGCCCGGCCGGTATCTCGGCTCCGGCCTCGTCGACGTAGATCGGCAGCGAGAACGGGAAATCGGGATCGATCTCGCGGTTCAGCCGATAGTTCTCGAAGACGGCTGCGATCTGCTCGACGGACAGGCGGCGGATGCCGACACCGGTCCAATCGCGGCCCGCGAAGGCGACAGGGAACTGCCACTTCACCCACTTGACCATCGAGGCTGAGGCAGCCCACGCCGCCACGGGCAGAACCAGGGAAATCAAGGCGCGCGCGGGCAGAGCGCCTGGCTCACTTGCGGGTTGCGTTTCGTCGACCATAGGATGGTCCATCTCCGAGGATGAAGCGATGATCTTGCTGGTGCTGATCGGTGGTGTGGCGCTGGCGATTGGCGCCATGTTCTTCAAGGTGCTGTTCCTGCCGAGGCGGATGCACGCTGGCTTCGACCAGGGCGTTCAGTCGACGTTCGTCAACCTGATGAGGCTCAGCCTTCTCATCCTGGCTTTGATCATCGGCTACGCGGTGCTGGTCGCGAACGGCTACCTCAACTGAGACTGCTTACAGGAAGTTGATGTCGTCCTGGTTCTGCACGGTGCCGTCGACGCGCCAGATCTCGGGCGTCGAGGCGTAGTCCCAGTAATACTTCTCGGCGTCGTTGTAGTAGAGCTCGTAGTGGGTGATCTCCTTGATCTCGTGGTCGAAGCCGAAGAGGTCGCCCTTCTTCATCTCCGACGCCGAGAGCTTGGTGAGCCGCCCCCACACCACAGCCTTCACGCCGAGGCCGGCGCCGGTCGCCTTGTCGCGCACGACCGACTTCAGGGTGAAGGGGTAGTTCGCGCGGGACACCAGCACGCCCATCTGGGACATGGTCTGGCTGTCCCAGCCGGTCGCCTTGAACTTCACCATCAGGGCCTTCATGCCCCCGACATAGGCCTCGATCTCGAAGCGCGAGCCGCCGGCGTGGTGGGACTGCGTCAGCTCCTCGAGGTCGGGCAGCGACAGGTTGGTAATGCGCTTCCGCTTGTCGTTATCGGCGTCGTCGTTGCCGACGTAGATGTTGAAGGCTTCGTTCAGGAACAGGGTGGACATGGGCGGCCGTCCGCTGGCGCGGCCTCACGGCCGGCGTTTGAAGAAAGGCGGCCCACGGGCCGCGCGGGGGTTGGAGTGCCGGCCGCGAGGGCCGGCGCGGGATCAGGACGCGGTCGAGGACGTCCCGTCGGACGCGAGCTGCTCGAGCAGGCTCTGCACCGCGTCGGCGTCGAGGCCGCGGTCGATCGTGATCTGGCAGACCGGCGCCGGGATCTCGGCGTTGTCGAACACGCGGAACTGGCCCTGCCGCAGGCCCGCCACGGTGTTGTTGGCGGCGGTGAACCCGACCTGGAAGCCGAGGATGCCGGGATCCGGCAGCGACTGGATCTGCACGTTGATCGCCGTCATGTCGTTCAGCACGGCGTCGATGCCCTTGCGGGTGACGTTGGTCTTGCCGAGCCGCTTCCGGATCGTCTTCACCAGGGCGAGGTTGATGAAGTCCGAGCCGCGGGTCTTGTTGTAGAAGGTGTAGCTCGGGTCCGACGAGGCGTTGCTGACCGAGATCGACACGAAGCCGGAGCTGTCGATCGAGGTGTCGGAGGCGTCGCCCCGCGCCGTGATGCCGATGCCGGCGGTGAGCAGCACCTGCCCGTCCGTGGCGCCGTCGGTCAGGCTGAAGCCATCCGGTCGCTTGACGCCGAGCGCGCCGACGATCGGCGTGTTGGCCCAGGCGTGGAACGGATAGCCCTGGTGGCTGAAGTCGCAGGCGATGGCTTGGCCGAGCGCCCGGGC
>CAXTVD010000259.1:0-5954 GCA_964247575.1 uncultured Lichenihabitans sp.
AGAAGAAGGGCGCCGTCTTCGTCGAGGAGCTCGACGAGATCCCCGATACGGCCGCCCCCGTCATCTTCTCCGCCCACGGCGTACCCAAGGACGTGCCGCGCGAGGCGGCTGGCCGCAAGCTGTTCGCCATCGACGCGACCTGTCCCCTGGTCACCAAGGTGCATCGGGAAGCCGAACTGCATTTCCGGCGCGGCCATACCATCATCCTGGTCGGCCACGCCGGCCATCCCGAAGTGGTGGGGACCCTCGGCCAATTGCCGCGCGGCGCGGTGATCCTGGTGGAGAACATCGCCGATGTGGACCGCCTGGCCGATGAGCGAGGGCCGCAGCTCGGCCG
Source organism: uncultured Lichenihabitans sp. (assembly GCA_964247575.1). GTDB lineage: Bacteria > Pseudomonadota > Alphaproteobacteria > Rhizobiales > Beijerinckiaceae > Lichenihabitans. The sequence goes on from CAXTVD010000259.1 coordinate 338, forward strand.
CAAGCCCCTGGCCTTCGTCACCCAGACCACCCTGTCGGTCGACGACACGCAGGGCATCGTGGAGGCGCTGAAGCGTCGCTTCCCCGACATCGTCGGCCCCCACAAGGAGGACATCTGCTACGCCACGACCAACCGCCAGGAGGCGGTCAAGCAGATCGCGCACAAGGTCGATGCGCTCCTGGTGGTCGGCTCGGCCAATTCGTCCAATTCGCAGCGGCTGAAGGAAGTGTCCGAGCGGGCCGGCTGCCGCAACAGCCAGCTCGTTCTACGGGCGGGCGACATCGACTGGACCCATCTCCAGGCAATCCGCACGATCGGCATCACGGCCGGTGCCTCGGCACCGGAGGTGCTGGTCGAGGAGATCATCGACGCTTTCGCCGAGCGCTACGAGATCGAGGTCGAGACGGTGGCGACGACGCAGGAGACCATGTTCTTCCCGCTGCCGCGTGAGCTGCGGGAGATCACCGACCGGGTGGCGTGACGAGGATCGCTCCGACACGGCGATCCGCCCCCTCTCCAGGCGGCCGGCACGGCATCGCGCGGATCCGGCCCGCATCACGGCAACCCGCCTCCGCTCCCGTGACCTGTCCCAGCCCTCTCCGAGGAGTCCAGCATGACGACCGCCAACAGCCGCGCCGCCGACCACGACATCGATCCGCTTTTCCTCGAGCGCTGGTCGCCGCGCGCCTTCGACGGAACACCGCTGACCGACGCCGAGATCATGTCGCTGTTCGAGGCGGCACGCTGGGCCGCCTCCTCGTATAATTCGCAGCCCTGGCGCTTCCTCTATGCCAGGCGGGACACGCCGGCCTGGAGCACGTTCCTCGACCTGCTCGTTCCCTTCAACCGGTCCTGGGCGGAGCGCGCCGGGTTGCTGATCATCACGGTTTCCAACTCGCTGATGCAGCCGCCGGGGCAGGACAAGCCCGTTCCCTCGCACAGCCACTCCTACGATGCCGGCGCGGCCTCGGCCAACCTCGCGCTCCAGGCGACCCGCATGGGGCTGCAGGCGCACGGCATGGTCGGCTTCGACATGGAGCGGGCCTTCGCCGCGCTCAACGTGCCGGTCGGATATCGCGTCGAGTCCGCCATCGCGGTCGGACGCCCCGGCGACAAGTCCGTGCTTCCCGAGCAGCTCCGGGCCCGGGAGCAGCCCAACGGGCGCAATCCGGTCTCGAGCTTCGCGCTCGAAGGAGGCTTTCCCGCGGCCTGAGGTCAGGCCGGCTCGATCCGCGCCGACCCGCGCCACAGGCGAAGGACGGCGACCACCAGGCCGGCGAGCAGAAGCCCGATATAGCCGGCCACGGCCGGCCAGCGTCCGCCTGTCCAGAACAGGCCGCCGACCGAGCCCAGCACACTCGAGCCGAGATAGTAGGTGAGCAGGTAAAGCGAGGCGGCCTGCCCCTTCGAAGCGCCGGCGAGGCGGCCCACCCAGCCGCTCGCGACGGCGTGGCTTGCGAAGAAGCCCAGCGTAAACAGCGCGATCCCGCCGATCACCACGGGGAGCGGCGTGGCCAGCGTGATCGCAAGGCCGAGGGTGAGCAGCGCAACGCTGCCCATCAGCACCGGCGCGCGTCCCAGACGGTCGGCTGCCGCGCCCGCCGCCGTCGAGGCGAGCGTTCCAAGCGCGTAGAGCGAGAAGACGGCCCCGCTCTCCGCCTGATTGAGGTTGTAGGGAGGCGCCTGCAGCCGGAACCCCGCATAGTTGTAGAAGGTCACGAAGGAGCCCAGCAGCAGGCCGCCGCAGGCGAACAGCAGCGGCAGCGCGGGATGCCGGAGCTGCGCTCCATAGGAGCGGAGCTGCTGGCCCAGCCCGGCGCGGGGCTTGGCCGAGAAGTTGCGGGAGGGGGGCAGCAGCAGCACGAAGCCGAGCGCGGCGAGAAGGCCGAGCAGGCCGACCGTGCCGACCGCGGCGCGCCACCCCAGATGCTCGGCGACGAAACCGGTGACGACCCGGCCCGACATGCCGCCGATTGCGGTGCCGCCGACATAGAGCCCCATGGTGAAACCCAGGCTGCGGGGATGGATCTCCTCCGCGAGATAGGCCATCGCGACCGCCGGCGCCCCTCCCAGCGCGATGCCTTCCATCGTCCGGACGACCAGCAGGAGCCACCAGCCCGATGTCGAGGCCACGAGGGCGTTCAGCGCCGCGGCGGCGAACAGCGAGGTCGCCATCACCGTCTTGCGGCCGATCCGGTCCGACAGGTTACCGGCCGCGAGGATGGAGAAGGCGAGGCAGCCGGTCGACACCGAGAGCGCCAGCGAGCTTTGCGCCGCATCGACGTGGAACTCCTGCACGAAGTTCGGCAGAAGCGGCTGAACGCAGTAGAGGAGCGAGAATGTCGCAAGGCCGGCGACGAACAGCGCGGCGTTGATGCGCCGGAAGGCCGGATCGCCGCGCTGCGTCCAGGCCGGGTCCCGCGAGGCGGCCGGGGTCGACGGAGGGAGACCACGATCGGGGGCAGGTGCTGTCATGGCGCGCGTCGGCCTTCGGTCGCGGGGGTGGGCAGGTCGATCTTCGAACGGAACTAGAAGCTCGGCTCGCCGTCGCAACCCGAACGGTCCCACCCTTCTTCGGCACTGCCGCCGCGAGCCGAAGGTGGGTTCACGGCGCAACACTTCGGAGAGACCGGTGCCCGCACGACCCCCCGATCCGCTGATCCTCACCGCACGCTTCGATCCTCTGGCGGCAGCGTGCTTTCAGCGCCTCCGCGACCAGCATTTTCCGGCCAAGCTCAACATCGTGCCGGCGCATTGCACGCTGTTCCATCACCTGCCGGGCGAGCGGGGGGACGCGATCCAGGGAACGCTGGCGGTGGCTTGCGCGAGCGAGCCGCCCATGTCCTTTGCCACGGCCGGCCTCCGCTTCCTCGGCCGGGGCGTCGCCTACGAGATCGCGGCCGCGCCGCTGGCGAAGTTTCGCGCGCGGCTCGCCTCGGCCTGGGCAGACGAGCTGACGCCGCAGGACCGGCAAGGGTTCAGGCCGCATGTCACCGTGCAGAACAAGGCCGACCCGGCGGCGGCCCGCACCCTCCGGGACAGGCTGGCCGCGGAGGGGCCAGCGTTCGACGGCCTCGTCGAGGGCCTCGACCTCTGGCACTACCGGGGCGGCCCGTGGGAGCCGGCGGGGCGCTTCACCTTCGGCGTCTGACCCCCGTCTTCAGGCCGTGTTGCCCGCATCCACCGTCAGCACCGTGCCCGTGATGTTGCGGCCGCCCTCGCCCATCAGAAAGCCGACGGTGCGGGCGACGTCGGCGACCACCGGCAGGCGGCGGAGCGCGCTGCGCCGGGCGACCTGCTCGCGCTGGGCCTCGCCCATGGCCGCGGTCATCTCGGTGTCCATGAAACCGGGCGCGACGGCGTTCACCGTGATATTGAGCCGGCCGACCTCCCGCGCGAGCGAGCGCGTGAAGCCGAGCAGCGAGGCCTTGGTCGCGCCATAGACGGACAGGCCGCTGTAGCCGGTCGAGCCGATGATCGACGACACGTTGACGATGCGGCCTTCCTGCTCGGCCATCATCTGCCGCACGACATATTTCGTGAGCACGATCGGCGACAGCGTGTTGAGCCGGATCAGCGTCTCGATCTGCGAATTGTGCATGATCGCGAGCAGGCCCTCGGTGCCGATTCCCGCATTGTTCACGAGGCCGTAGATGGGACCGGCCTCGCGGCGGATCGTCTGCACGAGCCCGGGCAGCGCTTCGATGTCGCCGAGGTCGCAGGGCTTGAACAGCAGCGCGTCGCCGTGCTCGCGCTGCGCGGCCGCGAGCCCGTCCGCCATGCGGCGGGCGACGGCGATCACCCGGAAGCCGTCGCCCGCGAGCCGGGCCGCGATGCCGAGTCCGAGCCCCCGGCTGCCGCCGGTCACGATCACGTTGCGCATCGGGGCGGCCGCCGCGCTCAAGAGGTCCGCGACAGCTTGCCGGCCGCCGTCACGTCCAGGGCCGGGACGAAGCGCAGGGTCGCCGGGACCTTGTGACCGGCGAGGCTGGCCCGGCACGCCGCCATGATCTCGTCCCGCACGCGATCGGGCTGGGCCGCCTCGTGAAGCACCACGTCGGCCACGACGATGGCGCCGGTGATGGGGCTGCGGCGCGCGCGCACCAGGGACATGCGGACCCCGTCATGCCGGTTGATGACGGCCTCGATCTCCTCGGGATGCACCTTCAGCCCGCCCACGTTGATGATGCCGCCGCGCCGCCCGACGAAGTACATCCGGTCGCCCCGCCGCTCGACCATGTCGCCGCTGTCGATGAACCCCTCGTCGTCCCGCAACGGTGGGGGGTTCTCGCCGAGGTAGCGGCTTGCCATGCGCGTCGAGCGGATCCGCAGGCTCCCGTCCAGCACCCGCATGGTGCAGGGATGGCCCCCGTCGAGATAGGCGGCGGGAAAGCCCTCCAGGCCGTCGTTCACCTCGAAGCCGACGCCGGCCTCGGTCGAGGCGTAGGCGTGGCCGACCGTGGCGTCCGGATAGGCCGCCGCGAGACTGTCGAGCACCGCCTGATCGGCGATCTCGCCGGACAGCCGGATCGTGGCCGGGGCGATGGCCCGGACCTCGTCAGACATGAGGAGGCGGCGCCAGTGCGAGGGGGTGCCCGACAGATGCGTCACGCCGGCCCGGCCGAGCCGTTCGAGGTGCTCGGGCAGCGCCTCGCCGGCGCTCGACAGCACCAGCGAGCAGCCGGCCAGCATCGAACGGAGAAAGATCTGCAGGCCGCCGTAGCGGCGAATGTCGTAGAAGGTGCCCCAGACGAGCGGGCGGTGTGGCGGCACGGGCGCGATGGCGGCGGTCAGCGCCTCGAGCGTGTGAACCACGAGCTTGGGGGCGCCGGAGGTGCCGGAGGTGGCCAGCACCCATTCGGTGGGATGCTCGTTCCGTCCGGGCGGCAGCGGCGTCAGCGACGAGGCGATGGTCAAGACCGGCAGGTTCAGGCCGGCGAAGCGGGCGGGGTCGCCGTCGGTGACAATCGCGTCGACGCCCGCTTCGGCGATGACTGCCGCCCGGTGCTCGGGCCGCAGGTCGGGCGGGCTGATCACCATGCGGGACACGAGGCCGTCGAGGTCCACCATGGCGAGGGCGGCCGCGAGCTGGGTCTCGGTCGCCAGGAACACCGCCCGGCCGCCGAGTTGGTCGCGCGCCGCACCGAGGCTGCTGCCCCGCAGCAGATCGGCCAGGAGCACCGTTCCGTCGACTGCATACAACGCCGCTCCCGGCCGCGGACTGGCGGTCGCGAGGGCAGCTCGCAGTTGCATCACGCGGCCGCCGCCGTGCTCTGCTCGTAGAAGGTCACGAAGTCGCCGAGCGTCACGGGAAAGTAGACGTCGTCCGAGGCGGTGAACGGGTCGGTCCCCAGCTTGTCCTCGAGCCGCGCCACGAGGATGGCGAAGCACAGCGAGTCCAGACCGGATTCCAGCAGGACGAGGTCGTCGGTGAGCGGCACCAGCGCCTTGCCCTGCTCGCGCGCAACCTCCTCCATCTCAGCCAGGATCGTGGAGCGTGTGGACATGGCAGGAGTCTCGGTTTGTTTAGATCGATCCTGGCAGGGTAGCGGCTATTCGTAAACGAGCCTGCTTTGCGCAAGGGTGAATGATGGCCGGCCCCAGCAGCATGCGATGT
>CAXTVD010000260.1:0-5845 GCA_964247575.1 uncultured Lichenihabitans sp.
GTGACGCCCCAACGGAACCGGCTTTGCCGGGCAGAAAGGAGCGCCTCCACTCACACCTGCCGGTGAGTATCTGGTGAGTCGCTCGCCCTATGAGCGGCTACCAAAACGACTAAGTCGTTGAAAAGGTTGGCGCACCCGACACGATTCGAACGTGTGACCTCTGCCTTCGGAGGGCAGCGCTCTATCCAGCTGAGCTACGGGTGCAGGCCGGCGACGACCTCGGTTGCATAGCTCATCGCGGAGGCTCCCGCAATCGGCTCATCGGCTCCGTTGTGGAAGCCGGTGACGGGCGACCGGCCAGGCCCGGCGCCGTCTTGACGCAGCGCAGCCCCCGTTCCATGGCTTCCGGCCCGGTGCGGACACTCCGCCCATCACCGAGCCATGCAAGATCCCGGATGGACCCCAACAGTTCCGAAGCCAAACATCTCCTGGCCTTCATCGAACGCATCGAGCGGCTGGAGGAGGACAAAAAGCAGGTCAGCGAGGACATCAAGGACGTCTATGCCGAGGCCAAGGGAACCGGCTACGACGTGAAGATCGTCCGCAAGATCGTCTCCATCCGCAAGCAGGACAAGGACAAGCGGCGCGAGGAAGAGGAGATCCTTGAGCTCTACCTTGCCGCCCTCGGCATGACGGCCTAGGAGCCGCCAGCCGGGCCCTAGTCCAGACTGGTGCGACGGCTGTCGCCCTGGGCCTGCGCGCCGGGCTTCACGACCTGGCCGGAGAAGCGGTCGGTGGTCAGTTCGGTCGCCTTCGGCTGGAAACTGGTCGACCGGGCGGAGCGGTTGGCCGCCAGGGTCCCGAGGTCGGTCCGGGCCGCGGCGCGCAAGGGGGGCAGGGCTGCGCCCAGGGCCGATCGCCCGCCCGCCGTGGTCGCCGGTTCGGGCCGCGTCAGCGACCGGAAGTTCGATCTGTCGAGGTGGGTCGAGACGAGGGTCGACGGCCGCGCGACCGGCATCGGCACCGTCCCCCCCAGCCCGCCGCCCTGGGGCGCATAGCCGAGGGCACGGCTGGACGCGCTCTCGCCTGCGGCTTGCGTGATGACGTCCGGCAGCCGGGCGTAGCGGGCTGCCGACGGCGAGGTCAGGAGCGCGCCGATCGCGTCGCCGTGCCCGGCGCCGGGCACGGCCGCGACCTGGGTATCGTGCGGCGAGGCGCCCGCGAGGCCCGAGGGGCGGGTGGGCGGGAGTGGCGCAAGGGGACCGAGCGCGCCGAGTTCGGTCGGCCGGCGCGGCGGCAAGGGCGCGCCGCGCAGGGCCGCCACGGGGAGCGAGGGGATCGGGCCTTGTTCGGGAACGATCGCTGCGGTGACCGGCGCGTCGGACGGGCCCGTGCTGGCCAGCCGTTCCGGGGCGATGGGCGGCGGCGCGGCCGGTGGCGGTGCTGGGGGTGGCGGTGCGGCGGGTGCGGCGGGCTGCTGCGAGAAGAACGAGAAGCGGGGTGCGGGGGCGGCCACGGCCACCGCCGCGCCACGGTCCTTGGCCGCGTTGCCGTAGCTTCCCACATCCATCGCCGCCGTCGAGGCGCCGTTGAGCGAGGCGGTGCGGGTCCCGGCGCCCGACCGGCCGCGAAGGCCGGCCGCCTCGTTGTCCTCGTCCTCGTCGCCCCCGCCCCCGCCGCCGAACAGCCAGGCGAAGAAACCCTTCGACTTGAGCTGGGTGGTGGAGGGGTAGGAGCCGTCGCCGCGCGACTCGAGCTCCGCTCGGGCTTCCTCGTAGTGGGCCAGCGGCTGGCCGTTGGAGGGGATGTGGACCGTCTTGCCGTCGGGGAACAGGCGCGCCAGCTGGTCGTAGCTCATGCGGGGCCAGTGGCGGACCCCGCCGACGTCGAGATGGACGAAGGGCGTGCCCGCCGTGGGATAGAAGCCGACCCCGCCGCGCTGCAGCCGCATGCCGATCTCCCGGATGCGGGACATCGGCACGTCCATGTAATGCTGGTCCATCGCCTTGCCCAGAATGTGCTGGGAATGCTCGGCCACGCCGCGCGAGCGCCGGCGCAGCATGGCGTTCGTCTCCGGCGAGCGATAGGCGGACATGACCTCGATGGGCTGCTGCGAGCCGGACTCGCGATGCACCTCCCAGACGACGTCGAACAGGCGCGGGTCCATCTTGGTCGGCTCGTCGCGCCGCCAGTCGCGCAGGAACCAGTTCAGCTTGTCGAGCACCGCCTGGTCGTATTCGCCATTGACCATGTAGGTCGCCGAAATCGATTCATGGGTGTGGGCGTGGTAGAGATCGAGGGTCCGCGTGTCGCCGTTGGCGATCGCGCTCTCGGTCGCCGCCGGCATGGCGGCTGCCAGGGCGCCTGCGATCAAGCCGATGATCAAGCGCCGTTGCGTGACGTGGCCGATCAGCGAACTCAAACGCAATCTTCTCAACTCGACACCCGCCCATCGACCGTGCCGTGGCCCGAAAGCCACGCGCAACTGGAGACGCGAAGTCTTGCCGAGAAGCGTTAACGGAGGGTGACGCGCTGAGCGGCCCAGGTCCCCGCGACGGGCATGACCCGTCGTCCTTAGCGCCGTGCTGCGGAAAAAAAAAGGCCGCCCCGCCGAATCGGCAGGGCGACCGTCGCGCGCCGGGCCTGCGCCATCGGCTCAGTCAGATGGTCGACGTCCGCGGCCGGCGCCGTGAGCCGGCCCGGCTGTCAGGACGGCAGGTTCAGCGCGGCCTTGACCCGGCCGGCATAGCCATAGACGTCGTCGCGCAGCTGGAACCCGGTCTGCGGGTCGACGAAGGCCGTGAAGTAGGTGATCAGGATCGGCAGCGGCTTCGGCAGGTTGATGGTGCGCTCCTGCCCGCCGATCAGCTTCTTGACGCGCGCCTCCGACCAGCCGTTCTCCCGTCCGAGCACCGCCTCCGCGAAGCTGAAGGGCTGTTCGACGCGGACGCAGCCGTGGCTGAGCGCCCGCATGTCGCGCCCGAAATAGCTGCGGGCGTTGGTGTCGTGCAGGTAGACCGAATGGCTGTTGGGGAACATGAACTTGATGCGGCCGAGCGCATTGCCGTCCCCCGGCGGCTGCCGGACATAGGTGGTGCCGTTCCGCTCCACGACCTCGTAGCCGTGATTGGCGAAATAGCCGGGGTCGGCGGCCAGCTTCGGCGTCATCTCGTTCTTGATGATCGAGAGCGGCGCGTTCCAGTACGGGGGGACGATGATTAACCGCATCTGCTCGGCCGAGACGGGGGTGGGCTTGTCCGGCTGCCCGACGACGACGCGGGTCTGGTGCACGCTCGCCCCGTCGCGCAGGACGCGGGCGGTGTAATCGGGGATGTTGACCTCCACCCGGTCGGGCGCGAGCTCGCGCGGCAGCCAGCGCCAGAGCTCCATGTTGGCGATGATCGTGCTCTCGAGCGCGGTCGGGTTGCCGCCGGACAGGACGGCGACGGTACGCGGCGTGAGCAGACCCGAAGCCGGCAGGCCGTGCGCCCGCTGGAAGCCGGCGACCGCGGCGGCGACCTCCGTGTCGTAGACCCGTTCGGGCACGCCCGGCTCGATGCTCGCGACGTCGAGCCCGAAGCGGGCGCGGATCAGCGGGACCCGCGCATCCTTCATGCCGGGGCGCAGCACGGGGCCGGCGGGGATGCGGCTCTGGGCTTCGGGTGGATTGGCCTGCCGGAGTTCGGCGAGCTTGTCGCGGAGCGCCTGGTAGCCGGGCTGCTGCGGGTTGAAGGCGTGTAGCGCGTCCCCGGCATCCGCCGCGGTCGAGACCGTCCGGAGGATCCGGTCGGCCGGCGCCACGTCGGGCCTGAAATCGATCAGCCCCCCGAGGTGAGCGACATCGACCCGCGACCCGGTGGCCTGTCGGCCGTAAGCGACCACCGCCTCGGAGAGGGCGAGATCGGCGGCGGCAAGCGCCGCCGGGTCGGTCCCGCGCGGCACGGGCACGGTGGTCCGCCGAAGGTCGAGGCCGTCCTCCGCGGCGTGGTCGATCCGCGCCAGCGCCGAGCGGGCGGCAGCCGAGAAACGCCCGTCAGCGGTCCAGAGCGGCGCGTCGCTTCGCGCTGCGTAGAAACCCGCAATGGCCTCGCGGCTCTTGCGGCGCTCAGTGGCCTGGACCGTCGTGTCGCCCGGCACGGTCTCGCCGGGGAAGGCGGTCAGCAGGGATGCCAGGGCTGCGGCAGCGGGCGGGAGCGGCGGCTGCGACGCAACCGCGGCAGGCTGGACAGGGGAGGGGGGCGCGGCGGCGGTAGCCGGCTCGGCAGGGGGCGCCGGCGGAGCCGCAACGCCCAGGGCAGGGGGCGCGACCGGGTCGGTGCCGCGGATCGTCGGCTCGGGAGCCGGCCTGTCGGCGCCCGGATTTCCCGTCAGCAAGGCAGCCGACCGCACCGGCGCGGCGTCCTCGAAACTCAGGGCGGGCGGCACGGCGGAGGCCGCCCGACGCGCCGGGGCCTGCGCCGCCCCGGCCGGAACCGATCCGACGATCCCGTCATCCTCGAAGACGCGCACCTCGCTCGGCGGGAGTGCGGGCCGGCCAAGCCGCGCTCCGATCAGGGCGACGAGGGCATCGGGCGTTGCGAGGCCGCCGAGCTTGGGCCCGAAGGCGGGCGGGGGCGCAGGAAACGGCGTCTCCTGCGCGCGCGCAGGACCGCCGGCCGTGGTTCCGAGAATCAGGGCCGCCGCAAGGGTCAGCCCCTTCGGCCGCAGCAGAATCGCCCGCATTTGCACTCCAGATCGACAAGACCCGCGCCGGCCAAGACCGCCGCCGCAGGATGCTCGAATCCCCTACCCTTTGATGGCGCGGGCGGCGGGAAATCCAGCCCCGCGCGGCGGCGGAGGGCCGACCGACCCGCATTCACGATGCGGCGTGGCCCGCGAGGCACAATGGCTTTGCCCCACCACGCGGGCGGAGCCGTCGCCGGTCGCCCTCAGGCCGCAGCGGTCTCCTCGCTGTCGCCCAGGCCGAAATCCTTCATCTTGCGATAGAGCGTCGATCGCCCGATCCCGAGCTTGCGGGCCATCTCGGACATCTGGCCACGGTAATGGGTGGTCGCGAAGCGGATCAGATCGGCCTCGACCTCCTCCATGCGCCGCACGTCCCCGTTCTCGTCGAGGAGCCGCATCACGTTGGGGTCGCGCACCTCGACCCGCACGATCTCCCGCTCGACCGACGGCAGGACGGCGCTCACGGCCGGGACGGCGGGGATGCGCACGTCGAAGCCATCGACCTGGGCGGCGATCTGCGGGAACTCCAGCACGGTGAGTTCGTCGCCGTCCGCGAGCACCACCGCGCGGAACAGGGCGTTCTCGAGCTGGCGCACGTTGCCCGGCCAGTCGTACTTGCACAGCAGAGCCAGGGCCTCGGCCCCGATGCCGCGCACGCGCTTGCCCTCCTCGGCCGCAAAACGGGCGGCAAAGCGGCGGGCGAGGTCCGGCACGTCGGCGCGCCGCGCACGAAGCGGCGGGATCGTGATGGGGAATACGTTGAGACGATAGAACAGGTCCTCGCGGAAGTGGCCCCGCTTGACCTGCTCGATGAGGTTCTGGTTGGTGGCCGAGATCAGCCGGATGTCCACCCGGACGGAGCGGCGCGCCCCGACCGGATCGACCTCGCCCTCCTGCAGCGCCCGCAGCAGCTTGACCTGGGTCTCGAGCGGCAGTTCGCCGATCTCGTCGAGGAACAGCGTGCCGCCATTGGCCTCGACGAACTTGCCGGCGTGCTTCTCGGTTGCCCCGGTGAAGGCCCCCTTTTCGTGGCCGAACAGGATCGACTCGACGAGGTTCTCGGGCAGCGCACCGCAATTCACGGTGACGAAGGGCTTGCCGCGCCGATCGGACGAGCCCTGGATCGCCCGCGCCATCAACTCCTTGCCGACGCCCGACTCGCCCTCGATCAGGACGGGGA